>CAZHAY010000156.1:0-4856 GCA_964530545.1 uncultured Marinobacter sp.
GTTGCGCCTACAACAGCAACGGTGCGCTCGTCAGAGTACAGGGTGTTACCTGTAGCGTCGGTGTAACCAGTGTCGTACACGTCGTCACCACCACCGAAGTAGCCTTCGATGTAGACATACATGTTGTCAGACAGGTTATGCAGTGCCTGAACGGTGATGGTGTCGTAGTCAGACTCACCGCTGAAGTCCTGCTCAGTGCGCTCATACGCCAGGGCAAAACGGTTCTTGCCAAGGGTGTAGACGCCCATGATGCCGTAGGTGTCTTCAAGGTCCTTACGAGTGTGGAACTCACCGGTCAACGCCAGGTTGTCCAGCGCATAGGTAGCACGGAAACCGTAGGAGTTTTCGTTGTTGGCGTCCAGGCCAGTGTTGTCGTTGGAGTCGATGGCAGCTGCCAGCTCCAGATCACCCACGGTATAAACCGCAGCCAGCTGCCATGGGAAGGACTTGTCGTTGCCACCCTTGGTATCGCTGCTGCCGTTATACTGCACCGCGCCCCAGATGGACAGGCCACCGAAGGACGGAGACATGTACTGAACCAGGTCGCCTTCGCCAGTGGTGTAGGCCAGGCCGTGGTTCAGGTTAGCGGCTTCAAAATATTCAGCAATGATAGAGACAGAGCGCTCGTAGGTATCATCGTCCTTACCAATCCAGAGCTGACCGAAGTTCTCACCGCGGACACCGATGTAGGCTTCGTCGATCTCGTAGATGCCATCGTCGCCAGCCCCTTCGTTATTATCTGCATCGAAGTGGAACTCCGCCTTGAAGAAGCCTTCGAGACCCGGAGTAATGGCGTGGGCGTGCTTGATGCCGATCGTAGAGCCGTTGTCGTAATGGTTAGTGTCATGGCGACCGTCTTTTACGTCGTCGTATGCAATTGCGTACTGGATGTTACCGTAGATAGTCGGCAGGTTGCTTCCCTGGGCCAGCACGGAGCCGGAGAAGGTCGCAGCGGCGATTGCTGAAGCGATTAGTGTCTTTTTCATTTTTGCATCTTCCTTTTGAGTTAACTCAGGTTTTTTAGCGACGGGCCTGACCCGCCTGTCAGTACAGTACGCCCGCGTCCGACTGCTCACAGTGGCTGCGGGGTGGCGACGTCAGACCTCTTCTTTGGAGTCCTTCACAGTCAACCACTTACACAACCTTCTTAAAGTCGTGTCTTGATAAAGCTCGTTTTAATACAAGCCGTGAAGCTTTGCAAATTTTTAACGGGCATTTCTTAGTACATTATCGCCTGGTAAACGCCCGCTTATTACGCTTAGCGGGTCTCCTGCGAGACACAAAGCTGGAAACCGCCCGAATGTAGCCTCAACGTGAGAAAGTGACAAGTTCAGCTATGCACTCAGTAAAAACGTCACCGGACCATCATTGACCAGCGCCACCTTCATATCCGCCCCGAATTCGCCCTGCCCTACCCGATCATCACCCAGTGCTGCCTCTGCTTTTTCCACAAACACGGCGACCAATTCCCGGGCATGATCAGGCGCCGCCGCACCGGAAAATCCCGGACGGGTGCCAGAGCCGGTATCGGCAGCAAGCGTAAACTGGGGAACAATAAGGAGGGAGCCACCGCAATCCTGCAGGCTTCGGTTCATGCGGCCATTTTCGTCAGAGAACACGCGGTAGCGAACAATCTTGTGCAGCAGCGCTTCCGCTTCCGCCGGGCCGTCATTCCGTTCGACGCCGAGGAGCAACAACAGACCATTTCCGATGCTGGCGATCTTCTCACCATCCACCGTGACACTGGCTTCAGTCACTCTCTGGATCAGTCCTTTCATAACTTCCCTGGAAACAGATAGGTCAGGAGCGCGGCGAATTCTATCGGGAGGCTATCTTTTATTCAAGTGAGCAGGATCAAGGACCTGTACGATCAGGTCACGGTCTTTGCGAGACATCGGAAGCTCATCCGTCACTCCGTCTGTCAGGCGGGCCGTAACGGCGCCTGTCGGGCTACCGTTTCCACCGCTCGCATCAAGGCATCGACAATGGGCGGCTCGGAGGCAGAGTGCCCGGCCTCGCGGATAATCTGAAGCTCCGCCTGAGGCCAGGCTTCCGAAAGCGCAAAGGCGTTGTCCAGCGGACAGATAACATCATAACGGCCGTGAACGATAATCCCCGGGATATTGGCTAATCGGTGTGCATTCGCCAGAATCTGCCCGGGCTCAAGGAACGCGCGGTTCATAAAGTAGTGACATTCGATGCGGGCGAGGGCAATGGCGGTGTGGGGATGGGAAAAGTGTTCGACAACGCGGGGGTTTGGGTACAGGGTGGCACAGCGGCCTTCCCAGATGGACCAGGCTTTGGCGGCCTGGATCTGCTCAAGCTCATTCTCACTTGTCAGGCGGCGGTAGTAGGCGCTGACCATATCATCCTGCTCGGCTTCAGGGATCGGCGCCAGATAGTCCTGCCAGTAATCGGGAAATATCCGGCCAGCCCCACTTTGGTAGAACCACAAAATATCTTCCGGCCGGCAAAGGAAGATACCCCGCAGCACCAGACCCGATACCCGCTGCGGGAAGGTCTGGGCGTACACCAGCGCAAGAGTAGAGCCCCAGCTGCCACCGAACAGCATCCACTGCCCGATGCCCAAAAATTCCCGCACCCGTTCCAGATCATCCACCAGCGCCTGAGTGTTGTTATTACGCAGCTCCGCCAGCGGCGTAGAACGACCGGCGCCCCGTTGGTCCAGCAGAATGATGCGGAAGCGCTCAGCGTCAAAGAAGCGCCGGTACCAGTCTTCACAACCGCCACCCGGTCCGCCGTGAATGACGATCACCGGCATACCATCAGGGTTGCCGGACTCCTCCAGATAAAGCTCATGGGGCGCCTCAACCGCGAGACGATGGCGGGCGTAGGGTTCGATTTCGGGATAGAGATTGAACACGGCGAACTCCTTTGGGGTATCTGAAGGAGTCTAGCCAATAAAATGGTCAGACGAACAGCTTCGCCGGATGCTCAGGAGCTTGAGTCTGGCTTTAACCAGCGCCTCTAAAGGGCATGAAACCTGTCCAGGTGGGCGTAATGAGTAAATCGCCGGCCGTTCCAGTGCAGAACATAATGACCGGCCTGAACCACCGGAGTGGTGGCGGGCGGCCGGAGAAGGGCTACGGCCTCCGCTCCGGGCGAGCGTACAGAGCTGAAGAGGATGCCGAACTCGCCAGCGCGGAGAAGCTCAGCGGCCAGCTGTTGGCCAAGCCGGTAATCGGTATCATGCATGAATTCCGATTGTCCCCGTATATCCACCAATGGCTTCGTTACCTTACCGGTATAACAGCGCACAACAGCAGAAAAATCATTGCCCACCCCGAAGCCTCGCCAGACTTTTTCGGTGTGATACGTCCACTCCCGAAGCGCGGTTTCAGGGCAGTCGCCAGCATAATAGGCCCCCCGGTCTGCGGTGTTGAACCTGCCCTCCGCCGGATAACAGAACGAAGCCATAACAGCACCCCAGCCGGTACCGGTGCGGTAATCCTCCTCCAGAACAAACCTTGGCCAGTTTACTACCCGGTCACTGGTCGCGGATTCCAGCTCTCCTAAAATGAGATGGTCAGGGCTTTCAAACACATCCATTGGCGGATGCTTGCTGTGGATAACCCTATGGTGCTTCCACTGGGGCTGAACTCTGTTCACGGACCCGTTCCTTTTGCTTCCCTAAACTGCGACGGGGCCGTTATCAGCCGCGCATGCCATCGAGGTTTCGCCGCACATAGTACAGGGCATCCATCGTGCCCTGGGTCAGCAGGTAGTCCCGAATCGAGCTTCCACGCAGGCCCATCAGATCGATGGGCTTGCAGAACCATTCATACGCCATGTGCTCATGTTCCGCCGGCGTAATCAGGAACAAGGCCTTATGGATGCCAAGCAACAGACTGATCCGCTCCAGGGTATCCCGGGACACCTCTATCTCCTGCCCAGCCTTGAGCTTTTGCTGCCAGTCATTCAGGGTTCGCCGCTTCACGCCGCCGAGCAGAATGCCGAGTTCGTCCATGGTCAGGGTCCAGGCGTCCCGCGCCCTGAACAGCCAGCGCAGACCGGCACTACTGTGGCTGGCTGTAAGTGCTCCCAACTGGATGGGTAACTGATCGGTTGTCTGGTATGCGCGCATGGCTCTGCCTCCTGCATCGCTGAGGGCCGGGTAGCGCTCAGTAGATGCCCTGATTATAGAGGGGAGCCAGGGGATGTGCAAATATGCCCAAATTATGATAATTCGGGCAAATCTGCCTGGGAGATTAATAAAGCGTGCGGGAAGTCTGCCTAATTAAGCCTGCAGGACGAGCAGTGCCGCCTGACATTCAGGAGCTCGACAGGTCCTTCGCGCGCAAGTAAAAGCCGTGGATTTCGCCGTCGCGGAGCTTGGGCCGGACCAGCATATCCAGCAGACGTGGGGAGTGATGGCCTGAGCAGTAGGTTACTACCATCGCAACCGGAGCCCGACCACACCTGGCCCACGAGCAGGCCCGATTGAGTTTTCCCAGATCCGCTTCAGAGAGCGTTTTTTGGTTAAAAAACTGCTGAAACTCCTGGCCAATTAATGGCCGGCGTCCATGAGCCAGAAAGCGCATGTGCGTCACGCTGGCGCGGGTTATCCTGCCCTGCTGATTGACGGCCAGCCACAGGTCATCGCTGCCTGGGCTTTTCTCCGGTGGTTCTGTTACCGCTTCCCTGCTGTCGCCCAGTAACCACCACGCCCAGCCCAGCCCGATGATCAATGCGCTGCCGGTTATCGTTGCCTGCCCGATCAACGCATGATGCAGTCCGGTAAGGTCCACAGGAGAGTGAGCCAACAGCAATACCGAACCCGTCGCCATGGCAGTAGCAGAGGCCGGCCGTACCAGCCATTTCAAACGCCCGTCCCG
>CAZHAY010000157.1:0-4797 GCA_964530545.1 uncultured Marinobacter sp.
GTTATTTCAACGGAGAGAGTGTGCGCCTGGACGGTGCGATCCGTATGGCGCCACGATAAACCGAATCAGATACCGTCGCTTTCAACGAGGCCGGAGCAGTGAGTGATGGCTTGCTCACCCGCACGTTTTCCAACCTGGTGGCTGGAACTGAACAGAACGGAAGTGCTAAAGTTACGCCGAGTTCATGAAAGTGCGAACGAAGGAGCAGGGACGCTCTGAATGCCGGTCAGCACGCGCTGTATCCCGTCAGTATTGCCTCCCTCCCCCCCGCGCGTTGATCACCAACCAGATCAGGACAAGGAATTTCATGCCTGCGAAGTCAAGGTTATGGGGCTGCGTTGCCGCCGCTCTGTTTATCACGACGGGTTGCGCACCCGATCCGTCTACCCTCGGTTTTTCCCTCAGTAAGGATGATGCCCGTCGATATACCGTGCACAGCCTTGCTCTGCAGGAGATGCACTCCGGCTTCGGACGGCAGACAGTTGGTTTTGGCACCAGTGCAACTCTGGAATACCGGGTGTTGGATACAGAGAAGCAGCGCACGACACTGTCTATCGTTCCGCTGCATATGGAGCAGGGGAGCGGCGGGCGGTCGCAGGTTTCCAGCCTGCGTAGGCAGGATGGGGAAACACCTGTATGGCGGGAGTTGGTATCTGCCGGCTTCGACATTGACGTCGACCGGAAGTCCGGTGAAGTACTGGATATCAGAAGCCGCAACCCTGACCTGTGGCAGGGTGTTCTCGAAGACGGCGGTGAGGAGCTGCTCGAGCCTATTCAGGCTGGCATGGTACATCCCGGCGTGATGCCCTCCAGCCTGTCGCTCAAGGAGGGCAAGACCGTCACCGTGCCGGCCTCCGGTGATAGTCCTGAACTGCACCTGACCACTCGGTCAGTGACCGAGTTTGAGGTAATTGCGGACGTGGCCGCCGAAACCGATCGGCTGCGGCTGGCCGGCGTCATGGTGTTTGAGCGCGAGACCGGATGGCTCAACCGGATGGCCCTGGTCGCGAAAGATGCCGCAGATGGCGAGAAGTTCCACCATGCCATGGTCATGCTGGCCGAGAATTCTACGCCATTGCCTGGTCAGTTGTTTCTGGAGGGGGAAGGCCTTGTCGAGTTGTTTGATATCCTGCCTCCGGGCCCCGACCCGTCCGGGTTCGACCCACAAGCGGCTGTCTATGGCGCGGAAGACCTGGTGGCAACCCCACTGGGAGGCTTCTCGTACCAGGACGAAGGGCTGATGATGTCTCTTGGGCTGGACCTGCCTCCCGATGCCTTGCCGGGAGACCTCACGCTCGACCATATCCAGCTCTACAAAAACGATGACGAGCCTCTGAAGTTGGAGTTGATGCCCGGTGGACGTTCCCTGTACCGGTTCCGTGAGCAGAACCGGTTCCAGGCCATGTGGCTGGGTATCCCTCTGGGCTGGAACCAGAATGCAGATCAACAGATCGCGCAGCTTGACCGGATAGAGGCGCAGGCGACCTATCATCCCTACCTCGTTCATCCACTGACTCTGAAGCTGGATCCGAAGAACGAAACCGAAGCGGAATTTGAAGGGGCCCGCGTAAGAGCGATTCCCACGGGCGTACCCGGCGAATTCCAGCTGCGTTTTGATGAATCACCACAGCACTGGTTCAGCTACCGTATCTATGGCCTGGACGGAGCCGTGGTCTCGCCGCTGAAGCAGGAAACGGCTCCCGATTGGCTTGATTACCAGGAAGCCGAGATCCTTCGTGCTGCAGGGCTGGGACATGGCACTACCGGAGATATGACAGCTGCCTTCGGGCAAGGGGTGCCCGAAAGTCTTACCTTCTACACCTTCAGAAAGAGCCAGGCCGAGCCGATGGCTCTGGAGCTCACGCTCATCTCGGAGGATGCCTTGCAGTCACATCCCGACGTGCCGCCGCCTATGGAAATGCTGCTGCACGGCGACGACAGTGCTCTGCCTGACCCCGCCTCCCTGGCCCTGTCAGAGGTCAGCAGGCAGAGCCTGTCGCTGGCATTACCAGTCGCACTGAAGGGCATGTGCGAACCGGTTGTTGTTCAGGCCCCGGACATTCAGGGCACCCCTCTTTCCTGGCAACTGGAGGAAGTGCCATGGTACAGCGAGTCGGATGAGGTTCGGTGGCACCTGCGAACCGAAGATGGCGTCCAGCAGTATTTCTATGGTATCGACGTAAAAAGCGAACTGCGCTGCACTAACCTCGGCGACTGGCAGGTTGTGGAGCTGGACCTGGGAGACCGTCCCTGGCTGGTTGAGCTCAGCCAGCTGCCCGACGCCCCCCATCTCGAAGAGTCAGTATTGGCCTTTCTGCAGCGCTACCGCTTCCTCAATGAAAACGGCCACGCACTCCACCTGCTGCCGCCGGACTACAGGAACGGACTTTCCCCCCATCGGGAAACCATTAATGAGGTGTTGCTGGAGGGCCGATGGCTGCGGACGGCCGGGTACACGGACCGGATCGAGACCCGGACAATGAAAGATCCTCTCGTAAAAACCTGGACGGCCAGCTTCCCCCCGCTGCCCGTTAACGTGGAGGCACCACAATGACCCAGTGGATCCGTAGGACCCTGTTGCTTATGGTTATTCTGCCCTTGTTTGCCTGGGCGGATGATCAGCAGGCCCGCGTGGGGGAACACCGCCATTTCCACGATAATGGCGAGCTTAAGCTCTACCAGCGCATGAATGAGCAGGGTGAGGTTAACGAAGAGAAAGAGTACGACAAAAATGGCCACCTTGTTTCTTCCATGGTTATCGAGGAAACCGAGTATGGCCCCACGAGGGTGTACCAAACCTGGAAGGATGAACGTCTGGTGCGCCTGGAGCGTCGCTCCGACGACCGACGATGGTCACTGCTGGAGGAATATGATGCTTCGGGTGACTTAACGAGTCGCCGCGAAGTGCTCGATGGGATGTGGCTGCTGGGTCTTTACATAAAAACCACGGATTATGGGGATGGCAAACGCATCGAATACTACCAATACGGAAAACCGGGGGAACTGCATGGGGAAAGGCGAACAGTTGACGAGAATGGCGACGTCATCCTGCTGGAAACCTACGCCGATGGGGAGCTCCATGGCCCGTATCTGAGCCTCTCTGACGGACGTATTGCTATGAAAGGCGAGTATCATCGCGGGAAGCGAGTGGGGCCATGGCAGAGCTACAGTCTGAGGGAAAAAGCAACTTGGTCAGGCACCTACGTAGATGGTGAACTTGACGGCTACTGGCTGGCCCGGTTTGACGAAGGCTACGACCACTTCAGGGGATATTTCGACAAAGGAGTCCCCGTGGGCACCCATGTGCGGTTTTCACTGGACGGGTCCCTGGAGGAAATCCGGCATTATGTCGATGGCGTGCGCCATGGTGAGAACACCTTCTATAGCCGGGGGGACGTCAGCTTCAGCTGGCAGTATGAGAACGGCAGGAGGGTCATGGAATGATCGCAAAGCGAATCTTCAGCCCATTTACCATGATGGCCAGCACTGTTCTTGCCCTGGCTGCTCTACTTGTATCCCAGCACTGCGCGGCGGCCGTACCTTATCGCGCCGACCAGCACAGAACAGGCTTTTATACAGACGAAGGCCCGGCCAGCCCGCCATCCGAAGTTTGGCGATTCCTCACCCTGAGTACCCTGATCCAAAGCCCCGTTATAGCCGGTGATCAGGTGCTGCTCGGCGCCAACGACAACTCCCTGTACTCACTGGATCTGGCAACAGGAAAGCGCCAGTGGCGATTTCGTATTCAGGGAAATGCGGGCAAAACCGTTGCTGTTGGCGGAGACAAGGTGTTCATGGCCGCTCAAGATTACGTTCTTTATGCGCTGGACCTGAGTAGCGGCGAAGAGCAGTGGCGCTTCACGGCGGAGAAGTCTCCTCATGGAGTGATCGCCACCGCAGACGGAGTGGTCTACGTGGGCGATTATGCCGACAAGGTTCGTGCTTTGAACGCGGCCGATGGCGAAGTCATCTGGGAGCGGGAAATGTATGGGAGTGCCATCGGCGGCGTGACCCTGGTGGAAGACGTCCTGTACGTGTCCAATACCGGGAGCCGGGTAGGGGCTCTGGATGCACGCACCGGGCAGGAACTCTGGGTCAATTCGTTCAGCAGGAGCGGGTTCTCCACCACGCCCGTCGCCTACCATGATGGCAAGCTTTTCGTAGGCAGCTGGTCAGAAGAGCTGGCCGCCTTCGACGCCGAGACTGGCGAGGTGCTCTGGACCTTTGACACCGAATCGAGGCTTGATGCCCCGGTTGCCGTGGCCCATGGTCTGGTTTACGTCAACAACCGTAACGGATTGTTTGCCCTGGATGAGCAGACCGGTGAGCTGCGCTGGACCCTGGAAGAGCCCGTGTTCCCGGCCGTGGCAGTCACGGCCGAGCGCCTGTATGCAGCCTGCGACACCCGGATCTGCATGCTGGATCCGCTTACCGGCGAGTTACGCTGGCGCAGTGAGCCTGTCAGCGATTCGTCAATCCACTCCATTACCGTACACCGCAATCAACTGTTGGTGACAGTATACGATGGCTATATATTCTTGTTGGAGTAGGGGTATCAGGTGACTCACTGCTTCTCTATTGAAGAGGCCATGGCGCCTCCCCAACGGTAGAATGTCGGTAAGACAACCATGCCGCAGTGCGGCCCGAACGAGGATCCAGCAATGGCAGAAGCTTATATCGTAGCCGCAACACGTACCGCCGGTGGCCGCCGGGGTGGCCGACTGTCCGGATGGCATGCGACTGATCTGGCGGCGTTTGTACTGAACGATCTGGTTGACCGTGTTGATGCGGACCCCG
>CAZHAY010000158.1:0-4738 GCA_964530545.1 uncultured Marinobacter sp.
GTGCTTTTGATGGTCGGCTTTATGGCCGCGGTAGGATATTTTGTTGTTCGGGATGCGAAGACGAAGACAGTGAGGACGGCGGATCAGGAAACCCGCGAGCAGTAAGAGAAGAGTGGCGTCCCCTAGGGGGTTCGAACCCCTGTTGCCGCCGTGAAAGGGCGGAGTCCTGGGCCACTAGACGAAGGGGACGCATTTCTCAAACCTTGCCTCGTCGAGGTGGCGCGTATATTAAGAATGCGACGGGTAGGTGTCAACCGTTTGTCAGAAAAAATGCCAGTGTTCAGGCAGTTCAGTGACTATTCACTCCGTTTTCTATAGCGCTTCCCGTCGCAGTTTCAGGCAGAGGGCCCGGCCGACAAAGCCGGTGCCCCGGTGACCAGCAGGTTCTTTTCCGATCATGATCAGGTCTCCAGAGAGTCGGTAACGATCTCCTTCAGGGCATGGGCCAGCCGGGGGTTTTCGCCGATGGGGGGCAGCAGCGCCACCTTTACGTCAAGGCGGGCTTCCAGGGCCTCCAGCATGGCGGGCACATCCCGGCGTAGGTGGCGTCCGGCCGCCAGAAACAGGGGGACGACCCGAATATCCGTAATGCCGTCCGCAGCAGCCTGTTCTATCTGTGATTCCAGGGAGGGCTCGGCCAGCTCCATATAGGCAATGCGGGCCTCGGGCAGGGCATCGAGCGTCGGGCCCGCCAGGGTCTCAAAGGTCTCGCACCAGCGGCGATCACTGCTGCCGTGAGCGAGTAACAGAATCCGGGTTGAGGCCGTCATGGCTCTGTGCTCCTATGGAGAATCTGGGATCCAGTGTATAACTGCGTCATCCCAACTGCGAATTCCAACCGCCGGAGAGATTATGTTCGCCTGGAATGAACTGCTGGATTACTGGTTTGGGTCCCTGGATGAGCACGGCTTGCCAGACCAGGAACACCGTGATCGCTGGTTTCGGGCCTCGAAAGCCTTTGACCGGGAAATTCGCCGTCGATTCATGTCCATGGTGCTGTTTGCCGCTGAAAACGGGCTGGACCACTGGCGTAAAGAGCCCGGGGGGCGGCTGGCAGAGATTATCCTTCTGGATCAGTTTACCCGACATATCCACCGCGGTGGTGAGCTGGCGTTCTCAAACGATCAACAGGCAGTAGAGCTGACTCTGGAAGGGATCAGGGCGGGCGCAGACAGGCAGTTGCTGCCAATTCACCGGGCGTTCTTCTACATGCCGCTGCAACATTCTGAAAAACTGGCCCACCAACAACGGGCGCTAGAGCTCTATGAGCAGCTTGCTGCCGGCCATGACGGCCCTCTTGGCACCTTCCTTGAGAGTTTCCAGAAGGCCGCCCATGACCATCATGCCGTTATCAGGCGATTCGGCCGCTTTCCCCACCGCAACCGGGCGCTGAAACGGCCGTCCACGGCCGAGGAGGAGGAATACCTGGGCGGTGGCGCCAGCAGCTGGGGGCAGTAAAAAATCCGCTAACGAGACCCCAAATAGCAAAAAACAGTTGACGAGTCCGTTTCGGTGAGTAGAATACGCAGCCGTTGATAGGCCCTGTGCCGATATGTTGATAGGCCCTGTGCCGATATTCAGCGGGAATAGCTCAGTTGGTAGAGCACAACCTTGCCAAGGTTGGGGTCGCGAGTTCGAATCTCGTTTCCCGCTCCAGATTCCGGAAACCCGGCCCGAAACGGCCGGGTTTTTTCGTTTATGCCCCGTAGTCCCGCCGGACTTCAGTATACTGACCCGGTTTCTTCGCCACGCCGGAAAATAGATGAAAATCAGATCGCTGTTTTATTACCCGGTTAAATCCCTGGGGGGCATCGCAACCGACTCCCTGGTCCTCGACCGCTTCGGCCCCGCTAATGACCGGCGCTGGATGCTGGTGGACGATCAGGGACGTTTTGTAACCCAGCGTAAATATCCGGCTCTGGCCCGGATTCGACCCTGGTTCGACAGCCACCAACTGATACTCGATGTTCCGTCTCATGGTGCTGTGCCTGTGGTGGCGGGCACGCGGACGCGGGAAGTGGTAGTCTGGCGGGATCAGGTCTCTGGTGTGCTGGAAGAGGCCGGCAGCGCCTCCGCGGCGGTGTCCGCGTATCTGGGCAAGGCGGTCACCCTGGTCTATATGCCTGAGTTGGTCACCCGGCCGGTACACCATGCCAGCCTGACCGGCGTTCACCCCGTCAGCTTTGCCGACGGCTTTCCGCTGTTGTTGGCTAACCAGACGTCCCTGGACGATCTGGCGCAGCGCTGCCCCGGCTACGGCGATATGCGTCGTTTCCGCCCTAATGTAGTGATTGACGGTGCGGCGGCCTGGCACGAAGACCATTGGCTTGAAATGACCCTGGGTTCGGCGCCGGTCCGGGTTATTAAGCCCTGCAGTCGCTGCATCATGATTACTGTTGATCCCGACGCCGGCAACCGCAGTCCCGACGGCGAGCCCATGAAAACCCTGGCCCGCTTCCGGCGTACCGAAGATGGCGTTCTGTTTGGGGTTAACGCGGTCCATCAGGGACCTGGTGTCCTGCGTGTCGGAGACCCGGTCACGCTTACTGAATCCAAGGAGTAATACGGTTTATGGCCTTGCTGACCCTCGAAAACATTTCCCTGGCCTATGGTATTCAGCCACTGCTGGATCAGGCCGCCCTGGTCATCGAGCCCGGCGAGCGCGTGTGCCTGCTGGGTCGTAACGGTGAGGGGAAGTCCACGCTGCTGAAAATCATCGCGGGGGAGGTGACGCCGGACGGCGGGGTGGTAAGGCTCGAGAGCGGGGCCCGGCTGGCGGTACTGCCACAGATGCTGCCCACCAACGATACCCGTACCGCCTATGAGGTCGTGGCCGACGCGTTTCCGGAGACCGGCGCTCTGCTGACCCGGTTCCATCAGTTGTCCCAGCAGGCGGACGAGGCCTCCCTGGAAGAGCTGATGAAAGTTCAGGAGCGGCTGGAGGCCCTGGACGGCTGGCGGCTGGACCAGCGGGTGACCGCCATTCTGCAACAGTATCGCATCGACCCCGACCAGACCCTCAATACCCTGTCGGGGGGCTGGCAGCGGCGGGTACTGCTGGCCCAGGCGCTGGTTTCCGAGCCGGACGTCCTGCTTCTGGACGAGCCCACCAACCATCTGGACGTCCCCGCTATCGCGTGGCTGGAAGAGGCCCTGAGCCAGTTCCGCGGCGCCATTATTTTCGTCTCTCACGACCGGGCGTTTATCCGCAGGATGGCAACCCGCGTCGTTGAGCTGGACCGTGGGCACCTGGTGAGTTTTGCCGCCAGTTACGACCGGTACCTTGAACTCAAGGAGAAGGCGCTGGAAGAGGAAGAGCGCCAGAATGCGCTGTTCGACAAGCGCCTGAAGCAGGAAGAAGCGTGGATCCGGCAAGGCATCAAGGCCCGGCGTACCCGCAACATGGGGCGGGTACGGGCGCTCAAGGCCATGCGGGAGGAACGGTACCAGCGTCGTGAGCGGGTGGGCACAGCCAGCTTCTCGGTAGAGGATGCGTCCCGGTCCGGCAAACTGGTAGTGGAAGCCGTCGACGCAGCTTTCGGGTATCCCGATGGGAGGGAGATTATCAGGGATCTGAACCTCACCATCCTGCGGGGCGACAAGATCGGGCTGGTGGGGGAAAACGGCACTGGCAAAACCACGCTGGTCCGGCTTCTGCTCGGGGATCTGAAGCCCACCGAAGGCCGCATCAGGCTGGGCACGAACCTGCAGGTTGCCTATTTCGACCAGCTCCGGGGTGAACTGGACCTGGAGCGCAATGCCCTGGATAACCTGTCTGAAGGCCGTGAGTACATCGAGATCAACGGCCAGCAGAAGCATGTGCTGGGCTACCTGCAGGAATTCCTGTTCTCTCCCCAGCGGGCCAGGTCACCGGTGCGAGTGTTTTCCGGCGGTGAACGTGCCCGGCTGCTGCTGGCAAAACTTTTCAGCAAGCCGGCCAACATTTTGGTGCTGGACGAGCCCACCAACGACCTCGATGTGGAAACCCTGGAGCTGCTTGAAGCCCGCCTGGTAGAGTTCGCTGGTACGGTTATCGTCATCAGCCACGACCGGGAGTTTCTCGACAATATCGCCACCGACACCCTCTTCCTGGACGGCTCTGGCGAAGTCCGGGAATACGTCGGCGGCTATTCCGACTGGCGCCATCAGGGCGGCCGATTTCCGACCGAAGTCGAATCTGCCGGCGCCAGCGCCAGCGAGAGCCGCCCGGCAAGAGCCCCGGATTCCGGCAAAGTCACGGAGCGGGCTCAGGACGAGAAGCGTCCGGTAAAGCTCAGCTACAAGCACAAGCGGGAGCTGGAGCAGCTGCCCGGGCAGATTGAAGCGCTGGAATCACAGCTGGAAAAATTGAACGAACGTGTTTCGGCGCAGGACTTCTATCAGCAGGACGCGGATCAGGTAAACCTCGTACTGAAGGAGCTGGCGGACACCGAAGCCAGCCTGGAGAAGACCATCGAGCGCTGGATGGAGCTGGAAGAGATGCAAGGCGGCGGTTAGGCGTCCGCGCTGCATGGGACGCTTCAGGGTGGGAATGGACCGGGTTCGCCGGGCAGAGTCGAACCCGGCCCGGCCCGGCCCGGCACCTGTCAGCGAATCCTTACTGCAAGCACATCACATTTTGCCCCGTGGAGGACGCCGTTGGCAGTAGAGCCCAGTAACAACTGGATACCGCGGCGTCCATGACTGCCCACCACAATGAGATCAACCCCCCGCTCCTCTGAGAGGTGATGGATTTCGG
>CAZHAY010000159.1:0-4722 GCA_964530545.1 uncultured Marinobacter sp.
GGCCGACCTGCTGGCCAGCCTTGCGGATGAGTAAGCCGGGACTGACCTGCGAACAGGCGCTGGCCCTGGCCAGCGAGCGCATCGCCGGGGAATCGCCCCGCACTGACGCTGAACTGTTACTGGCTGAAGTCACCGGCTGGTCCCGTACCCGCTTTCGGGCCTTTCCCGAGACCGGACTGACCGACTTGCAGACAAGCCGCTTTTTCAGCCTTGTGGAGCGACGGATCAACGGCGAACCCATCGCTCATATCCTCGGTCACCAGGGCTTCTGGTCGCTGGAGCTCGAAGTCACCCCTGACACGCTGATTCCCCGCCCGGACACCGAGTGTCTGGTCGAGGCGGCGCTATCGCTGCCTCTGCCGGAGCAGGCGAGGGTGATTGACCTGGGCACCGGTACCGGCGCCATTGCACTGGCACTGCTCAGTGAGCGGCCGCAATGGCAGCTGCAGGCAACGGATGTGGTCCCGGCTGCTGTCGACCTGGCCAGGCGCAACGCAGAGCGTTGCCGGCATCCACTCGCCGTTACGCAAAGCCACTGGTTTGATCAGTTGGCACCTCAGCGCTTTGATCTGATCGTGTCCAATCCACCGTATATTGAAGAAGGTGACGTCCATCTGGCCCAGGGGGACGTTCGCCATGAGCCGGCAACTGCGCTGGTCTCTGGCGTGGATGGCCTGGATGCGATCCGGTATCTGATCGAAGAAAGCCCCGAGTGGCTCAACCCGGGTGGCTGGCTGATGCTGGAACATGGCTACAATCAGGGAAACGCCGTCAGGTCGCTGTTCCAGTGCGCTGGCTACCGCTCGATCGAGACCCGGAACGACTACGGTGGAAATGAACGGCTGACTCTGGGGCGCCGGGAATAAACTTTCTTCTGGGCAGAGACCTCTCTACATGCTGAACGACAAGGAACTCCTCCGCTACAGCCGTCAGTTGCTGCTGCCAAACTTCGGTATCGAAGGCCAGCTGGCGCTCAAACAGGCCCGTGTGCTGATACTCGGAAGCGGTGGCCTTGGCTGTCCGGCAGCTCTCTATCTGGGTTCTGCCGGCGTCGGCACGCTAGTGCTGGCGGACGATGACGAAGTCGAGTTACCCAATCTCCAGCGCCAGATTGCGTTTACGCAGGAAGACCTCGGTCTGGCGAAGGCAGAAACCCTGGCGAAGCGGCTGCGGAGCATCAACCCGGAGATCTCGGTTCTGCCCCGGGTGGAGCGCCTTGACGATCAGCTGCTGGCAGAAATCGCCACAGGGGTGGATCTGGCGCTGGACTGTACGGACAATTTCGAGACCCGCTTTGCCCTGAACCGGGCGTGTGTGCAGGCGAAGATCCCGCTGGTGTCGGGGGCCGCGATTCGCGGTGAGGGGCAGGTGTCGGTGTTTGATGCCCGGGATGAGTCCAGTCCGTGTTACCACTGCCTGTACCCGGAGCAGGGCAATGAAAATCTGACCTGTTCGGAGGCCGGTGTGATCGGTCCGCTGGTGGGGATCATTGGTGCCACCCAGGCCATGGAGGCCATCAAGCTGATTTCGGGGCAGGGGCGCAATCTTGCCGGTCGTCTGATGTTACTGGATGCCTGGCAGATGGAGTGGCGCGAGATGAAGCTGGCCAGGGACCCGGACTGCCCGGTTTGTAGTTTCTGATAGGACTGAGCATGGTGCCGGGCGCGCTGCGCAAGCTCCCTTTCAGGGGCACGCCGTGAACCCGTCCATGGGGGCCTTTGATTCGCCGGAACCCGCGCCCTGCATTATAGTGAATGTACGCCATTGATTCTTTGATAGTTCCCCGTTGGCAATTATGCGTATTGAGCGGCGGCCCATAGCCTCGTTTAATGCGCCGCATCCGCAAAGGACGCAAGAACCAGAACCATAACAAGGAGCCCTACAATGTCTGGAAATTCAGCCCCGCAGCCCATAATTGATAATGACGGCCACCAACGGATTGCCCTCGGTTGGAGAGAGTGGGTGGCTCTGCCTGAGCTGGACATCCAGCGCATCAAAGCCAAAGTAGATACTGGTGCCCGGACCTCATGCCTCCATACCTTTCGCACCGAGCCGTATACCGAGAACGGCGAGCGCCGGGTGAAGTTCTGGGTGCACCCGGAACAGCATAACCTCCACAGCGTGGTGGAATGCGATGCCGCCGTGATTGATGAACGCTCGGTCACCGACTCTGGCGGCCATACGGAATTGCGACTGGTGATTGCCACTGAAGTCATTGTCGGCGATCAGCGCTGGCCCATTGAAATGACTCTGACTAACCGGGATTCCATGCGGTTCCGGATGTTGCTGGGTCGTACGGCCATGGCCGGCCGCTGTACCGTCATGCCCGAAGCTTCCTACCTGACCGGAGAACCGGTATTGAGGAATCATTCATGAAAATAGCCATTCTCTCCCGCAACCGGCATCTGTATTCCACACGACGCCTGGTCGAGGAGGGTATTAACCGGGGCCATGAAGTGCGTGTGATCGACGCGCTGCACTGCTCAATGAACATCACATCGGCGGACCCCCGCATCCACTACCATGAAGAGGTGCTGGAGGATTTCGATGTGGTGATTCCGCGAATTGGCGCCTCGGTCACATTTTACGGTACCGCCGTTCTGCGTCAGTTTGAGATGATGGGGGTGTTTCCGGTTAACGAATCGGTGGCGATTACCCGATCTCGGGACAAGCTCCGGTCGTTACAGTTGCTGGCCCGCAAAGGCGTCGGCATGCCGGTGACCGGCTTTGCCAACAAGCCCGACAACGTGCCTGAGCTGTTGAAAATGGTGGGTGGCGCGCCGGTGGTGATCAAGCTTCTGCAAGGCACGCAGGGTATCGGCGTCGTGCTGGCGGAAACCCGCAAGGCTGCCGAAAGCGTCATCGAGGCCTTTATGGGGTTGAAAGCCGACATTCTGGTGCAGGAGTTCATCAAGGAAGCCGGCGGCGCGGATATTCGCTGTTTTGTCATTGGCGACAAGGTGATTGCTGCCATGAAACGCCAGGGTGCGGAAGGGGAATTCCGTTCTAACCTCCATCGCGGAGGCACGGCTTCGCTGGTCCGGATTACCCCTGAGGAACGCCGCACCGCCATCACCGCCGCCAAGGCCATGGGGCTGAACGTCGCTGGGGTGGATCTGCTACGCTCCAGTCGTGGTCCGCTGGTGATGGAAGTAAACTCCTCTCCGGGCCTGGAAGGTATTGAGAATGCCACCGGCAAAAACGTCGCTGGCATGATTATCAACTGGACTGAAAAAAATCACAGGCCGTGGAAAACAAAAACCAAAGGCAGAGGTTAACCTGTGGCGCGACCACCCTTCGTTATTGCAGACACTGAAATCAAACCAGGCACGCGGGAAACGGTCGAGGTGCCGGTCGCCAAGCTCTACACTCATACCCCGCTGCACATTCCTGTGGAGGTGGTCCACGGCCGGCGGGACGGACCGGTACTGATGGTTTGCGGTGCCATCCATGGCGACGAGATAAACGGCGTTGAGATCGTCCGCCGGGTACTGAGGAATTCGGCCCTGCGCCATCTCAGGGGTACACTGGTGGCAGTGCCCATCGTGAATATTTTCGGGTTTGTTCAGCGCACCCGGTACCTGCCAGACCGCCGTGACCTGAACCGGTGTTTTCCCGGGAGTGAAAGCGGCTCCCTGGGCGGGCGGATTGCTTATCTGCTGCGCACCCAGATCATGAAAGACGTTACGCATCTGATCGACCTGCACACAGGGGCGGTCCACCGCTTCAACCTTCCGCAGATCCGCGCCGAGCTCAAGAACCCTGAAACCGTGCGCATGGCGGAAGCGTTCGGCGCACCGATCATCCTCAATGCGACCCTGCGTGACGGCAGCCTGCGTGAATATGCCGACTCACAGGATATCCCGGTGATCACCTTCGAAGGGGGCGAGGCGTTGCGCTTTGATGACGTAGTGATCAATAGCGGTGTCAAAGGGGTAATCCGGGTGATGCGGGAGCTGGAAATGATTCCCCGGCAGAAGGCCCCCAAACCCCCGAGGAAAAGGTCCGAAACCGCCGCAATGTCCACCTGGGTGAGGGCGGATATTGATGGTATTATGCGGCCCGTTGCCAAGCTGGGCCAGAAGGTTCGCAAGGGGCAGCGTCTGGCCATGGTAGCGGATCCCTTCGGTGAGACAGAAGAAAGCATTCTGTCGCCCATCTCCGGCATCGTGATCTGTGTGAACAATCTTCCCCTGGTCAATGAAGGCGAGGCCATCTATCACGTCGCAAGATTCGATGCGCTGGGCGAGGCCGAAAAGGCCATGGATTACTTCCGGTCTTCCCTGGACCCCGACCAGACCGAAGCCGTGTTGCCGGTCCACCCCTGGGATAACGACGCCAATAAATAGCGGTAATCGCAGCGCCCGCCCGGTTTGACGACCTGCAATCGAGCATAAAGTGTGATCCCGTCAGCGTTAACCGCAGGCGGGAACACGTAAGATTGCATTCCGTTACGGTAATGTCATGAAGTCGCGGCCGGAGATCAGGGATGAACCCCGCAGATAGAACCGCTGAACAGGCTTACCTTCACGCCCAGGAGCTGGAAGAGAAGGATCAGATCCCTGAAGCGCTTGTTCAGTATCAGTCCGTTATTGAGCAGCACGGCTATTCTTTGTTTGCCGACGCTGCCTGTCAGGCCATTGACCGGATAGAGGCGGGTGACGCCATCGATGCGGCACTGGCTCGTTTCCCGACCCGGTCTCGATACCATCCCGCCAGACC
>CAZHAY010000160.1:0-4522 GCA_964530545.1 uncultured Marinobacter sp.
GTAATGATGCATCTCACGATGAAAGCATTTTATCCGGGCAAGCCGCCGTTTCCGCTGATGCATGTGGACACCACGTGGAAATTCCACGACATGATCGAATTTCGCGACCGCAAGGTGAAGGAATACGGTCTCGACCTGATTATTCATGTCAATGAAGACGGCGTGAAACAGGGCATTGGCCCATTCACCCACGGCAGCGCCAAGCATACGGATGTCATGAAAACCCAGGCACTGAAACAGGCACTCGACAAGTACAAGTTCGATGCCGCCTTTGGTGGTGCCCGCCGGGATGAAGAAAAGTCCCGCGCCAAGGAGCGGGTCTACTCCTTCCGGGATGAATATCACCGCTGGGACCCAAAAAACCAGCGCCCGGAACTGTGGAACATTTACAACGGCAAGGTGAACAAGGGTGAGAGCATCCGGGTCTTCCCGCTCTCCAACTGGACCGAGCTGGATATCTGGCAGTACATCTATCTGGAAAACATCGAAATCGTACCGCTGTATTACGCTGCCCGGCGCCCGGTGGTCGAGCGGGACGGCACACTGATCATGGTAGACGACGAGCGCATGCCACTGAAGGAAGGCGAAGAGCCGATGATGAAGTCAGTCCGGTTCCGCACCCTCGGCTGCTACCCTCTCACCGGCGCCATCGAGTCCGAGGCTGACACCCTGCCGGAGATTATCCAGGAAATGCTGCTGGCCACCAGCTCCGAACGCCAGGGCCGGGTTATCGACCATGACTCCGCCGGCTCCATGGAACAGAAAAAGCGGGAAGGATACTTCTGAGATGTCACACCAGTCTGATCTGATCGCCGAAGATATTCAGGCCTACCTGAAACAACACGAGAACAAGGAGCTGCTGCGTCTGCTGACCTGCGGCAGCGTCGATGACGGCAAGAGCACCCTGATTGGCCGCCTGCTTCACGACACGAAAATGATCTATGAAGATCATATGGCCAGCCTGAAGACCGACAGTGCGAAAATGGGAACCACCGGCGAAAAGCTGGACCTGGCCCTGCTGGTAGACGGCCTTCAGGCCGAACGGGAACAGGGCATCACCATTGACGTGGCGTACCGCTACTTCAGTACCGACAAGCGCAAGTTCATCATTGCCGACACCCCGGGCCATGAGCAGTACACCCGCAATATGGCCACCGGCGCGTCCACGGCCCAGCTGGCGATCCTGATGATCGACGCCCGTCACGGCGTAATGACCCAGACCCGCCGCCACTCCTTTATCGCGTCCCTGCTGGGGATCCGCCATATCGTGGTGGCCATCAACAAGATGGACCTGGTGGATTACAGCGAAGCCCGGTTCAACGAGCTCAAGGAAGATTACCTTACCTTTGCCGGCAAGCTGGGACTGAGCGACGTGCGTTTCGTCCCCATTTCCGCACTGGAAGGGGACAACGTTGTCAGCCACAGTGAGAACACGCCCTGGTTCAGCGGTCAGCCGCTGATGGAGATTCTGGAGAGCGTGGAGCTGGCCCGGGACAAGAACCTGGAGCATTTCCGCTTCCCGGTGCAGTACGTGACCCGGCCCAACCTCAATTTCCGCGGCTTCTGCGGCACCATTGCGTCCGGCGTTGTACGTCCCGGCGACGAAGTCATGGTACTGCCGTCCCGACGCAAAAGTACGGTCAAGGATATTGTCACGTTTGACGGGAATCTGGACGAGGCCTATATCGATCAGGCCGTTACCCTCACCCTGAACGATGAAATCGATATCAGTCGGGGCGATATGCTGGTGCGGCCCGAGGATGAGCCGGAAGTTGGCAACCGCTTTACCGCTAACGTCGTCTGGATGACCGACGCGCCTCTGGAAACCGGCCGCTTGTACGATATCAAACTCGGGCCCACCGTTACCTCGGCAACGGTCAAGACAATCCACCACCAGACGGATGTCAATACCCTGGAGCAGACCGTCAACCCGGCCCTGCTCGCCCTGAACGAAATCGGCCTGTGTGAGCTGACACTGAGCCAACCGGTGGCCTTCGACACCTACGCACGCAACCACGCCACCGGCAGCTTTATCATTATCGACCGACTGACCAACGTCACCATCGGCGCCGGGATGATTGCAGGCACTGCCGGCGATGTTGAGTCCCTGGAGCCGGTCACCGCGGCCGAACGGGAGCGTCGACTGGCCCAGAAGCCGGCCATCATCGCCTGTAACGGACCCAAGGCCCGGGAGCTGGCGCTGGCGCTGGAGCGCGCCCTGTTTGACCAGGGCAAGACATCGGTGGTACTGACCAGTGAGAACACCGGCACCCCTGACGACCGGCGCCATACTGCCCAGCTACTGGCGGCTCATGGTCTGATCGCCGTGGTGGAGAATCTCGGCACCGACGTCGCCACCGTCAGCGTGGAAGCCGACAGCGACGAAGCCATTCCGGGTGTCGTCAATGAGCTGTTGCAGGGTCTGATTCGCGACAGGCGCGTCTAACCGCGATGGAAGCCCCCGTCAGCTGGCGTCGCCCTGCCATACCGGGCGTTCGTGGCAGGCGTGGGGCAATAATTCCCGGGCCGCATCCGTCCGGTTTTCTCCCACCGCCTGCATCCCGGGCACAGCCGTATCGTAACCGCATAACCAGGAAATGGGGCTTGCCGGGCTATCTTCCACGGCCGCCGGCCTTAGGGTAAGCATTTTGCCCTGAAGCGGCGCGCCTATTTTATTGCCCAGTTGTATATGGATCGCGCCGTCGGCCACTTCGACGGACGTGACGTAGTTAGACGGCAAATATTCCGGCGCCGGTACGCCAGCGCTCCGGTTGTCCCGGGGGAATGCCAGATGCTCACGGTGGTACGCGGTCACCGCTTCCCGGACCGGTGCGGCCAGACTCAGCGCCTCGGCGATCTGAGCGCGCTGGATGTAGTCCTGGTACCGGGGTATAGCAATCGCTGCCAGGATTCCGATAATGGAAACCACCACCATTAATTCGATCAGGGTAAAACCTGCACTTGCGCGACCTGCCCGACTCATATCATGGCTCCTGTTGCAAACAGCGGCGAATAGGCCCCTACCAGAAAAAGCCCAACCGACACCGCAATTGAGACGCCAAGCAGGACCACACTCAACCGCATGCTCAGCGCGACCCGCCGGGCAAGCTTCTCCGCTCGGGCGCGCAATAGGCGATGCAACTCAACCCCCAGCACTCGCTGACAGGACATGGTTGCCAGCTCAGTATGATCGGCACTGACTGATCGGCTCTGCCCCTGGCGATCCAGAGGGTATTCGATCAGTGCCACCACCTCCCGGTACAGCCGACCGATACCAAACGGAAGAATTTGCAGAAGCCACCGGGAAGCCGTCTTTACACGGAACCGATAGAGGGTTCGTAACTGCCAGATGAAGAGCCACACCAGGGCCAGCAAGCCTATGACGACCATTAACAGCGTCTGGCCCAGTTCCATCAGGGCAAAGGCAGGGGCTACGCCTGGCACCCCTGCGGTAAGGTAAAAATCGTGAATTGCAGGTGCAACCACCAGACCATAGGTAGCCATCATGAAAGTCAGAGCCACTGATAACGCTGTGAGATACAGTAGGCCGTTTCGGAGCATGGGCGGTGGCGACAGCAAGGCATGGAAATCCTGCTCTCCATACCATGCCAGGGTGGTGTGCCGGTCTTCTGCAGACAGGCGTTTGATACGGCTCAACAGCGCTTCCGGCAAACTGTGTCTGCTTAAAGGCCTGCGGTAGGCGCTTAATTCCCCGGCCTGAAACCCATCATGACCGGTGGGCAATAGCCGCTCAGGGTCGGCCTGATACTGGCGACAGAGGAAGTGAAACCTTTCCCACTCCATGGATAAATCTTCCGTGTTAGCGACTGCTGATGCGCTGCCTTTAGGACAGCAATAACGACCACTCACAACGAACTGTGAGCATGCGATATTAGCAGGAGCTCAACGCGAAGAGCTATTTTGCGGCTATTTTTGTGACAGATTGCCCATGCTTACCTGCCGGGCCACTGCCCCGTTACGCGCTCAAAATAATGACTTTCGCACGCCTCACAGGGCTCCAGCTGGCCGGTAGCGGTAAGGCACTTCATATGGTTACAGTTCACACAGCGAAACATGCCGGCGGTAGCCACCTCGCCGGCAAGATAATGGGTGATATCGGTGTTTTCCAGCTTCTGCTCCAGCTCCAGAGTATCCAGCCGGGTTTTGTCGGCGATGGAGAAGAGCAGCTCCTGCAGCTTGTGTTCCAGCAACGACAGGTCGAATTGCAGCCACTCCTTGAGGCCCTCGCCAGTGCCCCCCGCGAAGGTGACCAGATGCTCCAGGTCCCGTCTGAGATAGGCCGCCAGCAAGCTGGCTTCATCCCGGGTCAGGCGCTTCAGTTCGGCTTCAAACTCAACCGCTTCGTCAATCTCGCTCCGCAGGGTGTCAAGGGTGTGCTTATCGGCGTCCGCAAACCGGGACTCAACCCGTTCCAGCATTCGGTCATAGGCCTCAAGGGCACGGCTGGAAAGCTGTTTTGGCTGGTCTGTACGTTCCTGGTTGTTCATGGCCACTCCTGATG
>CAZHAY010000161.1:0-4499 GCA_964530545.1 uncultured Marinobacter sp.
AGAACAAGGCCGCGATGGCGTCCAGCAGAATCACCATAAAGATGGACTGAACGACGCTGGAGGTGGTGTGTTCGCCAACGGACTGTGCGCTGCCAGATACCTTCAGTCCTTCCAGACAGCCAATCACGGCAATCACAAACGCGAAAATGGGCGCCTTACCCAAACCCACCAGGAAATGCGTGAGGGCAATATCCCTTTCAACAATGGTCAGGAACTGGGTAACCGAAATATCCAGGCTGAGCACACACACCAGCATCCCCCCGAAAATGCCGGCAACCATGCCGACAAACGTCAGAAAGGGCAGGCTGATCATCATCGCCAGAACCCGTGGCAGCACCAGCATCTCCAGCGGATCGAGGCCCGACGCCCGCAAGGCATCGATTTCCTGGTTCGCCTTCATGGATCCCAGCTGGGCGGTAAAAGCGCTGGCGGTGCGGCCGGCAAGGAGAATGGCCGCCAACACCACCCCAAACTCCCGCAGAAACGCGTAGGAAACCAGATGCACCGTATAAACCGTGGCCCCAAAGTTATCCAGTACGGTAGCGCCCAGAAACGCCACCACTGCGCCCACCAGAAAGGTCAGCAACGCCACAATGGGCAGGGCATTCAGCCCAACGGAATGAGTATGGGCCACCAGCGAAGTGAGGCGCCAGCGGGTCGGGCGGGGCAGTAGGGCGAGAAGTGCGGTCAGGGTCTGGCCTACGAATCCTGCCAGCAGAACCTGATTATGGTAGAAACGGGAAATGCTCCGACCGACTCGTGCCAGGGAGTGCCGTATGCCAGAAGGTTTGCCGCTGCTGTCGGGACCAGGCTCGCTCATGGCCCTGGCGACCGCCAGCAAAAGCTCCCGGCGCTCGGGGGAAAGATCATCGTCCGCTTCAGCCAGGGTCGCCAGGCGTTCAGCGCCCAGCAGTTCTGCAATCAGGGACGCGCCGGCGCTGTCCAGCTGTTGGACCCCGGTCCAGTCCACGGACCAGCTTTCTGTGTCACCCGACGCTAGTGCCTGGCGTACCCTGGCCCGGAGTTCACTGAAATGGCTCAGCACCCAGTCCTCGCTGAGCACCAGGCGGTCCTGTTCAATGTTCAGGTTGCCGGCCGTCGGCATCCTTGTCTCCTGTACAGTTTTTTGGCTGATTGCCTGAATGATAGCGGAACATCGGCGTTGGGTAATGTCGCAAGCGTTGCCTGTGCGCAATAGAAGCGGTTAGTCGGGGGTTTAAACGGCGATTCTGGCTGAAATTTCGCCAGAATGCCTGTCAAAACAGAAACTTGTTAAAAAAGTATTGACGAAACGGACCAGATCCGTAGAATAGCCCCCCGTTGACGAGGCAATGCCTCCAGACGTTGCGGGAATAGCTCAGTTGGTAGAGCACAACCTTGCCAAGGTTGGGGTCGCGAGTTCGAATCTCGTTTCCCGCTCCAATTTCTCTCCGGTTCCACCGGTTGGAAAGCACAATCCAAGTCTCTCAACGTCCACCTGAGAGCAAAAAGCCCCTTCGATGGCTTTTCCGGCGCGGTGGCAGAGTGGTCATGCAGCGGACTGCAACTCCGTGTACGCCGGTTCGATTCCGACCCGCGCCTCCATTTTTTCATTTATCTTTCCGCACGCTTACTGCCTGTTTTTTCTCGACAGCGAAAAGAAGCGGATAAGCCCATTGCTATCTAAACCTGACCGAGCCCTGGGGCGTGATGCCGCAGCTGAGGCTCCCAGCACCGAGCGGAGTTTCTCAGATCTACCTAAGGGAGCTGGACAAGAAGATGGGTAGTCGATATTTTTCTCGTCTAAGAGATAGATTGCTCCAGACAATAGCGGCGCTCTAGGACAAGGATAATATTTACAGGGATGATCTATGACTACCGCAATGCGTACCCGAAGTGTATCCGCCACTCATAGGCGAACTCTCCATGAGCTGCGCACGCTTATCAAGCAGAAAAGCCGGTCGGAGCTAGCATTCAAGTGCATTAGTTCCGGTGTGGATTTCCATCTCCAAGTCCATGAAAGGATCAGAAATCCACTTAACGTACGCCAAGGCAACACCCCACTTTGTGGTCCAGCGGCCTTTATGTATTGTGTTGCAAAGTATTTTCCGGATCACTATGAGCAATACGCGCTGGAATTGGCACTTTTCGGGAAAAGCCGCCTTGGAGATCTCGTTGTCGAGCCCAGCGATAGGTGCCGGAATGCCAGAGATGGCCTTAGTCTGAGGAATGAGGGCCACCATTTCTCAGCAGCAGACTGGGTTACTTTAGCCAGCATTCGTGATTCAAGTAATGTATTTTCCAGAATGTCCGGCCCAGGCTCTAATGTGGCCGGCATGACTTTTCCAGGTGCGTTAATAAGCTGGTTTGAGGATACTGGACTGTTCACCAAAGTCGAAGATCATACCTCCACCGCCGTCACTTCATCCTATGACAATTTGCTCAGAGCGAACGAGAAACTCAAGGCAGGACACTGCGTTTGTTTTTTGATTCAAGGTTCGATTCTGGCCCCCATGGCCGGTATCGAGCTCGGTGCCAATAAGTTTCAGAAGGATACTCCTAAAATCGCGGCACCTCTGCCAAACCATTGGGTTGTGCAGATCACCCAGATGATGATTGGATATAAACCTGCACCACGTCCAGGTTTGCCAGCGGACGACAGTACGTACAACTCCTCCCTTCAGTTTGACGTGCATAGCTGGGGGGCGGAAGGGAAAGCGTACCCGGTAAACGCACGAGTCTCGGACATATCGCCGGAGGAGTTCACCAGGTACTATCACGGCTTTGTCTGTGCCAAGCCAAGGCTGGACTGACACAATGAGATTATTCAGCCTATTCGTATTGACGACGGTCGTTACTCTGTCAGCCTGCGCTGCGCGACATGATGTAATCACCGTCACCGATCAAAAGCCGGTTTACTCTATCGACCTCGTTTCCATCGTCGCCCCCTCCGATATTATTGGCAGGTCGGTCGATAGTGAACTGATTACCATGGAACGGTTTCAGTTCTCGAAAGACGGCAAACACAACCTGCTGCAGTACAAGGCATGGCACTACGACAACAAAAATCAACTGGAATACCAGCGTGTTATTGCTCTGTCGGATACGGGCAACGGCGAAACCATTCGTCAGTTCGATCCCGACAGGATTATCGAAAGGCAGTACCTGAAGTATTTGTCCGGATTTCTGGACGATGACCATTTTTTCACTTATGGAGAGGGCCACGCAGAGGGTGGACCAGAAGATACCTCCGGACATGCAGGCGCGATCCTGTACGTTCATTCACTCAGCAATACTGACCAGGTCCAGCGCTATCCGGGCAAGTATGGTGGCGTACTAAATAATGATCGGTTTTTATTAGGTGAGTATGCCATTGACTGGCGCACCGGCGAAACATTCCCAGCGCGAGTGGGAGGGGTCAGGGGGGCACTGACTGAAAATCACCGGTTCTATTTTGGGGAACGAAATGGTGACGTATATCGACTCAATATCATAGGGCAGGAACAGGAGTTCTGGTCGTCCAATCTCTTTGCCCCCTTGCCTAAACCTTCTGCCGGGGAGAAATATATTGTCGCCTTGGACTCCGATGGGAATTGCCTAGCCTGGGTTGTTACTAAGCAAAGACCGATTGGCCAGTGTACGCGGTCAGAAAGCGGCACACATACTACATACCCACACCGCCATTTGGCGATGCACCCTCGAGACGATGTCTTTGTCCTCGCGTCAGGAAACAGCGCCTTCCTTTATAGCCTGGAGCCGTTCGGGGTCGTTTCGGAATTCCTACCTGGAAAGCCCATATATCATATCGGTGTGACGCCAAAGGCGCGTCTGGTGATCACGACCGAGGATGACATACAGGTCTGGGACCTCAAAACGCGGGTTCTGATCGCTCAACGTGCCTACCGGTCCCCGAGAATCGACCGCATGTCATCTGATTGGGGGAGCGGTGCATTTCAGTACATCAGTGACGACGGTGAGTTGTTGGCCGTCAAGGAAGAGAACGCTGCTGGTGAGTTCTTCATTGGTATTTATAGAATTCCCTGACTTGCTGATCTACGCGTACATCAACCTCACAAATTCGCCACCCCAAACGGAATATGCACCATCGGTATCCGCCCGCCTTCTGATTCCAGGTGGGTCCTCTGGTCATCAAAGAACATATGGGGCTTCAGAATCCGCAAAATCCGGTCTTTCTGCATGCCCCCGAGGAAGAACACTTCGTTGGCCTCCACACCCCAGTGTTCCAGCGTAGTGATGACCCGTTCGTGAGACGGTGCGTTTCTGGCTGTGACGATGGAGGTTCGCAGCACGCGCTGATAGTCCGGGTCTTCCGCGACGGCGTCGTTTTCCAGCTGTTGCAGGTGGGACAGTTTGCGGAAGAAGTCAGCCAGCGGGCCGGGGCTGAGCGGAATATCGGAGTTGGATGTTTCGTGTTGCTGAAAGTCTTCCAGGCTGCCTTCCTTAAAGATCCGCTCTGAGGTGTCATCGGCAATTACGCCATCGAAGTCAAAGGCGATCCG
>CAZHAY010000162.1:0-4377 GCA_964530545.1 uncultured Marinobacter sp.
CTCGGTCGTTTCGGCAAACATCTTGCGCAGACGCGGATGATTGGGTTCGTGCCAGGCGACCACATCCGCATCCAGAAGGTTCCAGGCTTCTACAGGGCGAACGCGTGTTCCGTAACGCCGTGCTGTCCTGACTAGACCTTTGCCTGACAGGACTTTGATTGCATCACGCACCGTGGCTCTGGAGACGCCGAGCGATTCTGCCAGCTCTGGTTCGGTCGGCATGATCTGTTCGGGCAAATAGACATCGTTTGCGATGCGCTGCCCAAGCTCCGACACGGCTTCCTTGGCGGCGCCCGTCGGTAAGGACGACTCCAGATCGGTGGGGAAGGCGCGGTCCAGATCAAAATCTCCCCTGGCGGAGCTCGTCACATCATGCATCCCTTTTTGAGTCTTTACATATGATCTAGAGGGGGTAGAGTTTTGACCAGCGGCTATGTGAGGGCCAGCGAAAAACGTAGTCGCGGCTATCAAGCGACATGAATGGAGCCGTTACCGGGAGGAAACAATGGCAATCAAGAAGATCATTTCCGCTGCTTGTGTTGCAGCTTTAATCGGCCTGCCGCAGGCCGCGGGCGCTATGGAAATCAAGTTCGCCATTGGCGTGGCTGAAGGCGATTACCCAGAATACAACGCGCTCGTTCGATTCAAGGAATACGTCGAGTTCAAAACCAACGGAGAGATCACCGTGCGTCTTTTCCCCGGCAACCAGCTGGGCGGCGAGCGCGAAATGATCGAGCAGGTCCAGCAGGGCAGCCTTGAACTGACGTTCCCGGCTGACGGGGCCATGGCGGGTTTTTATCCGCCCATCCAAGTCTGGTCCATTCCCTATCTCTTTGAAAGCGCAACCATAGCATGGGACGTGATCAACGGCCCGTTTGGCGATGCCATGCGCGAGGACATGCTTGAGGAGACCGGTATACGAGCGCTGGCGTTCTCACAGAATGGCTTCCGTTCGTTCACCAACAATACGCGCCCGATCATCAATCCTGAAGATATGGCGGGATTGAAGATCCGTACGATGGAAAGCCCCGTCTACATGGAAATGGTGGACTCTCTTGGCGCAACCGCGGTGCCAATCAGTGGTGCAGAAGTCGTTATGGCGCTGCGTCAGGGCGTTGTGGACGGACAGGAAAATCCACCCGCAGTCGTCTATAGCGGCGGGCATGGCGAAGTTCAGCGTTACTATACGCTCAATGAACACACTTTTGGCCTGCATGTGATCATTGCCAACAACGAGTGGTTCGAGTCGCTGTCGTCAGACCATCAGCAGATTATCCAGGATGCTGCCCGCATCATGGCCTGGACCGAGAACCTCCAAAAGACCGAGGGTGATTGGCTCTACAGCCGTCGTCTGCAGGAAGAGCTGGGTATGGAGATCCACGTATCCACACCGGCAGAAAAGGCCGCATTCCGCGACATCGTACAGGAGCCGGTCGTCGAGTTCATTCGCGGCCGTGTGGGCGACGAACTGGTCGATGAGCTGCTCAATGAGGTGGAAGCGTCCAAGGCTCGCCTTTACAACTAGCTCCTGTCCTTGGGACCGGTGGCTGCAGGAACCCTCAGGTTCTTGCGGTCACCGGATGAATGCAGATGCAAAAAATTGCCCTTCGTGCCGCACGGGTACTTACCCGCTCGACTGAAGTCACTGCGACTCTGATCCTTATCACGGTCACGATGCTGAACCTTACGCAGGTTGTCGGGCGTTATGCGTTCAACGCCGGGTTCAGCTGGACTGAGGAGACCATGCGTTACCTCATGGTCTGGCTGATGATGTTAGGATCTGTTGCCTGCATATTTCGGGCCGAGCATATGGCGCTGGCGACACTGGAAGGCCTGGTGAAGCCCGAGAATGCTCGCTACGTGCGATCTGCGCTGTATACCGTTGCCGCAGTCTTTTGTGTGTTTGTGCTGGTTTACGGTTGGCCGTTGGCCATCCGCAATGCCGGACAGGTCGCGCCTGCATCAGGCATCCCGATGATTTACCCCTATCTTGCATTGCCGGTGGGCGCCTTTCTGATGTTGGTTCAGATCGCTCTTACCTGGGTCGCGGGATTTGAAGTTGAGGCAGACCAGATTGACGACCCGGAGAGTGTACAGTGATTCCGGTCGCAATATTCGGGCTTTTCCTTCTGTTTATTGGCGTTCCCGTTGCCTTTGCCGTCGGGCTTGCAGGTCTTCTGGGCGTATGGATCGCTGATATTCCCTTTGCAATCGTGACGACACGATTGTTCACAGGTGTAGACAGCTTTATCTTTCTCGCGGTCCCCTTCTATATTCTGGCTGCCGAGATCATGAACCAGGGTGGGATTACCACCCGTCTGATTGCCCTCGCCAGCAATTCTACGCGATGGCTCCCGGGTGGTACGGCCTACGCGAACGTTGGCGCCTCGGTCATGTTCGCGGGAATATCCGGGTCCGCTGTTGCCGACGCGGCGGCCCTGGGTCGCGTATTCATGGAAGAGATGCCCAAGCAAGGCTATACGCGGCCGTTCGCGGCTGCAGTGACAGCAGCCTCATCGGTCATTGGTCCAATTATCCCCCCGTCCGGCCTTGCGATCATCCTGGCCGCAGTCTCGGGGCTTTCGGTCCTTGACGTCTTTCTCGCCGGAGTGGGGCCTGGACTTCTGATCGGTTTGGCGTGCTGCGGCGTGATCGCATATCAAGCGTTAAGGGGAAGAATGCCCAAGCCACCCCCTTCCACTAACACGGAAGGGCGGATGCGGATGATCATTGAGGGGGCCGCTGTTGTCACCCTTCCCGTCATCATCATCGCTGGCATGGTCTTTGGCGCCTATACGGCAACCGAAGGCGGCGGCATTGCCGTGGCCTATGCGATATTTCTTTCGATATTCGTATTTCGGAAGATCAGCTTTCAGGGTCTCTGGAACGCGTTCATGAACGCGGCGCGGATTTCTGCTACAATCTACCTGCTTGTGGCCGCCGCCACAGTCCTGTCCTATGCGCTGAATCTGCTCGGAATTTCTGGCTGGGTGCGCGAAGCCGCGCTGCTTTTCGATGGTCAGCCGATAGCATTTCTTTTTGCCATTGCCGTGCTGATGCTCATCCTGGGCACGTTTCTCGATATTGGCGCTGCAATATTGATTTTCGTGCCGCTTATCATGCCGGCAACCTACGCGCTGGGTATTGAACCACTGCAAATGAGCATGGTCGTCATTGTGACCCTGGCCATCGGGCTGTTGACGCCGCCAGTTGGCGTTGTGCTGTTCGTCATGATCCGGGTTGGCAACATAAGAATGCTGCCCCTTATCAAGGCGCTGATGCCATTTTTCCTGGCACAGCTGGTAGCAGTCGCAATCCTGTGTCTGGTTCCAGAGATTTCTTCCTGGCTGCCATCTGTTCTGAACCCCAAATAAGCTGAGGCTATCCGTTGAAAATTACGGCCATAGAGACGGTGCTCGTCAACGCGATCCATCGTAACTGGATCTTTGTGAAGGTTGTGACCGATCAGCCCGGACTTTACGGCTGGGGTGAAGCAACCCTTGAATGGAAGACCCGTTCAGTTGTCGGTGCCATAGAAGACCTTGCGCCTTTTGTCGTTGGTCAGGATCCGTTCCGGATTGAACATATCGTAGGCCGGATGACGGGCTTTAGCTTCTGGCAACTGGGCGCGATTGGCATGAGCGCTCTTTCGGGGATTGAGCAGGCGCTTTGGGATATCAAGGGTAAAGCTCTGGGTGTCCCGGTCTGGCAACTTCTGGGGGGGGCCGTCAGAGACCACGTGCGCGTTTATACCCACCTGCGGCGTGCCAAGATCGGTGCTCAGATCGGGACCGAGGATATCTCCGCTTTTTGTGACGCCGTCGAAGAAACGGTGGCGATGGGCTACAACGCGGTCAAGCTCGGCTTTGTGCCCTATACCGGTTACGACGCGCGTCCTGCTGAGGTGCGCCATGTGGAGAAGCTGGCCAATGCCGTAAGGGAGCGGGTTGGCTGGGACGTCGATATCATGACGGATTTCCACGGGCGCCCGGATTCCCTTGAGGCTGCAAAGGCCTTTATCGAGGTCATTGCGCCCATCCGTCCGCTCTTCATCGAAGAGCCGATCCAGCCTGGAAATACGCCCGCGCTGGCAGATCTGGCACGACGCGTTGATTGCCCGCTGGCAACGGGTGAGCGCTTGTTCACATCGCGCGAGTTTGCCGAGGTGGCCGAAACGCGCGCCGTTTCAATCATCCAGCCTGATCTTGCCCATTGTGGTGGCTTTTCCGGGGGACGGAAGATTGCGGCAATCGCCGAAGCAGCGGGGATTGGCGTTGCTCCGCATAACCCGATGGGTCCCGTTGCGGGGGCTGTCGCGCTTCAGTTCGATGTGGCTACGAAGAATTTCGTCATTCAGGAAGAAGCAGTTGGTCTGGT
>CAZHAY010000163.1:0-4325 GCA_964530545.1 uncultured Marinobacter sp.
AAGTCCTTAGTTATTCGAATGCAGCACCGAGTTCAACTCGATGGCACTGGCGTTCCTCTTGCACTCCACAGCCCCGGTCTGGCTGTTGCGGCGGAACAGCAGGTCGGGTTTGCCAGCCAGTTCCCGGGCTTTGGTGACTTCGACGATCTCGTCGTCATCGTCCAATAATGCCACCTTGGTGCCCGCGGTAATGTAAAGACCCGCTTCGACAGTGCAGCGATCCCCCAGCGGGATGCCGATACCGGCGTTCGCCCCCAGCAGGCAGTTTTCCCCGACGGAGATAACGACATTGCCCCCGCCGGACAGGGTACCCATGGTAGAGCTGCTGCCGCCCAGATCGGAGCCCTTGCCGATCATCACACCGGCAGAAACCCGGCCTTCGATCATGCTGGCGCCTTCGGTGCCGGCGTTGAAGTTGATAAAGCCCTCGTGCATGACTGTGGTGCCTTCCCCCAGATAGGCGCCCAGGCGAACCCGGGCGGTGTCGGCGATGCGGACGCCGGAGGGCACCACGTAGTCAACCATGGGCGGGAATTTGTCCACCGACTTCACCTCCAGGGTGCGCCCTTTCAGGCGGGCCTGCAGTTGTCGCTCGGGCAGTTCCCTTAAGTCGATCGCGCCGTCTTCGGTCCACGCGACGTTAGGCAGCAGGCCGAAAATGCCGTTCAGGTTAATGCCGTTGGGTTTCACCAGCCGATGGGAAAGCAGGTGCAGCTTTAAATACACCTCCGGCGTGCTGCTGGCGGTGTCGTCGGTTTCCAGAATGGTGATGGCAACCGGCCGGTCGCTGTCCGCCGCTTTTTGGGCCAGCAGGGCCTGAGCCGTGTGGCTGGTGGATCTGAGCGCTTCAGCGAAGGCTTTGAGCTGTTCGGCAGTCGCTTCGATGGCCTGGTTGCCACCCTGGTAGTCAAGCGTGTGGGCAACGACTTCCAGCAGGTCGCGGTCTGGCATCAGGGTGGGCTGTTGGTAGAACACCTCCAGCCATTCGCCTTGGTGGTTCTGGCTGCCGATGCCGATTCCGAATGCGAAGCTCATCTGCTATTCCCCTTGTTTGATGTTTGCATGCTCAGCCTCCCAGCCGGGCGTTTCAGCGGTGATTCATCAGCGGGCGAAGCGGGACACCCACTCGTCTTCGCTAAAGCCGACGCTGATCTGGCTGTCGCGCTCGACAACCGGCCGTTTAATGATGGACGGGTTGTCCAGCATGATCTCCCGGGCGGATTGGGCGTTGATGCCTTCCCGTTGTTCCTCGGGCAGTTTGCGCCAGGTGGTACCCCGTTTGTTGATCAGGGTTTCCCAGCCGATGGCGTCTTCCCAGCGGGCTAGTACTGCGTCGTCCAGGCCGTCTTTCTTGAAGTCGTGAAAGTCATAGGCGATGCCGTTCTCGTCCAGCCACTTGCGGGCCTTTTTGACGGTGTCGCAGTTTTTGATGCCGTATAGTTTCATGTTTAAGACCCTTCTTTTTTGGCCACGGAATCCACGGAAGAACACGGAAAAAAGACTGATCCGTGGCAAATCCATACATCATCTCAAATCCATCAATACTCTCTAACAAAACGCACAATGCGCTCCGCTGCCTCCACGCACTCCTCCAGCGGCGCTACCAGGGCCATGCGTACGCGGTTTTCACCGGGGTTGTGGCCGTCAATGGTGCGTGACAGGTAACGGCCCGGCAGTACGTGTACGTTTTGCCGGGCGGAGAGGTCCCGGGCGAACCGTTCGTCGCTGAAGGGCGTTTCCGGCCAGAGGTAGAACCCGGCATCCGGGAAGTCCACCTTCATTACCTGCCGTAGCAGCGGCACGACGGCTTCGAATTTCGCCCGGTAGGCAGCGCGGTTTTCTTTTACGTGGTCTTCGTCCTGCCAGGCAGCGATGCTGGCCAGCTGGCTGTGGATGGGCATGGCGCAGCCGTGGTAGGTGCGGTAGCGCAGGAACTCAGCCAACAGCCGGGCGTCGCCGGCCACGAAGCCGGAGCGCAGGCCGGGCAGGTTGCTGCGTTTTGACAGGCTGTGAAAGACCACGCAGCGGTCGTAGTCATGCCGGCCGATGGCGGCGCAGGTCTGCAGCAGGCCTTCCGGCGGGTTGTTCTCGTCCGGGTAGAGCTCCGAGTAGCATTCATCCGACGCCACGATGAAATCGTATTTATCCGCCAGTTCGATCACCCGGACCAGCACATCCCGGGGAATCACCGCGCCGCTGGGGTTGCCCGGTGAACAGAGGAACAGTATCTGGCAGTCATTCCATACGGATGCGGGCACGGCGTCAAAGTCCGGAATAAACCCGTTGCCGCCATCCGCAGGCAGGTAATGGGGCTGGGCACCGGCCAGCAGGGCGGCGCCTTCGTAGATCTGGTAAAAAGGGTTGGGGTTGACAACGGTGGCTGGGCGTGTGGCGTCAATCGCGGCCTGTACAAATGAGAAGATGCCTTCCCGGGTGCCATTGACCGGCACGACGTTGGCGTCGGGCCTGAGCGTGCCTTCCTGCAGATGGAAGCGCCGGGTCGCCCAGTCGGCGATGGCCTGGCGTAGTTGTGGCTTGCCGCTGGTGGTGGGGTAGTTGGCCAGGCGGGCCAGGTTGTCTGCCATCACCTGCTGGACGAACGCGGGCGCCGGGTGCTTGGGTTCGCCGATACCCAGGGATATGGGCGCAATGCCAGCTGGCGGAATCACATCGGCTTTCAGTTCGGCCAGCTTCTCAAATGGGTAGGGGTGCAGCAGGGACAGGTTGGGGTTCATTGAATCTTATCCAGCGTGTTGCGCAGGTCTTCCTGCAGGGCGCGGCAGACGTCCGGGTCCCGGAGTGGCCAGCCGTGCTCGTCGGTGACAAAAAAGGCGTCTTCCACCCGCTCGCCCAGGGTGGCGATCTTGGCGTTGGTCAGGCGCACGCGGTGATCCAGCAATACCCGGCCGACCCGTGCCAGCAGGCCAGGACGGTCCGGTGTAATCACTTCAATCACGGTGCGTTGACTGTAGGTGTCGTTGGACAGGGTGATTTCCGTCGGGAAGGAAAAGTGCCGCAGCCTGCGGGGCGTGCGCCGCTGGATGATCTCGGGGTAGTCGTCCGGCGCGGCCAGTTCCTGTTGCAGCCGTTTGCGAACGCGCTCCTTGCGGGCGGGATCTTTCCCCAGGGGCTGGCCCTGATCGTCCAGCACAATGTACGAACTGATAGACCAGGGGCCTTTGCTGACGACGCTGATGCGGGCGTCGACAATGTTCAGGTTGAGCTGCTCAAGAATGGCGGTGGTGGCGGCAAACAGGGCGACCCGGTCTTTGACGTAAATAACGATGTGAGAGTAGCCGTCGCTGGGCCCGCCCCGGGTGTCCCGGATCAATACCAGGGGTTCGGGGTTGTCGCCGTGGTGGATAATGGCTTCCGTCTGCCAGGCAATATCGACGGTGGAATCCTGCAGGAAGTATTCTTCATCCAGCGTATTCCAGATGCTGTCGATCTGCTCGTCGGTAATGCCCTTGCCATTGAGGATGCCCCGGGCCTCGGCAGCCGTTGCCCGCACCCAGTCTTCCCGGTTAAAGGGGGTTTCCGTGCCCCGGCGCAGGGCTCTCTCCGTCTCCACATACAATTGCCGCAAGAGCGAGGCCCGCCAGGTATTCCACAGCTTCGGGTTGGTGGCACTGATATCGCACACCGTCAGCACATACAGGTAATCCAGGTGGGTCTGGCTGGGCACGGCCCGGGCAAACTCGTTGATGATATCCGGGTCCGAGATGTCCTTGCGCTGGGCCGTCATGGACATCAGCAAGTGATTTTCCACCAGCCAGGCGATCAGTTGGGTATCCCGTTCGCCCATGCGATGGCGCTGGCAGAAGGCAATGGCGTCGTCCGCCCCCAGCTCGGAATGGTCGCCGCCCCGGCCTTTGGCAACGTCGTGGTAAAGGCCGGCCAGATACAGCACTTCCGGTTTTGGCAGCTGATGGACCAGGCGCGAAGCCAGCGGAAAATCGGTGCGGCTCTCGGGATGACTCATACGGACCATATTGCGGATCACCCGCAGGGTGTGGGTATCCACGGTGTAGATATGGAACAGGTCATACTGCATCTGGCCGATGATCTGGCCGAACTCCGGCAGGTAGCGCCCCAGTACGTTGTACTTCTTCATATGAGACAGGGTTTCGTGCAGCGCGTGGGGCGTGCTTACCAGTTCCATGAACAGCGACGTCACCGCCAGGTCGTTGCGGAACTGATCATCGATCAGATGCCGGTGCGCCCGTAGCGCGCGGATGGTGGATGCGCGAATGCCCCTGATGGACGGATGCTGGGCCATCAGCAGGAAGATTTCCATGATGGCGTAGGGCGCGTAGGCGAACACC
>CAZHAY010000164.1:0-1859 GCA_964530545.1 uncultured Marinobacter sp.
TTCCAGGCACCAGCGGCGTCGAACTGGCCCGACGTCTGAAAAAAGATGAGACGACGGCAGGAATCCCCATCATCATGCTTACCGCCAAGGCCGAAGAGGACAACAAAATCCAGGGGCTGGAAGTCGGCGCCGATGACTACATCACCAAACCCTTCTCACCCCGTGAGCTGGTGGCACGGCTCAAGGCGGTGTTACGGCGCACTACCCCCGCAGGTATTGAGTCCCCCATTGAAGTCAACGGACTGACTCTTGACCCGGTAGGGCACCGGGTGTCCGGAGCTGAAGGGACAATCAGCATGGGTCCGACGGAGTACCGCCTGCTGCAGTTCTTCATGACCCACCAGGAGCGGGTCTATACCCGGTCGCAATTACTGGACCAGGTGTGGGGCGGTAACGTTTACGTGGAGGAGCGTACGGTCGATGTTCATATCCGGCGCTTGCGAAAGGCGCTGGGGGAACAATATGATCACCTGATCCAGACCGTTCGCGGCACTGGCTATCGTTTCTCGACCAAGGCTGCGTAGGTCGTCTTTCGCCTCCCGTGCAGATCAGGTATCCATGAATTACAAGTGGTCTCGTTATCTACGGCTGATCCTGGCCTTTCTTGCCGTTACCACCGGGGCTGGCCTGGCCGTTGGCTACCCGGTCGCAGGTCTGCTGGCCGGCCTACTACTCTACCTCACCTGGACACTGGCCCAATCCCGCAAGCTCTATCAATGGCTGTCAAACCCTGGCACCGGTGAAGCCGCCCCACAGAGCGTAGGCCTTTGGGGTGATATCTTTGACGGTCTGCACAAGCTTCACCGTGGACATCTGGCCACCCAGGACCGGCTGCTGGCCCAATTTAACCGATTGCAGGAATCCACCAACGCCATGCGGGACGGCGTCGTCATGACCGACGCCAACGGCGTGCTGGAGTGGTGGAATGGTTCTGCAGAGCATCTGCTGGGGCTCCGGCGCCAGACCGACCTCGGTCAGCCCATCCAGAACCTGCTACGAGCGCCAGCCTTTCAGATTTACTTCCGGCAAGGAGACTACCGTGAGCCCCTGGAGCTCACCTCCCCTGCCCGCTCCCATCTGCGTCTGCAGATCCTGATCAGCCTATTCGGTGAAGAAGACCGCCTGATCGTCATCAAGGATGTCACCCGCCTGTTTCAACTGGAGCAGATGCGGCGGGACTTCGTCAGCAATGTTTCCCATGAGATGCGCACGCCGCTAACGGTGATCAGCGGTTATCTGGAAACCATGGTGGATAACAGTGCCGACTTTCCGGCCCGCTGGGAACGGGCATTGCGCACCATGGCCCAGCAATCCGGCCGTATGGAATCACTGATCACCGATCTGTTGCTGCTATCGAAACTGGAAATCGGCGGCGACCACGGCATTGAGGCGGTGGTAGATCTACGGGCCATGTGCCGACAGATCGGCCAGGATGCCGGGGCACTCAGCGGGGATGCGGCACACGAGTTCCTGCTGGATATCGGGGACCGGCACTTCCTGCGTGGTGACGGTGACCAGTTACGCAGTGCCTTCTCCAACCTGATTTTCAATGCGGTCAAATACACTCCGGCCGGTGGCAAAATTGAAATTCGCTGGTATACCAACCGGGAAGGGGCGCACCTGTCGGTCAGGGACAGCGGCATCGGTATCGATCCGATACATATTCCCCGCCTGACCGAACGTTTCTATCGGGCCGACCCCAGTCGTCACAAGGAAACCGGGGGCACCGGCCTGGGGCTGGCCATCGTCAAGCATGTACTGTTGAACCACGACGGTAAGCTGGAGATTCTCAGCCGCCCTGGCAAAGGCAGCGAGTTCATCTGCCACTTTCCACGGGAACGCCTGGCGGAACCGGTGGT
>CAZHAY010000164.1:1959-4302 GCA_964530545.1 uncultured Marinobacter sp.
TGGCGATAACCCGCACTTCCGTCAGGGTAATGTCCTTGATAACGCATTTGAGAACACCGTCTGCAAAACGGATCGCGGCAACCACCAGCTTACCCGAACGACCGGCCCGACGGCCTGAGGGCGCCGCAGGCGAAGGTTCAGCTGCGGGTTTACCGGTCAGGATACTGGCGGAGTCCTGGAAGACTTCCGGACCGGGCGTTGCGGCACCCCTGTTCGCCATGGCATCCCGGAGCGTACGCCCCATCACCTTGATCACCTTCTTGCTGAGTCCATCGGGGCTGAAGGGTTTGCCCAGGTACTCGGACACGCCTTCCCGCACGGCCTCGACCACGTGGCTCTTGTCACCGCGGCTGGTGATCATGATGAACGGCACCTGGCGGTAGTTGTCTTCTTCCCGCATCCACTGAAGCAGCTCAAGGCCGGACATTTCGGGCATCTCCCAGTCGCACAGGATCAGGTCAAAGCGGTTTCGCGACATCAGCGACTGGGCCCGCCGGCCGTTGGGCGCTTCAGTCACTTCAATGACCGGGAAGCTCTGCCGCAGGGTTCGCCTGATCAGATCCCGCACGAAGCTGGCATCATCAACCACCAGTGCCCTCAGTACCGCCATATTCCTGCCCTGCCTTTGCCGGTGCCCGTCGCCGGTGGATTCGGCAAGGGCTGTTGATCACAGTCCTGATCAGGATACTATAAAGCAGCCTGAGCAACCCGACGGAGAGGATTACGTGGCCTACGATCAGTACCAGAGACACCGGATGTCATTCACCCCCAGTCAGCGCCGCCTGCGTTTGAGTCGCTGCCCTGCCCGACTGGGCATGGTAACGGCAGGCCTGCTGATAGTCTCGGCAGCAGTGGCCGACATTCCGGTAGTGCCGGTAAAACCGGACAACTTCAACCAGTGTCTGCAGGACATTGGTAAGCGTGCGATTTCGGAAGGGGTTTCCCCGGAAACCGCCAACAGCGTACTGGCAGACGTGGATTTTCTGCCCCGGGTTATTGAGCTGGACCGGCGCCAGCCCGAATTCACCACGACGTTTGCCGATTACCTCGGCCGGCGGGTCAACGACACCCGCATCGAGAAAGGCCGGGAGATGCTTGAGACCCACCGCGACCTGCTCAATCGGGTAAGCGGGGAAACCGGCGTGCCGCCCGCCTACCTGGTGGCGTTCTGGGGGCTGGAAACCAACTACGGCAGTTATTTCGGCAAGATGCCCGTGCCCAGCGCCCTGGCCACTCTGGCCTGTGATCAGCGCCGGGGGACCTATTTCTCCGGGGAACTGGTGTCGGCGCTGAAAATTATCGACGAGGGCGCCATCGAACCCGAACGCATGGAAGGTTCCTGGGCCGGTGCCATGGGTCACGTACAGTTCATGCCCTCCGTGTTTCTGAAACATGCCACTGACGGGGATAACGATGGCCGCCGGGACCTCTGGGGCAGCATCCCCGACGCCATGATGTCTGCCGGTCGCTTCCTGCAGAGCATGGGCTGGGATCCGGATTACCGCTGGGGACGGGAAGTCATCTTGCCTGCGACGTTTGACTACTCACTGGCAGGCCAGGGACGACGGTCACTGGCCCAATGGAACGATCTGGGTGTCACCGACGTCTACGGACAGCCGCTGGCGGACGAACCCATCCAGGCCAGCCTGGTGGTCCCCGCCGGGCATCAGGGTCCGGCGTTCCTGGCCTACGATAATTTCCGGGTCATCATGGGCTGGAACCGGTCCGAGTTCTACGCCATCGCCGTCGGCCATCTCGCTGACCGGGTTGCCGGCGCGGGCGGACTGACGAACCCGCCACCGGAAGATGCCCCGACCCTGTCCCGGGATGATGTGCTTCAGCTGCAGGCGGCGCTTAACGAGCGCGGCTTCGAGGCGGGCAAACCCGATGGTATCATCGGCCCCGCCACACGCTCTGCCATTCGCCGCTATCAGGCCAGTGCAGGGCTGATCGCCGACGGATTCCCGGGGCCGGAACTGCTGGACAGTCTGGGCGTCGCACCGTCGTCATCGTAAATCAGACCACCCGGTAATCGCCGGAGACAAGTGTTATGGATTCCATTACCCAGGCCGCCCTCGGCGCCTGTATTGGCGGCGCCGTAGGCGGTCGTATTCTGGGTCGTTCTGCGCTGGTGACGGGGGCGCTGCTGGGCACTCTGCCGGACCTGGACGTGGTGATTGACTACGGTTCCGCCGTCGCCAACTTCACCCAGCACCGCGGCTTCAGCCACTCCCTGTTTGTGCTGATACCGGTTGGAATTCTGCTGGCGCTGGCCCTGCACCGCTGGAGACCCCAGCTAAGTCAGGGCCGCTGGCTGGCGTTCACGTTACTGATACTGATCAC
>CAZHAY010000165.1:0-4172 GCA_964530545.1 uncultured Marinobacter sp.
TGGTAGCGGGGGCAGGATTCGAACCTACGACCTTCGGGTTATGAGCCCGACGAGCTACCAGACTGCTCCACCCCGCATCAAACTTGTCGTCATCACAAAAAGTTCTGGTTAACTTTCTGTTTTTGCAGTGTTTTCTGTTTGCTTCACTGCTCAACGTGGTGCGTATATTAAGGATTCGACGGACCCCTGTCAACGCCTATTTCACATTTTTCTTTTGAGGGAAATCACGTATGTCCATCGGATCGACAGACGCACCTCTGATCTATTCCTTGAAGTAGACGATCTGATGGGTAGTCGCCAACAATGCGCCGCTTTTGCTCCAGACTTCGGCGCTCTGATCGAAGAACCCCTTACCAAAGTGGTTAGCGCGGGTGCTGCCGAAGATGTGTTCGCTCCCTACCTGATCCAGCAGGTCCTGGTTCGCGTGGAAGTAAGTGGTCAGCGATACCGTGCCGATGGGCACCAGCTTGGGGCGACGGATATAGATGCGGGGGAAAAAGGCATCGCACAGAGCCGACAGGGACAGGAAGTCCAGCGGCCGTGGGGGCTCATCACGCATCCATACCCGGCTGAGGGAGGGTTCATCAGGGTTCTGGGGGCCCATCAGTTCGCCGTCTACGAATCGCATATCGTAGTTGCGGGTCCAGCCGGGTCGGCCCACCCGGTCGAAAAGTTCCAGATCAGACGCCATCGGAATTTCAGGGAACGCGCGCTCGGTGGACTCCCATGTTTCCCGGCGCAGGGCGGTCACGGCGGTGGCAAAGGCGACCACCTGATCATTCTGAACCTGTTCCACCCACCAGTGCTGGGTGCTGCGGTTGGTACGCACAGGACGGGCGGTGATGTCGAATGGCCCATCCGCCACCGGCGCAGCGAAGTTCACGGTGAGTGAAATCGGCGCGCCCAGTAATTCCTCGTGAGACAGAATCGCGTTCAGCAGCGTGGCACCCGTGGTGCCGCCAAAGGGACCCACCATATTGGCGTAGGCTGGGCTGGTTTTCCCTTGCCACTGGCCCGGGGCCAGGGGTTCCAGGTTGAGAGCATGGTCCAGGGGGTGAGTATGGTCGGTATTGTTGGTCATGATGTATCAGAGAGGCTCAGCAAAGTGTGTGGCGGATGGGGTCGGTGTGACCCCATCTGAATGTTGAGGGTGTTTCAAAAGTTCTGAAGTGCTACGCGTTTACTTCAGCATAGAGTTCTTTCTTCGAAAGTTTGCCCACCGGTGTTTTCGGCAGTTCGTCACGGATTTCCAGGCCGTGGATCATCTCGTGCTTGCCCAGTCGTGATCTGAGGAAGTCCTGCATCTCTTTCAGCGTTGGCTCAGGCTTGCCGGGAGCAATGGTGATGTAGGCCCGCGGGCTCTGGCCCCGGTATTCGTCGGGTACGCCGATTACGGAGACTTCCGACACCGCCGGGTGCTCATGAATGGCCTCTTCTATATTGCGGGGGTATACGTTGTAACCGCTGCAGATAATCATGTCTTTGGTGCGGTCGACGATGTACACGAAGCCCTTCTCGTCCATATAGGCGACGTCGCCGGTACGGTAGAAACCGGTGGAGGTGGTGGATTCGGCGGTGGCGTCATCCCGTTTCCAGTAGCCTTTCATCAGGTTGGCCCCGCGGATACACAGTTCTCCGCGCTCTCCCGCCGGGAGCTCGTCCTCGCCGTCCAGGGAAAGGATACGCAGATCTACCCCTGGCACCGGAACCCCACAGGAGCCGGGAGGTACGGTTACACCCTGGGGTGTAAAGGTACCGACGGTAGTGGTCTCGGTCATACCCCAGCCTTCTTTCACGGCACAGCCGGCCCGCTCTTTAAAACGCTGTTGAAGCTCAACCGGTAGCGGGGCTCCACCGGAATTGCATAGCTTCAGGGAGTCCAGCCGGTAATTGTCCAGATCCGGGTATGACAGCAGCGCTGAGAGCATGGTGGGTACTGCCGGGAACACCGTGATCTTTTCGTTCTGGATGATTTCCAGGGCTTCTTTTGGGTCGAAGCGAAGTTGCTGGTAAAGAGTGGCACCGTTGCTCAGGCCGAATAGCATGTTTACCACTATGGCGTAGATATGGAACGGTGGCAGGACCGCAAACAGCCGCTCTTCTCCTGGGCTGACAGTGGCGATAAGAGCGGTGCTCAACTGATCCATGGCAGTAGAGAGGCAGCCGTGGGTCAACATCGCGCCTTTTGGAGCCCCGGTTGTGCCACCGGTGTATTGGAGTACCGCCAGGTGGTCGAATAGCCGGGACTCAGGGTAGGCCTGGTAGGCGCCGTCGTTGTCCAGCAGGTCAGCAAAGCGAACTGCCCCTTCCGGCAAGTCATCCGTGAGTTCGCCAGCGCGGGCCAATTCCTCGCGAACCTGATCTGGCGCGGCAGTGAACTCGGGAACCGTGCCGACGATCAGGGTTTGCAGGCGAGAGGATCCGATAAACCGCTCCATCTGGGGTAACAGCGTTTTCTGATCCACTGTGATCATCAGATCCGTTTCGCTGTCGGTGATCTTGTGCTCGAGAACGCGCTTGGCATCCAGCGGCGAGTAGTTGACCACGGTACCCCCTGCGCGCAGAACCCCCAGAAAGCTGATGATGCAGTGGGGGCTGTTGGGCAGGTATAACCCTACATGAACGCCGGGCTTTACGCCGAGTTTCTGTAACCCGCTGGCGGCGCAGGAAACCAGTTGATCCAGTTCCTGGTAGGTAATGTCGCGCCCCAGAAAGTGGATGGCAGCGCGATCAGGCCAACGCATTGCGACATCGGCTAGCATCTCATGAACGGAACGACCGGACGTTTCCGGGTGGTGCGGGATGCCCTCGGGATAAGTCTGGAGCCATGGGGCGTCCGGGGAAACCTGGTGGGGTGTCATATTGTTGCAACCTCTTTGCCTGGTTGTTCTTATGCTTGTTCACCTTGCGTCGCCGTAAGCAACGTTTTTATACTCTGCTGCATGGAGCGACAAAAAGAAATAGCGAATACCGCATCCCCATGCTCATACCCATAGCTAGCCCTTTCCAGGCCTGCGCGCCTGGCTTCATTAACTCAAGGTGTGTATTCATGAGTCAGCCTTTCCGTTACTACATGCAGGTCCGTTACGCCGAATGTGACGCTCAGAAAGTTGTTTTTAACGCGCGATTTGGCGATTACATTGATCTGGCGGCGACTGAGTTTTTTCACTACACCTGTGATCAGAGCCAGATGCCCGGCGGCAGCCTGGACTATCAGGTAGTGAAGCTAACGATCGAATGGAAAGCCCCCGCCCGGTACCGGGACCAGTTGGAGATCTCGGTACAGGCGACGCACATCGGCAATACGTCATTCACCCTGGAGTTGGAGATGGTTAATGCAAATACCCGGCAGTTTGTGGCCCGGGGGGAGGTGATTGGCGTAGTCGTACATCCGGTCACCCTTGAAAAAATGGCGGTGCCGGACGTTATGCGAAAGGCTTTGGAGCAGGGCGGTCCTGGCGCCTTTGTTGATCATGCCGGCATGTTCACTGCAGATGGCGCCGTTAAGGCTGCTGAGGCTGATCACCCCGCCTGATCCGGGTTGAGCACGCAGTAAGTGCGTCGATAACTTCGTCCTCGGTTACCTGCCGGAAGTCCTCGTACCACTGGCCCACGGAATTGAACTGCGCAGGCTCCCGCAGACAGATGCATTGATCTGCGAGTCTGGAGAAACGGTCAGCGGTTCCCGGGGGGCTCACTGGTACCGCGACGATAATGGGTGCCGCCCCGCGGGCTTTCAGTACCTGCACCGCCAATTCCATGGTGGCGTCCCTTGTGAGCTCGAAATCATGAGCTCGAAATCTTCATCAACACCAGCCCTGACACGATCAGAACAGCCGCAACAATCCGCATCGGATTCAAGGGCTCCGCCAGGAAAATAACCCCGGCCAGAAACGCACCCACTGCGCCAATACCCGTCCAGATGGTATAGGCACTGCCCAGCGGAATGGTCCGCATGGCGATTGCCAGCAACCAGAAACTGGCGAGCATGGTCACGATGGTAATAATAGAAGGCGTAAGTCGGGTGAACCCCATCGACTGTTTCATGAAGAAGGCCCAAACCACTTCCAGGGCCCCTGCGACTACAAGATAGAACCAGGCCATTTTGACACCATACGTTCAGGGCCAGGTCGTCCTGGTCATTTCAGCCCGGAATGGGGGAGGTCGTCCTC
>CAZHAY010000166.1:0-4107 GCA_964530545.1 uncultured Marinobacter sp.
CAGCACGCCGTAGATACGACGGACTTTCTGCTTTTCACGGAGCTGGACCCCGTACTCGGACAGACGACCGCGACGCGCGCCGTGCATGCCCGGAGGTGTTTCAATATTGCACTTGGAGTCTAGTGCACGAACACCACTTTTCAGGAAAAGATCTGTCCCCTCGCGACGAGACAGCTTACATTTCGGACCTATGTAACGTGCCATATCTAACTGTCTCCTTTAAACGCGGCGCTTCTTGGGCGGACGACAGCCATTATGGGGAATCGGCGTCACATCAGTAATGTTAGTGATCTTGTAGCCGCACGCATTAAGCGCACGAACTGCAGACTCACGTCCGGGCCCGGGACCCTTAACCTCTACGTCCAGGTTTTTAAGGCCGTATTCAGCAGCCGCATTACCGGCTCTTTCAGCTGCTACCTGCGCAGCAAAAGGTGTACTCTTCCGTGACCCACGGAAACCGGAACCACCAGAGGTGGCCCAGGACAGGACGTTGCCCTGACGGTCAGAAATGGTCACGATAGTATTGTTGAAGGACGCGTGGACATGCGCGACGCCATCAACAATCGTCTTTTTCACCTTTTTACGGGTACGTGTACCTGGCTTTGCCATTTTTGCCTACCTGTCTACTTTCGGATCGGTTTGCGAGGACCTTTACGGGTGCGTGCGTTGGTCTTTGTGCGCTGCCCACGAACCGGAAGTCCGTGACGGTGACGCAGACCACGGTAGCAACCGAGATCCTTCAAACGCTTGATGTTCATCTGAACTTCACGACGCAGATCGCCTTCGACGCTCAGCTTGCCCACTTCAGTACGAAGGGTCTCAAGCTGCTCATCAGAAAGCTCCTTGATCTTGATATCCTGCTGGATACCTGCTGCATCGCAAAGCTTCTGGGCTGCTGTCTTGCCAATACCAAAAATGTAGGTCAGCGAGATAACAGCATGTTTGTTGTCGGGTATATTGACACCGGCTATACGTGCCATCCAGATTACTCCGCGTTCAAAGCTTTGCTGTGTGAATTTTCCGCCACAAAACGGGCGCGAAATAATAGCGCTTGACCCCCTACGGAGTCAAGCGCCATCAGTCAAGCCCAACCGCAGCCAGGTTTCAGATTCGTGAAGAATCAGCCCTGACGTTGCTTGTGACGAGGCTCCGTGCAAATGACCCGGACCGAGCCATTGCGACGAATTACTTTGCAGTTACGGCAAATTTTCTTTACCGAAGCGCGTACTTTCATTGTCGACTCCAGATTTCAGGGGGCTGATACTCAGCCCCGGCCATAGCCCTTGAGGTTGGACTTCTTCATCAGCGATTCATACTGATGGGACATCAGGTGAGACTGCACCTGGGCCATAAAATCCATTACCACGACGACCACAATCAACAGCGAGGTGCCGCCCAGATAGAACGGAACATTGCCTGCTACCATCAGAAACTGTGGGAACAAGGACACCGCTGCAATATATATCGCACCGAACAGGGTCAGACGGGTCAACACCCCATCGATGTATTTGGCGGTCTGCTCACCTGGACGAATACCCGGAATAAAGGCACCCGACCGCTTCAGATTATCAGCCACTTCCTTGGGGTTATACATCAGTGCTGTATAGAAGAAGCAGAAAAAGATGACTGCTGCTGCGAACAGAATGATGTACAGAGGCTGGCTGGGCGCCAATGCCTGGGATATCGTGCTTAACCACTCCATGCCCTCGCCCTGACCGAACCACTGCCCCAGAGAGGCGGGGAACAGCAGAATGGAAGAGGCAAAAATAGGCGGGATAACCCCAGCCATGTTCACCTTCAGCGGCAGATGGCTCGACTGCTGAGCAAACACTCGGCGGCCTTGCTGTCGCTTTGCATAGTTGATGGTAAGACGCCGCTGGCCACGCTCAACAAAGACAACGAAGCCGACCACTGCTATCGCCAGAACACCGATACCCAGCACCAGCAACAGACTCATTTCACCATTCCGGGCCTGCTCCAGAGTCTGGCCAACCGCACCTGGCAAACCTGCGACGATACCTGCAAAAATCAACAGGGATATACCGTTGCCGATGCCCCTTTCAGTGATCTGCTCACCCAGCCACATCATGAAGACCGCACCACTCACAAAGGAGATTACGGCAACAAAATGGAAGCTGAAGCTGTCATTGAACGTTACCCCCTGGGACGCCAGCCCCATGGAAATACCCATGCCCTGCACCAATGCCAGCAGCACAGTCCCATAACGGGTGTACTGACTGATCTTGCGACGCCCGGCCTCGCCCTCTTTCTTGAGCTGTTCAAGTTTGGGGCTCACCGCCGTCATCAACTGCATGATGATGGACGCCGAGATGTAGGGCATGATGCCAAGGGCGAAGATACTCATCCGCTCAAGCGCACCACCGGAGAACATGTTGAACAGGCTCAGGATGGTTCCCTGATTCTGATCAAACAGAGCCGCCAGGCGATCCGGATTAATCCCCGGAACAGGAATGTGGGCACCGATCCGGTAGATCAGCAGCGCCAGGACCACGAACCAGAGCCGTGAACGCAGCTCTGCCAGTCCTTTTCCTGCGCCCGCAGGCATTGATGATGTCTTGGCCATGCAGTCCTCGACTCGCCTTATTCTTCGACTTTGCCACCCGCGGCAGTGATTGCCTCACGAGCGCCTTTGGAGACCTTCAGCCCTTTTACCGTCACCGGCCGACTCAGTTCACCGGACAGGATGACTCGCGCTGAACGGATTTCGTCACGGATTATGTCGGCCTTTTTAAGAGACTCGAGGTCCGCCACATCGCCTTCAACCTTCGCCAGCTCATGCAGGCGGATCTCCGCCACATAGCGTTGCTGACGGGAAGTGAAACCGAACTTGGGCAGACGACGGGCCAGCGGCTGCTGACCGCCCTCAAAGCCAGGAGCGACACTACCGCCGGAGCGAGACTTCAAGCCCTTGTGCCCGCGGCCACCGGTCTTACCCAGGCCACTGCCAATACCACGGCCAACGCGCTTCCCGGTCGGGCGCGAGCCCGGCTCCGGACTGAGTTCGTTAAGACGCATCCTAGTTCTCCTCTACCCGAACCAGGTAGTTTACCCGGTTAATCATCCCGCGAATGGAGGGGGTATCCTCCAGCTCAACGGTATGACCGATTTTACGAAGACCCAGGCCCTTCACACACAACTTGTGCTTGGGCTGGCAGCTGATCGGGCTGCGGGTCAGTGTAACCTTAATTGTCTTGTTCGCCATGACTTCAACCCAGAATATCTTCCACGGTCTTGCCGCGCTTGGCTGCGATATCTTCAGGCGCATGCATGGCCTGGAGACCCTTGATGGTGGAACGTACCACGTTGACCGGGTTCGTCGACCCGTAACACTTGGACAGCACGTTCTGCACACCTGCTACTTCCAGTACTGCACGCATTGCACCACCGGCAATGATACCCGTACCTTCGGAAGCGGGCTGCATGAACACCTTGGAACCGCCGTGCTGTGCCTTGACGGGATACTGAAGGGTAGTGCCGTCGAGAGCGACGTCGACCATGTTCTTGCGTGCGGCTTCCATCGCCTTCTGGATCGCAACCGGCACTTCCCGGGCTTTGCCACGACCGAACCCCACACGACCTTTGCCATCCCCAACCACGGTCAGGGCGGTAAACGCAAAGATACGGCCACCTTTAACAACCTTGGCGACGCGATTGACCTGAACCAGCTTTTCCTGGAGCTCAGGCGCCTTCTGTTCGTTAACGCTCATCTTCTCCACCTCTTAGAATTGCAAGCCAGCTTCACGGGCGGCGTCGGCCAGGGCCTGAACACGACCATGGTAACGGTAGCCGGACCGGTCAAAGGCGACCTTTTCGATACCCGCAGCCTTGGCGCGCTCAGCAATCAGCTGGCCCACTTTTTTGGCTGCATCCACATTACCCGTAGCACCCTGACGCAGGTCTTTGTCTAACGTCGAGGCAGAAGCAATAACCTTGCTGCCATCCGCGGTGGTAATCTGAGCATACATGTGCCGCGGTGTACGGTGTACACACAGGCGATCAGTGCCCAGCTTACGGATCTTCATGCGCACCTTACGTGCGCGACGCAATCTTTCAATATTCGCGCTCATAGCCCCGCCTTATTTCTTC
>CAZHAY010000167.1:0-4078 GCA_964530545.1 uncultured Marinobacter sp.
CGGAACCAGGGTCTGGGCTCGAAGTTGGCAATGGTGTCGTCCCGCTGCACCACCAGCCCCAGCACTGGCGTCTGTACCCGGCCGACCGAGTAAACGCCGTCGGCACCCTGCTGACGGTAACTCAACGTGTAATAACGGGTGAGGTTGATGCCGTAGAGCCAGTCCGCCCGCTGGCGGGCCAGTGCCGAATGGGACAGCCGCCGGAAGTCCCGGTTGTCCCGGGGTGTTGCCAGAGCCCTGCGCACCGCGTCCCGGTTCAGGTCGTTGATCAGCACGCGCTGAACCGGACACTGCACGCTCAGGTAACGAAGCACCTGATCCACCAGTAACTGGCCTTCCCGGTCCGGGTCGCCGGCGTGGTAGATCACGGTAGCCTTGCGGACCAGGCTAGTGAGCACGTCAAGCTGGTTTGCAACGCTGGCCCTGGGCATCAGTTGCCACTGGTCCGGAAACACGGGCAGGTCTGCCATGCGCCAGGATTTCCAGCGGGGGTCGTAAATCGCCGGTTCCGCCGGCTCCAGCAGATGGCCAATGCACCAGCTCACGATGACGGCCTGATCACCTTCGCCACACCTCAGCCAGCCGGGGCCCTTCTGTATGGGGCCGGGCAGGGCGCTGGCAATGGCCCGGCCCAGGCTGGGTTTTTCAGCGATATAAAGGTGCATGGTCTCTGCTTGTGTCAGGGTTCTTCGGGAGCAGCAAGATGGCGTTTGCGGTGTCCCCTGTCAAGACGGTGGCCAGGGTGTAAACTGTTGACAGGAAACCGCGATGATTTCATCAGCAGGAACAGGGTCATCCAACTGGATAAGGCACCGATATGCGGATACAGCAGTCTATCGAACAGAAACTGGGCGAACGTTTTGAGGGCGGCCACCTGACCGTGGAAAACGAGAGTCATATGCACAGTGTGCCGCCAAATTCCGAGACTCACTTCAAGGTGACGTTGATCTCGGATCAGTTTGAAAGTCAGTCCAAGGTACGCCGTCATCAGGCGGTGTACCAGACGCTGGCGGCGGAAATGCAGGGCGGTGTCCATGCGCTGGCATTGCACCTGTACACGCCGGCCGAATGGGAGGCCAATGGCGGGCAGGTACCGGCCTCACCCAACTGTATGGGCGGTTCGAAAAAGGAGCAGGCGTAATGAGCCAGTTTTTCCAGATTCACCCGGAAAATCCCCAGAAAAGGCTGATCAAGCAGGCAGTGGATATTCTGCGGCAGGGGGGCGTGGTCGTTTATCCCACAGATTCCGGCTATGCCATTGGCTGTCATCTGGGCGAGAAGCAGGCGGCCGATCGGATCAAGCGCATTCGCAAACTGGACGATAAGCACAATTTCACTCTGGTGTGCCGGGATCTGTCTGATGTGGGTGTGTATGCGAAAGTCGACAACACCCAGTATCGACTCCTGAAGACGTTCACCCCGGGTCCGTACACATTTATTCTCGACGCTACCAGTGAAGTGCCCCGGCGGCTCCTGCATCCCAAGCGCCGAACCATTGGCCTGCGGGTGCCCGACAATGCCATCACCCAGGCTCTGTTAGGGGAGCTTGGCGAGCCGATCATGAGCAGTACCATGCTGCTGCCCGGTGCGGACATGCCAATGACCGATGCGGAAGACGTGCGGGAGGCGCTGGGTTCGGAGCTGGACCTGATTATTGACGGTGGCTTTTGTGGTATGGAGCCCACCACCGTGGTCAATATGACCGGTCCGGTGCCGGAAGTCACCCGGGCTGGCAAGGGGGACCCTAAACCCTTCCAGACTGCCTGATCAGGATATCAGCTCAGGCCCGGGCGTTGAGGCGGAACGCGTAGTTCCGGGCCAGAGAGTCGCCGCCATCGCCAACCAGAGTGCGGCGAATGGTGTCGTAGCGATGCACCAGATCCTGCAGGCCGTTGAACTGCTGGTTATCGCTGACCAGCGTATCCAGTACCGTATTGCTGGTGCCGTAGGCCTGGTTGAGCTTGAGTGCGGTATCCACGAACGCAAGCGTCGGTTCGTTGACGCTTAGCCGACGCAGGGCATCGCGAAATTCCCGGCTGTTGTTCAGATCCTGCTCGATGCGCTGGCGGGGCTGTTCAGGCATGCGCCCCTGAATGGTTACGTCGCCGGCAGAGGTGCGAGCCGCCGCGATCTGCGTGGTCGGCTGCATGCCATACTCGGCAAGTTTATGCCGCAGGGTTTCCCGCACAAAGGCAATGTCCTGCCCGACCTGCTGCCGGTATTCTGTCACCGATAACTTTCCGGCGCCGGTTTTCGCCTGGCTGCCTGTGTAGGTAAACCGGTCGTCGTTCTGGCTGGCCTGTACGTCTGGTGTTGGCTGCGAGCCCTTGCCAGCACTGACCGGCTCCGCAGCGTTATCCCTGCGGGTAGCGGCTTGGTGGAGCTGGGCACCGGCGTTGATCAGTGACGTCAGCAAAGACATGGAAACTCCCTCCGATCCAGACAACTCAGACATTCAATCGTGTCAGGTATGAGTCAGGATGCAGGAAGCGGGCCAGATGAGACCCATACGTTCACGTTATTATGTCGAAAGTCATCGGATCGAGGCGGTAGAACCCCCGTAGCGCTGCATAGACTTCCGGCTGCGCCTGATGCAATTGGGTCGGCTGCTGGAAGAACGCCTCGGTGAGCACGGCAAAAAACTCTGCCGGCTCTGTAGCACCGTAGGGGTCCAGCCAGCTTTCGTGATGCTGGCGGAGAGAGCGGCGCAGTTCGTTATAGGCATCGCTCATGGTTTTCTGCCACTGCCGGGCCAGGGCGTCACTCAATGGCGGTGCTCCGTCGGCGCTGCCATCGAGATAGTCCAGCTGATGGGCAAACTCATGGAGTATCACGTTGTGTTCACTGTCTGGGTGGCGAGCCGCGAATTCGCAGTCATCCCAGGACAACACAACCTGGCCGAAGGTTGAGGCTTCCCCCGAACGGACTTCCTGTTCCGTCCCCACGATATAGCCGTCCTGATGATAGCCAGTCGCGAAATAGGGTCCCGGGTACACCAGGATACTGCGCACTTCGTCGTAGTCGCTATAACAGCGGGCGAGTATCAGCAGGCAGGCGTGGCCTGCCATTGTCACCCGTACCCGGTCATCCACCTCAAAACCATCGCAGCCATAGAAGGTCTTTTCCGACAGGAACAGTTGCACATACTGCTCCAGCTTCTGTTTCAGGGCCGTCGGCAAGCGACGGTAGATCGGTACCTGAGCGACCAGTAGCTTGCGCCAGGCTCTGGGAAAAGGCCGTTGCAGTTCTCGCCGGCGTCGCCAGCTCCGGTAAAAGAACAGATAAAACACCGCAAACGCAATGGCCGCAGCAGCGAATAGGGCAAAAGTCAGGGCAGGGGACATGGGGTGGAGCCGTTCCTTAGGTAACGAAGACCGCCGTCATTCCGGAAGTGTCCGGGGCCTTGCCGGGCCTGTGGTCAGGTCTGTTGCTATAGTAGCGGAAAGTGAAAGGACCCGCTTGTAGGACAACCTGTTGTTAACCGGAGATTTCCATGAACAAGACTGCACTGGTACCCATCGCTGACGGCAGTGAAGATATTGAATCGGTGGTTATTATCGATGTGCTTCGGCGCGCTAACGTCGAAGTGACCGTTGCCAGCGTTCATGAGTACACAACCATTACCGCGTCCCGCCGAACCCGCATCACAGCCGATGCCCTGCTGCAGGACTGTGTGGACCAGGACTACGACCTGATCGCCTTGCCCGGCGGTATGCCGGGTGCCCAGAACCTGGCCGACAGTGCGTTGCTGATCGACCGGCTGCGCAGGCAGCGGGAGGCCGGCTTCTGGTACGCGGCGATTTGTGCCGCCCCGGCGGTGGTACTGGCTCCCCACGGTTTACTAAACGATGTTGCTGCAACCGGGCACTCGGCATTTCAGGAAACGCTGCCGGACAAGTCGCGGGTTGACGAGCGTGTCGTCGTCGACCGCAATTGCATCACCAGCCAGGGGCCTGGCTCGGCCATTGAATTCGCCCTGGAGCTGGTTGCCCGGGTTTGCGGTCAGGATGTGCGGGATCAGGTCGCGGCGCCGATGATGCTGCCATGACGATGGCGTGTCGCGGTGCCTCAGCACAAT
>CAZHAY010000168.1:0-2914 GCA_964530545.1 uncultured Marinobacter sp.
GGCGTTATCCCCGCCTCCCAGTTCCTGAATGAAAAAGGCGAGTTGGAAATTGCAATCGGCGACGTTGTCGATGTAGCTCTCGATGCGGTTGAAGATGGTTTCGGTGAAACCCGTCTGTCCCGCGAAAAGGCCAAGCGCGCAGAATCGTGGAAGGTACTGGAGAAGTCCTTCGAGGCCGAAGAAGTTGTCAAAGGCATGATCAACGGCAAGGTCAAGGGCGGTTTCACCGTCGACCTGGCTGGTATCCGTGCCTTCCTGCCAGGTTCCCTGGTAGATGTTCGTCCGGTTCGCGACACCGCGCACCTGGAGAACAAGGAACTGGAATTCAAGGTTATCAAGCTGGACCAGAAGCGCAACAACGTGGTGGTATCCCGTCGTGCCGTTCTGGAGGCTGAAAACAGCGCCGAGCGTGAAGCTCTGCTGGAAACCCTGACCGAGGGCATGACCCTGCAGGGTATCGTCAAGAACCTGACCGACTACGGTGCGTTCGTTGACCTGGGCGGCGTTGATGGCCTGCTGCACATTACCGATATGGCCTGGAAGCGCATCAAGCACCCGAGCGAAATCGTCAACGTTGGCGACGAGATCACCATCAAGGTGCTCAAGTTCGACCGTGAGCGCAACCGCGTATCGCTGGGTCTGAAGCAGCTGGGCGAAGATCCCTGGGTGGATATCAAGGCCCGTTACCCGGAAGGCAGCAAGGTTACTGCCCGTGTCACCAATCTGACCGACTACGGCTGCTTTGCCGAGCTGGAAGAGGGTGTTGAGGGTCTGGTTCACGTGTCCGAAATGGACTGGACCAACAAGAACATCCATCCCTCCAAAGTCGTACAGGTTGGCGACGAAGTGGGCGTGATGATCCTGGATATCGACGAAGAGCGTCGTCGTATCTCCCTGGGTATCAAACAGTGCATACCGAACCCCTGGGAAGAGTTCTCCGGGAACTACAACAAGGGCGACAAGGTATCTGGCAAGATCAAGTCCATCACGGACTTTGGTATCTTTATCGGTCTCGACGGCGGCATCGATGGTCTGGTGCACCTGTCTGACATCAGCTGGAACGAGTCTGGCGAAGAAGCCGTTCGTGAGTACAAGAAGGGTGACGAAGTCGAAACCGTTATCCTGTCTGTTGATCCTGAGCGTGAGCGTATCTCCCTGGGTATCAAGCAGCTCGAAAGCGATCCGTTCGCCGAGTTTGTACAGCTGAACGATAAGGGCTCCATCGTTAAGGGCACCGTTTCTGCTGTTGACGCCAAGGCTGCGACGATTGCGCTGAACGACGAAGTTGAGGCTGTACTGAAGGCTTCTGAAATCAGCCGTGATAAGGTGGAAGACGCCCGTAATGCGCTGAAAGAAGGCGAAGAAGTCGAAGCCAAGATCATCAGCATCGATCGCAAGAACCGCATTATCAACCTGTCTGTGAAGTCCAAGGACGTCGAGGACGACAAGCAGGCGCTTGAGAGTGTGCGCAGCAAGACCGCTGAAACTTCCGGTGCGACCACCATTGGTGATCTCATCAAGGAGCAGATGCAGCAGCAGAACGCCAATAAAGAGTGATTCATTCCTCTTGAAGGCAAAAAAACGGGCTCTAAGGGCCCGTTTTTTTTGTCTTTTTTCCAGGTTTGGCTAAACTAGCAGTGTTCCTCGCTGTCTGCTCCGCGACCGTTCGGTTAGCTGGAATCTGGTGGATCCGCGCGGGCAGAATCTGGGAAAAGCCGAATCTCGGCGTCTGTGCATTTCCACAGTGACAGGCCGTTGCTTATCAAATGCACGATGATGGCCAGGGTTTCGTAATAAAAACGAATAGGGATGGGCCTCATGACAAAATCTGAACTGGTCGAACTGATTGCCTCCAAGCAGACCCAGTTGTCTGTCAAAGATGTTGAGCTTGCAGTGAAAACCATTATTGATCACATGTCTCAGTCACTGGCAGATGGCCAGCGGATCGAAATCCGCGGCTTTGGCAGTTTCTCTCTTCATTACCGCGCAGCACGCACCGGGCGTAACCCGAAAACCGGTGAGGCGGTCCAGCTACCCGCTAAATACGTGCCGCATTTCAAGCCGGGCAAGGAGCTGCGTGAGCAGGTCAACGAGAGTATGAAAAAAGGTTACTGAGGACTTCCTGATTGACTCCGCTCATTCGCACGGACCACCGTTTCAGGTAGAGTGAGTGTCCTTTTTTTGAATTCCGTTCCTGGAGCAGGAGTACTATGGCAGGACTTCAGAAGATCATACTCCTTCTGGTCGTAATACTGATCGCCATATTGGTCGTTATCTTTTCCATGAACAACCAGATGGCGGTGTCCCTTAACTTCCTGTTTTTTGATACCCAGCCCCGGGGCGTTGCGGTCTGGCTGGTTCTTGGGTTTGTCTTTGGCCTCCTGCTGGGGGTGATCCTTACGCTTGTGGCAACGGTCCGCACGTCGGTGGACCGCCGACAGCTTCGCAAGCGCCTGGATAAGGCCGAACGCGCCCTGGAGCAGAGCAGAACCCCTGAAGATCGGGTTATCTGATGGATATGCTGGGTCAGTGGCTGCTACTTACAGCTGCTGTCGCTGCCGGCTGGTTCGTCGGTCGCTATTTCCGTTCTGAAAGAAGCACCGTACGGGGCATATCGGACGAGTCATCGGTCCGGGAACGGCTTCAGTTTCTGTTTACCAATTACTCCGACCAGGCGGTCGACAACTTTGTTCAGTCCCTGCCGGTCAACAAGGAAACCGTGGCCCTGCACCTGTCCATCGGGGCGCACTTCCGCAACAAGGGCGAAACCGATCGTGCCATTCTGGTGCACCAGAACCTGTTGGCCCGGCCTGAACTGCCCGTTCATTACTCCTCTCAGGTTACCTTCGAGCTTGCCCGTGACTACCTGGCCGCCGGCCTTCTGGACCGGGCGGAAGCGCTGTTCCATCAACTG
>CAZHAY010000168.1:3014-4072 GCA_964530545.1 uncultured Marinobacter sp.
GGCCCCGAAGCCGTCGACCGTTTTATGAAACTGGAACGCTCTCACGGTGACGTGGGGCGTGCGGGCAAGCGGTTGCGCAAACTCTATGAGCAGCATGCCGGAACAAGTCTGCTGCTGGCGCTGGCGGAATCGATCGAGCACAGTTCTGGCCGCCAGGCTGCCATTGATCTGCTTCGCCATGAGCTGGAAATCCGGCCCAGTGTAAGGGGGCTGATGCGGCTGGTTGAACTGTCCGGGTATGAACGGGGCCTGGCGACTGGTGAAGGGCGTCTGGTGAGCCGTATCGGACAGCTGCTGCTGACCAACCGTCCCGTCTACCGCTGTGTTAACTGTGGTTTCTCTGGCCAGCAGTTGCATTGGCTGTGTCCCAGCTGCAAGGAATGGGAAACCGTTCGGCCGATCCAGGGAGTAGAGGCAGAGTAGGGCATTTTCTGCGATAATCCCGCCCCGACCGCTATCCGGCATCACCGGATCCTTCCGTTCGGACACAGGAAACACTCTCCATGCAGGACACTCTCGGCCCCCGTATTATCGTCGCTCTGGATTTCCCGTCAGAAGCTCCGGCTCTTGCCCTGGTGGACACCCTCGACCCTGCCTTGTGTCGCCTGAAAGTCGGCAAGGAACTCTTCACCCGCTGCGGTCCGGATCTGGTGCGCCGTCTTCAGCAGCGTGGCTTTGAGGTGTTCCTGGACCTGAAATTCCACGATATTCCCAACACGGCTTCGGCCGCGGTGGCCGCTGCGGCAGAACTGGGGGTGTGGATGGTGAATGTGCATGCGTCCGGCGGCGAGAAGATGATGGTCGCCTGCCGAGAGCGGCTGGAGTCCTTCGGGGCCAGTCGTCCCCTGCTGATTGCGGTGACGGTTCTGACCAGTATGGCCGATAGCGATCTGGCGGGTATTGGGATCTCTGCTTCGCCAGCGGATCAGGTCGATCGCCTGGCGACTCTAACACGTCTGTGTGGTCTGGATGGGGTGGTGTGTTCGGCCCAGGAGGCGCCGGCTCTGAAGCGTGAGCAGGGGGCGGGGTTCAGGCTGGTTACGCCGGGTATCCGGCCG
>CAZHAY010000169.1:0-4034 GCA_964530545.1 uncultured Marinobacter sp.
CACCGTGGGTCAGGTGACCACCGTGGGCCAGGCTCATGCCCAGCACGGTATCGCCGGGCTTGAGCAGGGCCATGAAGACCGCCGAGTTGGCCTGGGAGCCAGAGTGGGGCTGCACGTTGGCATAGGCAGCGCCGAACAGCTCTTTCGCACGATTGATCGCCAGGTCTTCAGCGATATCCACAAACTCACAGCCGCCGTAGTAACGCTTGCCGGGGTAACCTTCGGCATACTTGTTGGTCAGCACGGTACCCTGGGCTTCCATCACCCGGGGGCTGGTGTAGTTTTCGGACGCGATCAGTTCGATGTGCGCTTCCTGACGCTTCTCTTCCGCCTGGATGGCGTTCCACAGTTCATCATCGTAACCAGCGATTTTCATATCACGTTTAAACATGGAAGTGCTGCCCTTGTCAGTATGGCCGAGCCCGGGTGTGTGTTTTTTACCCGGAACCCCTTAAAATCGGGCCGCTATTCTATCCCGAAAGCGGGTAGGAAATCATCCTCTATACGTCCGCAGATACCGGCACCCGGCGTGTTTCGATCCGTCTCAATTGCTATCGGTATGCGGTTTCGATACCTTACGAAGTTCTGTAATCCGGCAGGCCGACCCTGACCTGCCAGACGTGTTTCTGCCACGGAATCCACGGACGAACACGGAAGGGAATCAGAAGAACAAAATAGAGTTCGACCACAAGAATTCATTCGTTATGACGCCCGCGAGTAATCACCGGTTTAAAGGATAAGGCTCAGTCGCTTTTACCGTTGGATTCCGGAGCCCGGCCCAATCCGCTGATCCTTTTTCATGCTCGTGGATCCCGTGCACAACTGCCAATTCAGAAAATTCAGAGAGGACACAGCCAGTATGGCTCAATACGTTTATACCATGAACCGCGTGGGCAAGGTGGTTCCGCCCAAGCGTGAGATTCTCAAGGATATTTCCCTGAGCTTTTTCCCTGGCGCCAAGATTGGCGTACTGGGCCTGAACGGCGCTGGTAAGTCTACCCTCCTCCGCATCATGGCCGGCGTGGATCAGGACTATATCGGTGAAGCCCGCCCCCAGCCGGGTATCAAGGTCGGTTATCTGCCTCAGGAGCCGGAACTGGACGAGGCCAAGACCGTCCGCGAAATCGTCGATGAGTCCGTAGCTCATGTCCATGATGCCCTGGCTGAACTGGACAAGGTTTATGCAGCCTACGCTGAGCCGGATGCAGACTTTGACGAACTGGCCAAGCGCCAGGGCGAACTCGAAGCCATTGTTCAGGCGACCGATGGCCATGACATCGAACGCAAAATGGAAGTGGCTGCCGATGCTCTACGCCTTCCACCCTGGGATCAGCCGGTGAAAGTGCTGTCCGGGGGCGAGCGGCGCCGGGTGGCACTGTGCCGTCTGCTGCTGTCCGGACCCGACATGCTCCTTCTGGATGAGCCTACTAACCACCTGGATGCCGAATCTGTCGCCTGGCTGGAGCGCTTCCTGCACGATTACGAAGGTACGGTTGTCGCCATCACCCACGACCGTTACTTCCTCGACAACGTAGCAGGCTGGATTCTGGAACTGGACCGGGGCCACGGCATTCCGTTTGAGGGCAACTACAGCCAGTGGCTGGAAAACAAGGAGAAGCGTCTGGATATGGAAGCCAAGCAGGAGGCTTCCCACCAGCGGGCCATCAAGGAAGAGCTGGAGTGGGTACGCTCCAACGCCAAGGGCCGTCAGTCCAAGAGCAAGGCCCGTCTGGCCCGCTTCGAGGAGATGAGCTCCCAGGAGTTCCAGAAGCGCAACGAAACCAACGAACTCTACATTCCGCCCGGCCCCCGCCTGGGCAACAAGGTGATTGAGGTTAACGGCATCAGCAAGGCCTTTGGCGACCGGCTGCTGTATGAAGACGTCTCGTTTAGTGTTCCTGCCGGCGCCATTGTGGGTATTATCGGCGGTAACGGCGCCGGTAAGTCCACGCTATTCCGAATGATTTCCGGTGAGGACAAGCCCGACTCCGGCAACATTGAAGTCGGCGAAACCGTGGAGCTGGCCTACGTGGACCAGATGCGGGACCTGGACGGCAGCAAAACCGTCTGGGAAGAGCTCAGCGATGGCCAGGACATCATCCAGGTAGGCAACTACGAAACCCCATCCCGGGCCTACGTAGGGCGCTTTAACTTCAAGGGTACCGACCAGCAGAAGCGCGTAGGCGACCTGTCCGGTGGTGAGCGCAACCGGCTGCATCTGGCCAAACTGCTGAAGCAGGGCGGCAACGTTCTGCTGCTGGACGAACCGACCAACGACCTGGACGTGGAAACCCTGCGGGCACTGGAAGAAGCCCTGCTGAACTTCCCGGGCTCCGTTCTGGTTATCTCCCACGACCGCTGGTTCCTGGACCGGGTAGCGACCCATATCCTGGCCTTCGAGGACGACGGGGATGTGGTCTACTTCGAAGGAAACTTCACCGAATACGACGCCGATTACAAGAAGCGCAAGGGTGATTCCGCCATGCAGCCCAAACGCATCAAGTACAAGAAACTGGCATAACAGCCTCCGGAGCCGGCCCCAGCGCCGGCTCTTTTATCGGCCTCTGACCACCTCGCAACGGGAACCTCTGCCATGGCGAAAGTAAAAACGGCGTTTGTCTGTACCGAGTGCGGCGCGGATTACTCCAAATGGCAGGGCCAGTGCACCGCCTGCCAGGCCTGGAACACAGTGACGGAAGTGCGCGGCGTTTCCGGCCCGGGCAAAGGCGCCCGCAGTGCCCGGTTTGAGGGCTACGCCGGTAACCTTTCTGAAATCCGCACCCTGGACGACGTCAGCCTGACCGAACAGCCCCGCATCAGCACCGGTATGCAGGAGTTTGACCGGGTTCTGGGCGGTGGCCTGGTTGAAGGTTCGGCGGTACTCATGGGCGGCCACCCCGGTGCCGGCAAAAGTACGCTGCTGTTACAGGCCGTCTGCCAAATGGCTGCCAACCACCCTGCCCTCTACGTGACCGGTGAGGAGTCCCTGCAACAGGTCGCCATGCGTGCCCGGCGTCTTGGATTGCCGACCGGGGAACTGAAGATTCTCTCCGAAACCTCTGTCGAGCGGTTGCTGCAGGTAGCCGAAACGGAAAAACCCCGTATTCTGGTGATCGACAGTATCCAGGTCATGCACGTTGCCGATATCGAGTCCGCCCCCGGCTCGGTGTCCCAGGTGCGCGAAAGCGCCGCGTTTTTAACCCGGTTCGCCAAGCAGACCGGTACTATCCTGCTGCTGGTGGGCCATGTCACCAAGGACGGCAGCCTGGCCGGCCCCAAAGTGCTGGAGCATATGATCGACTGCTCCATTCTGCTGGAGGGCTCCAGTGACAGCCGCTACCGCACCCTGCGGGGCATCAAGAACCGCTTCGGTGCCGTGAATGAGCTCGGTGTGTTCGCGATGCTGGAGCAGGGCCTGAAGGAGGTCCGGAACCCAAGCGCAATCTTCCTGAACCGCGGAGAAGAAGCCGCCCCCGGCAGTGTGGTGATGGTGATCTGGGAAGGCACCCGCCCTATGCTGGTGGAGATTCAGGCGTTGGTAGACATGGCCCAGGGCAGTTATCCCAGGCGGGTAGCGGTGGGCGCGGACCAGAACCGTCTGGCCATGCTGCTGGCGGTTCTGCACCGGCACGGCGGTATGCATGTGGCGGATCAGGATGTGTTTGTAAACGTGGTAGGCGGGGTGAAGGTGACGGAGACCAGCGCTGACCTGGCGCTGTTGGCGGCTATTGTTTCGTCGTTCCGCGACCGGGCCCTGCCCCAGGATCTGGTGATTCTTGGTGAGGTAGGTCTGTCCGGCGAGATTCGTCCGGTTCCGTCCGGGCAGGAGCGTATCTATGAAGCCGCCAAGCACGGCTTCACCCGGGCGCTGGTACCCAAGGCCAATGCTCCTCGCAAGGCGGTTGAGGGGATGAAGGTGATTCCGGTGACGAAGCTCAGTGAGGCTTTGTCGGCACTTGAGGAGCTTTGACTGCAACTGCAGCAACAGCAACAGCAACAGCAACAGCAACAGCAACAGCAACAGCAACAGCAAC
>CAZHAY010000170.1:0-4026 GCA_964530545.1 uncultured Marinobacter sp.
CCGGAAATGCTGAACCGTTTGCGCTTCCGCTCCCGGGTGACCAGTTACCTGCGTAACTTCCTGGATGGTAATGGGTTTATGGACGTGGAAACGCCCATTCTGACCCGTGCCACGCCGGAGGGCGCCCGCGACTACCTGGTGCCCAGCCGCACCCACGAAGGTTCTTTTTTTGCGTTGCCCCAGTCCCCGCAGTTGTTCAAGCAGCTACTGATGGTTTCCGGGGTTGATCGCTATTACCAGATCGCCAAGTGCTTCCGGGATGAGGATCTGCGGGCAGACCGTCAGCCGGAGTTCACCCAGGTGGATATCGAGGCCTCCTTCGTGAATGAAGAAGACCTGATGCAGCTCACCGAATCCATGGTCCGGGAGCTGTTCAGAGATGTGCTGGACGTGGAACTGCCGGCATTCCCACGTATGCCCTACGCCGAAGCCATGCACCGTTACGGTTCCGACAAGCCGGACCTGCGCATCCCGCTGGAGTTGGTGGATGTGGGTGAACTGGTCGCCGGCGTGGACTTCAAGGTTTTCTCCGGCCCCGCTAAAGATCCCAAAGGCCGGGTTGCCGCCCTGCGGGTTCCCGGTGGCGGTGCGCTGACCCGCAAGCAGATCGATGACTACACGAAGTATGTGGGCATCTACGGGGCGAAAGGGCTGGCCTATATCAAGGTCAATGAACTTGCAAAAGGTGCCGAGGGCCTGCAATCGCCCATCGTCAAGTTCCTGGGCAACGACACTGCCCTGGCGATCATGGAGCACACCGGCGCTCAGGACGGCGATATCGTTTTCTTCGGCGCAGACAGGGCGACGGTCGTGAACGAAGCCCTCGGTGCCCTGCGTATCCGGCTGGGTCATGATCTGGAAATGCTCACCCGCGAATGGGCGCCCATGTGGGTGGTCGACTTCCCCATGTTTGAGGAAACCGACGACGGCCGCCTGACGGCTATCCATCACCCGTTCACCGCGCCCAGCTGCACCCCGGATGAGCTGGCTGCGAACCCGGCCACGGCACTTTCCCGTGCGTACGATATGGTGCTCAATGGCACCGAGCTGGGTGGTGGCTCCATCCGTATCCATGACGAACAGACGCAGCAGGCGGTGTTCCGTGTACTGGGTATTGATGAGGAAGAGTCCCGGGCCAAGTTCGGGTTCCTGCTCGATGCTCTCCGGTTTGGCTGTCCTCCCCATGGCGGCCTGGCCTTCGGTCTGGACCGTCTGGTGATGCTGATGACCGGCGCCAGTTCGATCCGTGATGTGATTGCGTTCCCGAAAACCCAGAGCGCCACCTGCCTGATGACTCAGGCGCCGGGTGAAGTGGAAGAGAAGCAGCTGCGGGAACTGCACATCCGCCTGCGCAAGCCGCCCGTCAAGGCGGACGCAAAAGAGGAAGCGTCGGACACTAACGAGCGGTAGAAAGCGATAGGGTAGAAAGCGACCGAGAGGGGTAAGGCAGGTTCAGCCCCTGACCAGAGGTCAGGGGTAGTCCCCCATTCATAGGCCAACAGAAAGACAGGAGTGGTTTATGGCCGGGCATAGTAAATGGGCCAACATCAAGCACCGCAAAGCGGCCCAGGATGCCAAGCGCGGCAAGATCTTCACCAAAGTCATCCGTGAGCTGGTGGTGGCAGCACGTATGGGCGGCCCGGACCCGAATGACAACCCGCGGCTGCGGGCGGTCATGGACAAGGCACTGACCGCCAACATGAAGAAGGACACCATTGAGCGGGCCATTGAGCGCGGCGCCGGCAGTGGCGACGATGACAACTACGAAGAGCTGACCTACGAAGGCTATGGGCCCGGTGGCGTTGCGATCTACATCGAGGCCATGACCGATAACCGCAACCGAACCGTGGCCGAAGTTCGCCATGCGTTCAGCCGCAACGGCGGTAATCTGGGGACCGATGGGTCGGTAGCGTTTCTGTTCAGCAAGCAGGGCGTACTGTCCTTTGCTCCTGGTGCCAGTGAAGAGCAACTGATGGAGGTTGCACTCGAGGCCGGTGCTGAGGATATCGTCGAGCAGGACGATGGCTCCTATGAGGTTCTTACGTCGACAGAAGCCTACCTCGATGTGAAAGAGGCGTTGATGAAGGCCGGGCTGGGGCCAGACAACGCCGAAGTGACCATGGTGCCATCCACGACCGTAGAACTGGACCGGGAAGGTACCGAGACCAATCTCAAACTGATCGATATGCTCGAAGACCTGGATGACGTACAGAACGTTTACTCCAACGCGGAATTCTCTGAAGAGGTGCTGCAGGAGTTGAACGGCTGATTAACCGGACCGTGTATCAGAAGGACAGGCCCTGATGGCAATCATTCTCGGTGTCGACCCCGGGTCGCGTATTACCGGCTACGGCATTATCCGTGTGACCGGGCGGCACACCGAGTATCTGGACAGCGGCTGCATCCGGGTGGGCGAGCGGGTGATGGCCGAGCGCCTGCAAGTCATCTTCCAGAGCCTGGCGACACTGATTGCCGAGTTCCGACCGGATGAATTCGCCATTGAACAGGTCTTTATGGCCCGCAACCCGGACTCTGCGCTCAAGCTGGGCCAGGCCAGGGGCGTGGCCATTGTCAGTGCCGCCAACTCCGGTCTGCCGGTCCACGAATACTCCGCCCGCCAGGTGAAACAGGCGGTGGTAGGCAAGGGCAGTGCCGACAAGACCCAGGTTCAGCATATGGTTCAGGCCATCCTCGGCCTGACCCAAAAACCCCAGGCCGACGCGGCCGATGCCCTCGCCATTGCCCTTTGCCATGCCCATATGAGCCAGAGTGTGGCCCGCCTGACGGCGGGGCGTGCAGTATCAGGCCTCCCGGAGACAGCAATGACCACCCGCGGCCGTGTCCGCGGTGGACGGATGCGCTGACCCTGTCGGGAGTAACCGGCCAGGCCCCGAGCCAGCCAGATAAGATTGGAGTGCATAAGCGGTGATCGGACGACTGCGCGGTATCCTTATTGAGAAGCAGCCTGCCCAGGCACTGGTGGAAGCAGCCGGGCTGGGCTATGAAGTGGACATTCCCTACAGCACGTTTTACCAGTTACCCGAACCTGGTCAGGAAGTGCTCCTGCACACGCATTTTGCGGTACGGGACGACGCTCACAGCCTTTACGGGTTCGCCCAGAAGCTGGACCGTGATCTTTTCCGCCTGCTGATCCGGGTGAATGGCGTCGGCCCCAAGTCGGCGCTGGGCATCATGTCGGGGCTGGAGACGGAGCAGTTCATCCGCTGCGTCGCAGACCGTGATGTGGCATCGCTGGTCAAGATTCCGGGCATTGGCAAAAAGACCGCCGAGCGTCTGCTGATCGAAATGGCGGATCGTATTGGCCAGCTGGATGGCATGGTGTCACAGGGCTCGCCGGGAGCAGCATCCGGCAGACCGGCGACCCGTCAGCCGGACGCCAGTGAAGAGGCCGAGGCTGCGCTCATTGCCTTGGGCTACAGGCCCCAGGAAGCGTCCCGCGCGATCAGCCGCGTGGCAGAGGAAGGCATGAGCCGGGAAGAGCTTATCCGCCAGGCATTAAAAGCCATGGTTCCCGCCGGCTGACCTCTCCCGGTGACCGTCCCAGGGCTGTGAACGTGTAAAGAGCGTAACGTGACAGGCGTCATGCGGCTCGTACAATGTGTCCGGGTTAGCGGGTGACCGAAGCCGGTCCGGTCACCGGAACTGTCGGTTCAGGATGGATGAACTCATCATCCAAACACAGGTATGATGGTGAAAACCTGTAACGAGTCTTTACATGATTGAATCTGATCGACTGATTTCCCCCCAGGCCGGGCTTCAGGAAGAAGTCTATGACCGGGCCATCCGGCCCCATCGTCTGGCCGAGTATGTGGGTCAGCCAGCGGTACGGGAGCAGATGGACATCTTCATCTCCGCAGCCCGGGCACGGGATGAAGCGCTCGACCACACCCTGATCTTTGGTCCGCCCGGGCTGGGCAAGACCACCCTCGCCAATATCATTGCCAACGAAATGGGCGTGGCCATCAAGACCACCTCCGGACCCGTCCTCGAAAGGGCCGGCGATCT
>CAZHAY010000171.1:0-1524 GCA_964530545.1 uncultured Marinobacter sp.
AGTCGGGCAGGGTGTGCTGCATTTCCACGTCAACCGGCTTCGGATAGGCCGCCGTGTGACAGAAGGACTGCATGACCAGATCCGCCTGGAAGCCCAGACACGCCAGGTCTTTCAGCTCGTCACGGGTCATCGGGCCAGTGGTATCCTGGGAGCCAACGGTGGTCATCAACGGCTCGCAGTAGGTGCCCGGACGAACGCCCTGGCCTTCGTCCAGACCACAGGCCTTGCCGACCATCTTCTGCGCCAGGGTAAAGCCCTGGTTGCCCGCTACCGGGTCATTGGGCAGGCGGAAGATATCGGTAGCGCCAAGACCCAGTGCCTGACGGGCCTTGTTGGTCAGACCACGACCGATGATCAGCGGAATACGACCGCCCGCCTGAACTTCGTCCAGAATAACGTCGGACTTGAAACCGAACTCGGAGATAACCTCGCCAGCTTCGTTCAGGATCTTGCCTTCATACGGGCGGATCTCAATCACGTCGCCCATGTTCATGTTATCGACCGGGGCTTCGAAGACCAGCGCGCCGGCGTCTTCCATGGTGTTGAAGAAGATCGGAGCTACCTTGCTGCCAATACAGACGCCGCCGGCACGCTTGTTGGGCACGCCAGGGATGTCGTCACCGAAGAACCACAGGACAGAGTTGGTGGCAGACTTACGGGAAGAGCCGGTGCCGACCACGTCGCCAACAAAGGCGACCGGCAGACCCTTGGCCTTGATCTCGTCGATCTGCTGCATCGGACCCGTCACACCGGGCTCGTCCGGCTTCAGGCCATCCCGTTCCATCTTATAGGCAGCGCGGGCGTGCAATGGAATGTCCGGGCGTGACCAGGCATCCGGTGCCGGTGACAGGTCGTCGGTATTGGTTTCGCCGGTTACCTTGAACACCACCATCTTGGTGCTTTCGGGTACTTTCTTACGGCTGGTGAACCACTCGGCGTTGGCCCAGGATTCAACAACGGATCTGGCGACGGCGTTGCCGGCGTCCATTTTATCCTTCACGTCGTTGAAGGAGTCGAACATCAGCAGGGTTTTCTTCAGTTGCTCGCCGGCCAGCTCTGCCAGCGCGCTGTCGTCCAGCAGTTCAACCAGGGTCTCAATGTTGTAACCGCCCTGCATCATACCCAGCAGCTTAACGGCGTATTCCCTGCTCACCAGTGGTGAAGTGGCTTCGCCCTGGGCGATGGCGGACAGAAACGCAGCTTTCACATAGGCGGCTTCGTCAACACCCGGCGGAATACGGTTTTCCAGCAGGTATACCAGGGTTTCTTCCTCGCCGGCCGGCGGGTTTTTCAGCAGCTCCACCAGCCCGGCGGTCTGCTCGGCGGTCAAAGGCTTGGGGGGGATGCCCAGAGCTTCGCGCTCTGCAACGTGTTCACGATACGCTTCTAACACGATATAGACCCTCATCAGTTGGGGAAACCCGCGCCTCGTGAGCTGGCGGGCGTTTTTGTGTGGAAAAGGCCACGAATCGGCGCTGCATTCTATAGGAATCAGGGGGTAAAGTTAAGGTGCGGTTAGTCCGC
>CAZHAY010000171.1:1624-4026 GCA_964530545.1 uncultured Marinobacter sp.
GAGCGAGTCGGGTCGGGAACGGTTTTCTGGACCCTGGAGCGCCAGGGATGGCGCGACGGAGCCCTACATGGACGTATTCACGTGGCGTGTCCAGTAAACCGTTACCGCGCCCGGATCGCCTGGCACCGAGCCATCCGGCCTGTAAAGCAGAGAACATACTTTCACGGGCTAAAAAAACAGGCCTGAATAAGCGGTGCCATGGGAGCCACCCCGGAGAGGTCTTTCCGGAAACGCCTCGCAAGTACGTCCATGTAGGGCTCCGTCGCGCCGTCCCTGGCGCTTCAGGTTCCGGAAAGACCTCTCCGGGCCGTCTCCTTCTGACTTTTATGATATCTCAGATGCGGAGAAGGTCTCCTCCAAAACTGCGGAGATACTCGAACTCGACGTTAAAATTCAAAGCCTAAGGTAAAGCTATCTACCCCGAGGGCAGAGCATTAGCAGGCCTCATGCAAGATTTCTACACAACTCCATCCACCGATCAATCCCAGCGCTCTTATACTTCTGCTTGTGGAGAATGAAATAAAACTGCCGATCAAACCGGCGATGCGCCGCCGCCTGCAGCGGCACCAATGCTCCGCGCCGGAAAGCATCTTCCAGACACATCCGCGACAGACAACCAATCCCCAGATTAGCCTCCACCGCCCGCTTGATCGCCTCCGTATGCTCCAGCTCCAGCAGAATATTCAGCCTCGGCAGCAGCCCGTGCATCCCGCGTTCGAACGTCTGACGAGTCCCGGAACCGGGCTCCCGCACAATCCACGTGGCCGACACCAGATCCTCATCCGTCAGCCCACGCTTGCGAGCAAGGGGGTGCTCAGGGGCGCAGAAAATCACCAGTTCATCGTTCCGCCAGGGCGTGACTTCCAGGTCCGAAGCCTGCAATTCACCCTCGATGAGACCGACATCCAGCTCGAAGTCTCGGACCCGCCGAACTATAGTGCTGGTATTCGCCACTTCCAGTGAAACCCGGGGTTGAGTAGGGGTATTCATGTATTGGGCCATGACCCCAACGGCCAGATAGTTACCAATAGTGAGCGTGGCACCGACTTTAAGTGCTCCCACTTCAACATGTTGGCTCAAGGCCTGTTCTAGTTCGTCAGCCTGGGCAAGCAGGTGCTCCACCTTGGGTCGGTAAAGCCGCCCTAGCTCGTTGAGCTGAAGCCGCTTGCCAACCCGGTCGAAAAGCTTGATATCGAACTGATTCTCCAGTTCCTTTAATGCGCTGCTGGCGGCGGACTGTGACATCGAAAGGGATTCTGCCGCACGAGTGATGTTCTGGAACTGGGCGGCGGCCAAAAAGACCTCAAGCTGACGGAATGTGTATTTCATAATCGGTTTTCTCGAATAACGATATGTAAATATCCCATTTCATCGATAGGTTACACGTCGGGTACCATGCGCACAATGTTGCAGTTTCTCTAACCAGGTTGAAAGAAAGGCGGGTGGATTTACAACCATGAGCAAGATGAACGTAGAGACAGTGACCAGCGTAAGGCACTGGAATGATACTTTGTTCAGTTTTACGACCAGCCGCGATCCGGGCTTTCGTTTCAAGAACGGGCACTTCACTATGATTGGGCTGGAGACGAACGGCAAACCGCTAATGCGTGCCTACAGTATTGTCAGCGCCAACTATGAGGAAGAGCTGGAGTTTTTCTCCATCAAGGTTCCGGATGGACCCCTCACGTCGCAGCTGCAGAAAATCCAGGTCGGAGACGAGATCCTGGTCAGCCGTAAGCCGACCGGCACCTTAATCCTTGATAACCTGTTGCCGGGCAAGAACCTGTGGCTGATCAGCACCGGCACCGGACTGGCGCCGTTTATGAGTATTATCAAGGACCCAGAAGTATATGAAGCCTTCGATAAGGTGATTCTTACCCATGGTGTCCGCTATATTTCCGAGCTGGCCTATCAGGAGGAAATCGAAGGTCTCCCGAATAACGAGTATTTCGGCGAGATGGTCGATGGCAAGCTGTTGTACTATCCCACCGTTACCCGTGAGCCCTTCCGCAATGAAGGTCGCCTGACCAGTGCCATGGAAAGTGGCAAGCTGACCCAGACGCTGGGCCTGCCGGACCTGGATCTGGAAAATGACCGTTTCATGGTCTGTGGCAGCCCGAGCATGCTCAAGGATACCTGTCGTATCCTCGACAGTATGGGTTTCCGTGAAGCCCGTGCCGGTGATCTCGGACACTATGTGATTGAGCGTGCGTTTGTAGAACAGTAGGTAATCGCTCGATACTGACCCTTCCATGAGAAACCCGACCAATGGTCGGGTTTTTATTGAAAAACATGTACGAAAATTATTCACTTGTTGTCGGGGGCAGTATTCGCTAGGTTTTACAGCTCTGATGCCCGCCATGTCCGGGCCGTTCACGCCCAGGGACGTCACAAGGAGGCCA
>CAZHAY010000172.1:0-3987 GCA_964530545.1 uncultured Marinobacter sp.
GATGTACGCATTCTCAGCGCCACACACAAGCACCTGCCAGAGCTGGTCATCAACGGCAGCTTTCGCCAGGACCTGTTCTATCGCATTAATGTCATTGAACTGTCGGTGCCTCCCCTGCGGGAGCGGCCCGATGATATCCCACTGCTGGCCAATCACGTGCTTGAGCGTATCGCCACCGAGTATGACTGTGCCCCGGCACGACTCAGCCAGGAAGCCGTCGCCTATCTGAAAGGCTATGCGTTTCCCGGCAACGTGCGGGAACTGGAGAACATACTGGAGCGGGCATTCACCCTCTGCGATTCGGAGGTCATTGATAGCCCCGATCTGCATATCGGCACGCCGCCAATGGATGTGTCACATGAGCGTCCCAGCACCAGCAATACCACTCCCGGCCATGGCGAGCTTCCGCCTTTACCGGAAGGCGAAATAGATCTTGAGCGATACCTGGAAGCCATTGAGCGTCAGGCGATTGAGAAGGCTCTGGAGGCCACGCGGTGGAACAAGACGGCTGCTGCAAAGCGGCTGGGGATCAGTTTTCGGGCTTTGCGGTATCGGTTGAAGAAGTTGGGGATGGAGTAAATCCTGACCTGGTCACAAATTTCCTTTTTGTAACAGAATCCCGATAGCGAGAACTTATACTCTCATTCCAGCGGATAAGGTATCCGTTGCCCTGCAGTGCGATCCGGTGGGTCGAGGGCGTATGACAACTGCAGGGAAGCAATACAATGAATGCGCGAACTTCAAACAGCGCTGGCTTTACACTTGTTGAACTGATTATTGTCACTGCACTGGTAGCCATTATGGCAGTGACAGCGATTCCGGGCTTTATCAACCTTCTTGACGGCACGCAGAACCGTTCGGAAGTTAACGACCTTTTCGGTTTTCTCGCCAGTGCCCGGGCCGAAGCCGTCCGATCCGGCAGCATCCATACCTTGTGCCCCCTGGATCCGTCAACTGGGAGCTGCAGTCAGAACTGGAATGCTCCTCTGCAATTATTCCGTGATCCCTTCAATGAGCGGAAACTCACCGAGAACACTCACGTGGTAAGGCTCTTACCCCCACCAAAGCGCGGCAGAATCCAGGCCGCTTCGCTGTCCCGCAGTTATTTTCAGTACCGGCCTGACGGACAAATCTACAGTGACCTGGGCAACATTACCTGGTGCCCGGAGTCCGGAGATGTCCGTCAGGCGGCTCATATCATTATCAGCAGAGGCGGACGCGTCCGCCTCGCTGCTGATCGGGACAACGATGGCATTGTCGAGAAAGCCAACGGACAGCCGGTTACCTGTGGTTCATAAGGTCGGCTTTACCAGCAGTTAGCAGCAGCGCCACCCCGTGCGCCAGCCTGGTCAAGTGTCAGTGTACCGCACCGATCTTTCGTCTGATCCCCTGCCGGTACCGCCTGAAGCGTATAACTGTTCTGACCTACCGAGCCGGCGGCAAAGCTGATGTTGTAGAAAACGCCGGAGCCTGCATTTCGAGGGGACTCATTAAAAGGAAGCGTCGGAGCGCTCCCGGCGCTGTCCCGATAGTCATAACTTGCTGCGTATTGGCGCTCCATCCACTGCGCAAGCTCCATAAGCTCAGCCTGGGCCGTTGTCCGCCGGGTGTCCCGGACGTTATTGACATACGACGGGTAAGCGATCGCGGCAATAATGCCGATAATCGCTACCACAATCATCAATTCGATCAGCGAGAAACCACGGCTGTTACGTTTCACTTTCATCTGAAGCCCTTACTACTCAACGAGTTCATGCCAGCCGCGGCGTCCGGCGCCGGGAACAGCGCCGCCCAATGGGGGCAGGTCTTCCGCATCCGGATTTTTACCGGATTGGTCGTACAGAAGAGTATCGCCACGGACCGCGATCTGTGACGGCATTCCGCCTGTTCTATAACCCTGGGTGTCAGCCGGATAGTTAAGAAACGATTTGGCATTATCAACAACGATCCCACCCATTCGTCCGAAGCCCATGATCCACCCTGAACCACCACCAGCACAGGGGTCAGAGCTTGGGATAATCGTGTTAATGTACACATAATCGCCGCGGACTATCGGGTTATTTACGACCCGCTCGCCAGTATCCGTGAGATCAGCATACCAACCGTAATGGGTTGTATAGTTCACCGGGTCGCCCTCCGAGATTCGGATATGCTGAGCAACGCCCTCGACGTCCCGCTGTTCTTCCTGCAGGGTGCGCTCTACGAGGTCGCTCGAATCCAGATTGGTCTCACCCTTATCCCATACTCCATAGAACGCTTGGGTATCAACGTTCGTTACATCAGTCGTTTCGAGGTATTTCCCTGTACCGAAATAAACCATCAGGTTGGGCTCATTGGTCGCCCGGGCCATATCCTTGTTGCTGGCAACTGCCGGAGCGCCTGTAATGGGCCCATCGCCAGTAAATAGCGGTTGCGCGTATGCGGCTGCCCAGTTACCAGACTGACTGGTTGCTACCCAGATGTTGCCGTCAAGATCGCCTGCGTAGATGCGGTCGGCCATATAGTCACCAGTAGTATCAAGCACAGTCAGGGGCGAGAGACCGTCGCCTGCGTTCTCGAACTCGACGTAGCGATAGTCTGTATTTTCAGTCCATACACCGTCCAGCCCACCTTCCAGGTCCAGGATAAAGAAGCCTGTGCTTGCGATAGTGCTGTTGTAGCCGTTCGCCACAAATGCCGTCCACCGCTGTTGGCCGCCCCAGTTAGAGAGCGCGATAACGGGTGGCTGCGTGATGTAGCCAAGTCGGGCATCATCGGCCGCCGAGAACTCCCACAGCACCAGGCCCGGTGCATCGCTCTCATCAAAGTCACCTGGATCAGTCACATCCAGTGCGAAGATGCCTTTTGCTCCGGCACGTGCGCCACCGACGAGGACCGTGCGCCAGTCCCGGCTCGCCGTCGCATTGCCATTATTAGCGCGGCGCCCCTTTGTGTAGACGTCCTGCTTGCGCGTCGCCAGGTCAACGTAATAACGGTGCCCGTAGTTCTGATCTGTCAGATAATGAAGACCACTGTAAGCATCCGTGGAATACAGGAACCCTGGAATATAAGCCAACAGCTCCTGTCCGCCATTTGCCCCGAGCGTTGCGCGGAACCCGTGCAACATTCCATCGTTGGCGCCGGCAAAGACGACCGGTGTCCTGCTCTGATTATCATCGACAAAAGATGAATAGCGATCGCCCTCGACACCGAATGCTCCGCTATCCGGCCAGCCTGAGACCGGTGCACCGACGTAGGTGGGCGATGAGTTTACAATGGAACCCAGCCGCGACCCTCGCCTACGGAATGAAGGGGCGCTTGCACCCTCCAGGGATCTGTCACCGCGAATATAGTTGAGCCGCGCCTGCCCTAAGGCTGCGTCGCCCCCTAAACTGAGATCTGCGGTCTGTTCCGACTCCAGTGAACCCCACCGGAAAGGCGCACTCTTACCATCGACATAGGTGATCACGGTGCGGGCGTTCGGATCGAAGGTATCACTGTCTAACCTCGCAGCCGCTGACCATCCATTTGCCGTGGTGGCAATTGTTTCAAAGTCCGGGATCCTGCTAGCACCTGTTCCGATGCGCCCGGCTTTCAGGTCACCGCTCCAATTAGATGGGTCGTAAGAAGCGGCAAACAGCAGGTTGCCTTCCTCGACCAGTTCGCCAGATACGTCAACAGAGGTTGCAGAGCCTGGGTCCTTGGTGATCTCTGCCAGAACCTGTTTCAGCTCGTTGGAGAAAGTCGTTGGGTCTGAGGCACTGAAAAAGCCACCATGGCTATTAACGCCCGCGTGGAGAAGATCATCAATATTGGCAATATTGTCAGACGACGGCTGTGGCCAGGCCACCTCATCACCAGTCCGCAAACTGCTGAATGCCTCAACCGGATCTATCGATGGCTCTACTCCCAGACCGACGCCGTACGTCACCATATGCTGCCAAAAAGCTGGACTTTCGAACGGTGTTTCTTCCAGGTCTTCATCGACAGGCACCGCGGTTACGGTTG
>CAZHAY010000173.1:0-3934 GCA_964530545.1 uncultured Marinobacter sp.
CGTTACTGTTCCTCCTGCGCTGGCTGATGTGGCCTCTGGCGCTGACATTGCGGGCGTTGATCCCGGTACTCTTCTGGCTCAGTGGCCGGATAAAGGCAGCTCGCGCGCTCCGTGGAGGAAGCTGGTGACCGGTGCTTTCCCCTATCATCGGACAGGGAAGGACAGCGCTGCTGTCAGCGAGGCCATTGGCCCATGCTGAACGGTATCTGGCTGGGTTTCTTTCTGGCAGCGTTTGCGGCGGCGCTGTGGCAATGGCTGGGCAATAACGACCCGGAGGTCTTCAGCCGGCTGGTCACCGCCCTGTTCGACATGGCCGAACTCAGTGTGGAAATCGTGCTGGTGCTGGCCGGTACCATGACCCTGTGGCTGGGGTTTCTGGCGATTGCCGAACGCGCCGGTCTGGTGGATCTGCTGGCCCGTCTGCTGGACCCGTTATTCCGTCGCCTGATGCCGGAAGTGCCCAGTGGTCACCCCGCCATGGGGCATATCACCATGAATTTCGCCGCCAATGTGCTGGGCCTGGACAACGCGGCCACGCCCATCGGCATCAAGGCCATGCACTCCCTGCAGTCGCTCAATCCCAGCAAGGAGTCCGCCAGTAACGCCCAGATTCTCTTTCTGGTGCTGAATACCTCGTCCCTGACGCTGCTGCCAGTGACCATCTTCATGTACCGGGCCCAGCAGGGCTCAGCAGAACCCACGGCGGTGTTTTTGCCCATTCTGCTGGCTACCTCAGCCTCAACCCTCGCGGGCCTGCTTACTGTCGCAGTGGCGCAGCGGATCCGGCTCTGGCATCCCGTGGTGCTTGCCTACCTGCTCGCCGGAGCGGCCGCGCTGGGTCTGCTGCTGACCACCCTGGCAGGGATGTCGGCCCAGGCGCTGGAAGCAACGTCGACCCTGGTCGGCAACCTGACGTTGTTCGGCGTGGTGATCAGTTTTCTTGCGATTGCGGCCCTGCGACGGGTCAATGTCTACGACGCTTTTGTCGAGGGCGCACGGGAAGGTCTGCAGGTGGCCCTGAGTCTGCTGCCCTATCTGGTTGCCATGCTGATTGCTGTCGGTGTGCTGAGAGCCAGTGGCCTGCTGGATACCGGTCTCGATGGGATCCGCTGGCTGGCACAGAACCTTGGCATGGACACTCGCTTTGTGGACGCGCTACCAACGGCATTAATGAAGCCCCTGTCGGGCAGTGGTGCCCGGGCCATGATGCTTGAAACCATGGACACCTTCGGTGTGGACAGCTTTCCGGCGCTGATGGCGGCAACCATGCAGGGCAGCACCGAAACTACCTTGTATGTTCTGGCGGTGTATTTCGGCGCTGTCGGCATTCGGCGTATCCGCCACGGGCTGGCCTGTGCCTTGCTGGCGGACCTGGCTGGTCTGATTACGGCCATCATTGTGTGTTACTGGTTCTTCGGTTGACTTCCAGATAGCGTAAAACGCTGATTTTTCCTGAGCATTTCCTGTGTTTTTCATTGCCATACCGTCACTTGGACTACCGGCTAGCCATTGCTAGTTTTATAGGTAACGTGATCGGCATCACATATCACGTTGCAGAGAATCGGCCACAAGGCCGGACATTCCCAGGAGTTTAAGGAAGAAGGAGTTCGCTATGAAACGCACACGTCTGATTCGCGCCATGGGCACAACCCTCATCGCCGGTTCACTGGCGTTCGGTCTGTCAGCACAGGCAGCACAGGGGCTCTATTCCGCAGACGAACTGATGGATGCTGATGTCTTCGACAGCAATGGTGAGGAAATCGGCGAGGTAGAAGACATCCTGCTGGGCGACGACATGTCAGTGCATTCCCTGGTCATCAAGACTGGTGACATACTGGGTTTAGGCGGCAGTGAGGTTGTTATCCAGCGGGGCACGTTTACCGTCAGCCTGGATCAGGACTCGGACGCCGATAATTTTGATGACATGGAGTATCAGGTCCATATAGAGGCGACCCAGGATGAAATCAAAGCCATGCCCGAATATGACGAAAGCTGGTGGAACCAGACCCGGGACAGCCTGAGTCAGGCCTGGGAGAACACCAAGGAAACCAGCCGTAATGCCTGGGAAGACACCAAACAGGCAACCTCTTCTGCCTGGCAGAATGTGACCAACTAAAGGTATTGCAACGGGGGAGCCCTGCTCCCCCTGATCCTTTCCCCGCTCTGACCGCTCAACTCTCTCCCTTTTTACCTGAAACCTGGCTTTTCCTGTATCGAAGAACGGCATGGCAGGCCCTTCCTGCCTGGTCTAAGCTCTCCGCAATGCACGCAGCGAGGGAACCGCCATGCCTGAACCCCAGCCACCGGCGATCAGTGGTCGATACAGCTACCTGCCGGGCGTTGATCCGTCCCGGCCTGGGGCAGGCGTCGACGCCGCCCTGATGGTCGTGGTCCGGATCGATGTCGATGGCCCCCAGGCACTGGACCATATCTCCGTTGAAGTATCCCGACAGTTCCCGTCCGTAATGGCCCACGGCGTAGCGCGGGTTATCGCTGATCGGACAGGGCCGGGGCAGCGGGTGCTGGAAGCTGACCTCAGCTATCTGGACGGTGACCCCAACCTGCTGCCGGGCCGGCGGCTGGTCATTGAAGGCACCGGACTGGACTCCGCCGGCGACTCAATGGTGACCCTGGCCTTCGGCGACCGTCCGGGGCTGGGAAGCTACCCGCTCTATTTTGAATCTCCGTATTTTGATGAAGTGGACCTGGAAGTGGACCGGGTAGAAAACGCCGGCGACCCTGTCACCGAGTACCACACCCATGCCCATCCCGTGCGCCCGCCCGATCTTCCCGGCGAGCGGCTGACCCTGGCCGGGATCTACCAGCAAGCCGGCTTTGACGCGGCCATATCTCCCGAGAGCAGTGTCATTCCCATAGTCGAAGCCGGGGCGGACGAGGCCTGGTCCGACGAAGAACTGCACAACGCCATGGTGACCTACTGGTCACGGTTCGCCCATCGGCCCCAGTGGGCGTTGTGGGTGCTGTACGCCAACCGGCACTACCAGGGGGAAGAGATCGGCGGCGTGATGTTTGATGACATTGGCGACCACCATCGCCAGGGAACCGCCATCTTTACCCAGAGCTTTATCCGCCAGGCGCCCCCGGGCGACCCTGACCCTGAGGCCTGGCAACAGCGGATGCAGTTCTGGACGGCGATTCATGAAACCGGCCACGCGTTCAATCTGGCCCACTCCTGGCAAAAGGGCATCGACACACCCCTGGGCGACCCCTGGGTGCCGCTGGTCAACGAGCCCGAGGCCCGCAGCTTCATGAACTACCCTTTCAACGTGGCCGGTGGCGAGCAGGCGTTCTTTGAAAACTTTGAATTCCGCTTTACCCGGGAAGAGCTGCTGTTCATGCGCCACGCGCCCCGGCGCTTCGTGCAGATGGGGCATGGGAACTGGTTCGAGAACCACGGCCTGCAGGCGCTCCGCAACGATCTCCACGAGCACCATTGCTGGCGATTGCAGCTCAGACCCAACCGGGAGGTCAACAGTTACGCGTTTCTCGAACCGGTGATCCTTGAGCTCAAGCTGACCAATCACTCCGCCGAACCGGTGTCGGTGGACAGCAATATTCTGTCGGGCAATGGCAGCCTGAAGCTGATGGTGCAACGGGAAGGCAGCGCTCCCCGGCACTGGCGGAGCATGGTCACTCACTGCGTCCAGCCCGAACCGGTATCCCTGGCGACGGGAGAGTCCCTGTACGGGTCCCACAACGTGAGCGTGTCCCCCGGCGGCTGGCTGATTGATGAGCCAGGCTTTTATAAGGTGCAGGCGGGGCTGGAAGTGGACGGCCAGGTGGTGATGTCCAATGTGTTCCGGTTGTACGTCGCACCGCCAAAACAGCCGGAAGAAGACCGGGTAGCGCTGGATTATTTCTCGGAGGATGTGGCCCGGGCGCTGGTCTTCCACGGCGTGCCGGCGCTGCCGAA
>CAZHAY010000174.1:0-3819 GCA_964530545.1 uncultured Marinobacter sp.
GTACACACAAACGAATGGAGCCCAGCTCACGGATCTTAGTGCGCACTTTCCGTGCGCGACGCAATCTTTCAATATTCGCGCTCATAGCCCCGCCTTATTTCTTCTTGGCTTCTTTGCGTCTTACCTGCTCATCCGCGTAACGAACACCCTTGCCCTTGTACGGCTCGGGCGGACGGAACGCGCGAATGTCTGCAGCGACCTGGCCAACCTGTTGTTTATCGATCCCGCGAATAACAATCTCCGTATTGGACGGAGTTTCCGCAGTGATCCCCTCGGGCAGCTCATACTCAACCGGATGGGAGAAACCCAATGTCAGGTTAACTTTCTTGCCCTGTGCCTGCGCACGGTAACCAACACCGGTCAGGTTGAGCCTGCGCTCAAACCCTGAGGACACACCGGTAACCATGTTGTTAACCAGTGCACGGATTGTGCCAGCAAGAGCGCGGGACTGTTGACCACCATCACGAGGAGCAAAGCGCAGGGTGTTTTCTTCCTGGCTCACTTCCACCGCCTGGTGAATGGTTAGATTCAGCGCTCCTTTCGAGCCCTTTACGTTGATGTCCTGTCCGTTCAGCTTAACCTCAACACCGGAAGGCAGAACGACAGGATTATTGGCAACCCTGGACATGTCTTTCTCCTAGAATACGGTGCAGATGACTTCGCCGCCGATGCCGGCAGCGCGCGCGGCGCGGTCTGTCATAACGCCACGGGACGTAGACACGATTGCGATTCCAAGGCCACCTGCCACTTTAGGCAGTTTTCCCGTGCCCTTATATTGGCGCAGGCTGGGACGGCTGACCCGTTTGATATCCTCGATAACCGGCTTGCCACCGAAGTATTTGAGGGTAATGGTCAATTCCGGCTTGGTATCAGCTGAAACGGTAAAGTCCCCAACATAACCCTCGTCCTTAAGGACCTGGGCTATAGAGACCTTCATATTGGAAGACGGCATGGCCACGTCAGCCTTCTGTGCCATCTGGGCGTTACGGATACGGGTAAACATATCCGCAAGCGTGTCTTGCATACTCATCGGTATGGCTCCTGATCTTTTTAGTTGTGCAGCGGCTTGCCGCACCGCTTACCAACGATCACCGCGACAAGGCGCGGTGACATCTTACCAGCTGGACTTGGTCAGGCCTGGAACGTCGCCACGCATGCCGTACTCACGGAGTTTGATCCGTGAAAGTTCGAACTTGCGCAGGACGCCGTGAGGACGACCGGTCATCTGGCAACGATTGCGAAGGCGTGAGGGGCTCGCGTCACGAGGAAGCTGCTGCAGCTTCATCTGAGCCTCCCAGCGCTCGTCGTCGCTGGTATTCGGGTTCTTGATAATAGCCTTGAGCTCGGCACGCTTGGCGGCATATTTCTGTACCGTCTGTTCGCGCTTCAGCTCGCGGTTTTTCATGGAAACCTTTGCCATGTCACTCGTTCCTTATTTCTTGAACGGAAAGCCAAAGGCTTTCAACAGTTCGCGGCCTTCATCATCGGTTTCGGCACTGGTGGTGATGGTGATGTCCAGACCCCGGATCTTGTCTACGCGATCGTAGTCGATTTCAGGAAAAATGATCTGCTCACGCACACCCATGCTGTAGTTGCCACGTCCGTCGAAGGATTTCGGGTTCAAGCCCCGGAAGTCCCGCACACGGGGAATGGCAATGTGCACCAACCGGTCGAGGAAGTCCCACATGCGGTCGCCCCGCAGTGTTACTTTACAACCAATGGGCCAGCCCTCACGGATCTTGAAACCAGCCACGGATTTACGGGCTTTGGTGACAATCGCCTTCTGCCCTGACAGACGCTCCAGATCCGCCACCGCATTCTCGATCAGCTTTTTATCACCAACCGCTTCACCAACACCCATGTTCAGGGTGATTTTCTGAATCCGTGGCACCTGCATGATGTTCTTGTAGCTGAACTCTTTCTGCAGGGCAGGCACCACTTCCGCTTTGTACTGCTCTTTCATGTTAAGCATCGTAACCACCACCCCTTACTGGCTATCGACAGCTTCGTTAGTGGACTTAAAGATCCGCACCTTGGCGCCGTCTTCCTTGATCTGGAAGCCTACGCGATCGGCTTTGCCGGTCTGCGGATTAAAAATAGCCACGTTTGAAGCCTGGATTGGCGCTTCTTTTTCGACGATGCCACCTGGGCTACCCAGCATTGGATTCGGCTTGGTGTGTTTCTTCATCATATTGATGCCAGACACGATCAGCCGACCATCGTCCCGAACTTTCAGGACTTTGCCGCGTTTGCCCTTATCTTTACCTGTGGTCACGATGACTTCGTCATCTCGTTTGATCTTTTTCATAACCGGCCTCTAGTCCTTACAGTACTTCGGGTGCCAGTGAGATAATTTTCATGAACTTCTCATTACGCAGTTCGCGGGTAACCGGCCCGAAAATCCGGGTGCCGATCGGCGCGTCCTGGTTGTTAAGAAGCACTGCTGCGTTGCCGTCAAAGCGGATCAGCGATCCGTCGGGACGACGTACGCCCTTACGGGTGCGCACAACAACAGCATTGAGGACCTGGCCCTTCTTCACCTTACCGCGGGGAATGGCTTCCTTAACGGTTACCTTGATGATGTCCCCGATTCTTGCGTAACGCCGGTGTGAGCCGCCCAGCACCTTGATGCACTGCACTTGACGCGCGCCGCTGTTGTCAGCGACTTCAAGCATGGTTTGAGTCTGAATCATGGATGTTCTCCGGGCGAATTACACCTTGGAAGCGCGTTCGGTGACTTCAACCAGAGCCCAACTCTTGTTCTTAGAGATGGGGCGGGTTTCCTGGATAGTTACCAGATCACCGATGTTGCACTCATTCTGTTCGTCATGAGCCTGAATCTTGGTGGAACGCCGGATGTACTTGCCGTACAGCGGGTGCTTCACCTGACGCTCCACCAGAACAACGATGGATTTCTCCATCTTGTTGCTCACGACCTTGCCGTTAAGGGTTCTGGCAGATTTGGTAGCTTCAGTCATGTTACTGTCCTGCCTTTTCGTTCAATACTGTTTTCACACGAGCAATGTCGCGCTTCACCTTGCCGACAAGATGGCTTTGATTCAGCTGACCTGTTGCTTTACGCATACGCAGGTTGAACTGCTCCTTCAGGAGGTCGATCAGCTCCTTGTTCAGCTCGTCGACTGACTTCTCACGCAGCTCTGTTGCTTTCATCACATCACCGTCCTCGTTACAAAGGTGGTCTGAACGGGCAGCTTGGCGGCTGCGAGCGTGAATGCATCCCGTGCCACTTCTTCAGAAACCCCTTCCATTTCGTACAACATACGACCTGGCTGGATTTCGGCTACCCAGTACTCGACAGAACCCTTACCTTTACCCATACGAACTTCGAGCGGTTTGCTGGAGATCGGCTTGTCCGGGAAGATTCGGATCCAGATCTTTCCACCCCGCTTGATCCGACGTGTCATGGTACGACGGGCCGCCTCAATCTGGCGTGCCGTTATACGTCCACGAGTCGTCGCTTTCAATCCGTATTCACCGAAGCTCACCTTGTTTGCGCTGTTGGCGAGACCGGTGTTACGGCCTTTCATTACCTTCCGGAATTTGGTGCGTTTTGGCTGCAGCATACGAGTGCCCCTTTACTTGGAACCTTTCTTGCGAGAGGCATTCTTGTCAGCACGGACTTCATCCATACCACCAAGAATCTCACCCTTGAAGATCCATACCTTTACGCCGATGATGCCGTAGGTGGTCTTCGCTTCGTAGGTGGCGTAGTCAATGTCTGCACGCAGTGTGTGCAGCGGAACGCGACCTTCGCGGTACCACTCCGAGCGCGCGATCTCAGCACCGCCGAGACGACCG
>CAZHAY010000175.1:0-3693 GCA_964530545.1 uncultured Marinobacter sp.
GCGTAGGTCATGGAACCGTAGGCGTGGGTGGTCCAGTCGTAGTCGTAGCCGCTGTACTCCACAACCTTGAGGGTCAGAAAGATGGTCGCCAGTGTGAGCGCAATACCCTGGCCAATCAGCAGCTGCCTGCGTCGCTCGTGTTTGCCACCGTTGTCAGCTATGCGCATGGCGACGCCGCTGGCCAGCAGGATCACCGTGTTCACTATCGGAAGCAGCAGGTGGGGCTTGTCGATGTCCTCCGGCGGCCACGCGGGATTGTGGAGCTTCAGATAGAAATACATGCCGATCAGGCCGGCAACCACGACGGTTTCGATGGTGATGAGGCCGAGCATGCCCCACCAGATGACGTTCTTGGGACCCAACGTGTGGCTGGGCAACTCAGGAGTACGCAGGGCGGCATCACTCATGTCGCCAACTCCTTGTTGAACGGCCAGTGCCAGCCAATCATGGACAGGTAGAACAGGAAGGCGCCGATCGGTACGGCCCAGAACGACCACAGCAGGCCCACGAATGCCACCGAGGCAGACAGGGCGGCAAGCAGTGGCCAGATGCTGGGTCCTGGCAGGGTCACGCGGCTTTCCGGTTCGCCGGCTATCAGGCTTGTGCCCCAGGTCTCACGGACGCTGTCATCGAACTGCGGGAGTGTGCGCAGGCCGCGGTCGGCAGCGGTGTCGCTCCCCGCCGGCGCCTGCGGCGGCTCCCACATGGGGTAGCGGCTGCGGATCACTGGCAGGTACAGGAAGTTGTACCCGGGAGGTGGCGACGGCATGGACCACTCCAGGGTGGGTCCACCCCAGGGGTCCTCTCCGGCCGGCTCTCCCCGCCTGAGGCTCCAGATGAAGTTGACGACGAACAGCACGATGCCGATGCCCAGGATGTAGGAACCGATGGTCGAAATCAGGTTGAGTGTTGTCCAGCCCATGTCGGCCGTGTAGGTGTCGATGCGCCTGCTCATCCCGGTAAGGCCCAGGTGGTGCTGGATGAAAAATGTCATGTTCATGCCGATGAACATCAGCCAGAACTGCCAGCGGCCGATGCGTTCGCTGAGCATGCGTCCCGTTATCTTCGGCACCCAATAGTAGAGGCCCGCGAACAGCGGGAACACGGCGCCGCCGATCAGCACGTAATGCAGGTGGGCCACGACGAAGTACGAATCGTGCACCTGGACGTTGACAGGTACGGCGGCCAGCATCACACCGGTCACCCCACCGGCCATGAAAACGAGAACGAAACCGAGCAGAAACAGGAATGGCGCCCGGAACACGGGTTTCCCGTACCACGTGGTGGCCAGGAAACTGAATATGTGGATTGCGCTGGGAATCGCGACCATCACGCTCGCCACCGCGAAGAAAGACATGACTATCGGGGGCAGGCCGACGGCGAAGAAGTGGTGCGCCCAGAGGCCGAACGAGAGCACGCCCATGGCGACCAGCGCCATTGTCACCAGCGTGTAGCCGATGATCGGCCGCCTCACCATCGCCATCAGAACCATCGCCACCACGCCGAGTGCAGGCACGAAGATGATGTAGACCTCCGGGTGTCCGAAGAACCAGAAGAGGTGCTTGTACAGCACCGGGTCTCCGCCCATGGCCGCGTTGAAGAAGTGGGTGCCCGCCATGCGGTCCATGGCGATTGCAAGAGAGGCCAGTAGAACGGCCGGCATGGCAACCACGATCATGAACGCCATTACCAGCATCGCCCAGACCAGTACCGGCATGCGACTCAGGGTCATGCCCGGCGCGCGCATCTTGAAAACCGTAACGATAATCTCCACGGCCGCCGCCAGGGCAGAAATCTCCAGAAGACTTATGGCGGTCGACCAGACATCCATGCCCATACTGGGAGTGAAGTTCCTGTCGGAAGACAGTGGGGCGTGGGCGAACCAGCCCGCGTCCGGAGCCACCCCCGCGAAGAACGAGACGAACAGTGTCACACCGGCGATCAGGTAGAGCCAGTAACCGAACGCTGACAGGCGTGGCATGCTCATGTCGCGCGCGCCGACCATCAGCGGAATCAGGTACATCGCGACTCCCTCGAATATCGGGACCGCGAACAGGAACATCATGGTGGTGCCGTGCATGCTGAACAGCTGCGAGTAGAATTCCGCGCTGATCAGGTCCATCTCCGGCTGTATGAGCTGCGTGCGCATCATCAGGGCCTGGATTCCACCCAGAATCATGAACACGATGCCGGTAACGAGGAACCGTATGCCGACGGACTTGTGGTTGACCTCCATGAGCCGGCCCAGGAATCCCGGCGGACGTGACCACGCTCTGTCCAGTGAGCGTTCGTCCGGGCGGTAGCCGCCATGGTCCTCCCGTGGGATACCGGCTGATTGGTTCATTCGCGCACTCCAAGGAAAGCTATGAGCGCGTCAAGGTCGCGCCCGCTCATCGGTGTCGGGGGCATCTGCGTCCCGGGCTTGATCTCCTGCGGGCTCAGGATCCAGTTGGCGAGATGCTGCCGCGTGTTCGGCAGCGCTCGGGCGGCCAGCGTGCTGCGACTGGACAGATGCGTCAGGTCCGGCGCCACGCCTTCTGTGGCCTGCGAAACGCCGCGGACGGTATGGCAGTTGGAGCAGATCAGACGCTCAAATACCTCCCGGCCTTCCTGGGCGAGTTCCGTGTCCGGCTCAGGTGCATCCGCTGCCTGCCGCTCTACCCATGCCTCGTAATCAGCTGGCATCTGCGCCACCACCACCAGCCGCATGTGGGAGTGGCCGGGACCGCAGAATTCAGCGCAGAACCCGGAGTAGGCGCCGGGCGCGTCCGCCTGGATGATGAGCTGGTTGGTGCGGCCCGGTACCAGTTCCATCTTTCCCGCCAGCTGCGGTACCCAGAACGAGTGGATGACGTCAGCCGATTCGAGTTCCAGGAGGACAGGCTGGCCCACCGGGATGTGCAGCTCGTTGGCACTGGCGAAGCCGCCCTCCTCATACTCAAGCTCCCACCAGAACATGTGCCCGGTGATGGTGATTACCTCGACCGGCTCGGTGTCTCCCTCAAGCTGACGCATGCCGAGGAGAATGAACACGGTGGTTGCCAGCAGAATCACCAGCGGGGCGACACCGCCCGCCCAGATCAGGACCGTCTTGCCGCGTCCTTCCGCATCCGGGCTGGCCGTTTGCGGGCGTCGGCGCCAGATTGCCAGGCCGAGCAGCACGAATACCAGGATGACGACCGCAACCGCTACCCAGTAGAGGACCCACCAGCTGCGGGCGATCCCTGCGGCGCCCGGACCCTGGGGGTCCAGCACGAGCTCGTTGCCGCAACCGCTCAGCAGCAGAACCAGCACTGCAACTGGCAACCACCATCCTTTGATGCCAGGTTGCTTCCGTCTGATTGCCGGTGGATTCTGCACTATGGGTGGAATTCTATTGCTGGAAGCTGCACTAGCAATGCAGGCTGAATTGCATTCGGTTCCGGCACCCGGCACTGAAGAATGAATAACACCGCAGTACATCGTGTGCAATGTGGGTGCGGTTGCGTTTCCGCATCAGGTTTCACCCCTATACTGCCGACCAACAACCGGATAACAGGTGCGGTGCGCGCTGCGAAACGCGCAGAAATGGGTCGGCATCATGGCACGAGAGGAACGGACAAGCAGAACCTGGGTAACCCTTGTTTCCATACTCTGGGCGATCCTGGGTATCGGGGTAGTGGTACTGATTCTCTGGTACGGCGGCGTCATTGG
>CAZHAY010000176.1:0-2084 GCA_964530545.1 uncultured Marinobacter sp.
AGGTTGGCGTAGACGGCCTCGACCTGGTTCGGGCTGCCAATGATGCGGTCCTGTTCCCGGGATTCTTCCAGCAGGATGCGGGCTGCGTGTTCCTTCGGAGTAATGGCGCTGTTAAGCATGCGCTTCATGGCGCGGATGGCGTCGGGACTCTTGGTGGCAATGGTCTGGGCCATGGCCAGTGCTTCTTCCCTCGGGTTACCGCCCACATGGGTTGCGATGCCCAGTTCCCAGGCTTCCTGGCCATCCAGCACCCTGCCGGTGTAGCACAATTCCCGGAAGACGTCGGGGCGCACCAGCTCGTTGAGCAGCACCATGCCGCCCATATCCGGCACCAGACCCCATTTGATTTCCATTACAGCCCACTGGGAGTCCGGGGTGGCAAAGCGTATATCAGCACCCAGGGCGATCTGCAGACCGCCTCCGAAGCAGACACCATGAACGGCCGCGATGACGGGCACAGGCAGTTCCCGCCAAACCATGGACACATACTGGGCCAGGTTGGAGTCGCCGTGAGTCCGGGGTTCCAGGCCGCTGCCGCTAACGCCACTACCTCCACCCGAGGCCATCCTGGAAAAGCCGCTCATGTCCAGGCCGGCGCAAAAACAGCGGCCTTCACCACCAATCACCACGGCCCGCAGGGTGGGGTCGTTTTTCAGTTCCTCACCGACGCGGGCAAGGTTGCTGAACATGCCGGTGTCCAGGGCGTTCATTTTTTCGGGACGGTTCAGGCGAACTTCTACTACGCCTTCGTGCTCCGTGCGGATGACCTGTACGGTATCGGACATGATGACTTCCTCGTTAACGTCACGCCGGCTCCGGTAAGCCGTTGGCGCTACTGAACTCAATGGATTCCGCCGGGTACGACGGGTTCTGGTGTCTTTGCGCTTATAGTCACACTCTACCGCAAGTCACTGGTTGATGGCATATTTTCCCCGTCAGAGAAGATTTTTAAGCTCCCGCGCAATCAACAGCCGTTGCACCTCACTGGTACCCTCATAGATCTGCGTGATGCGGGCATCCCGGTACATGCGCTCTACAGCGTAGTCCTCCAGGAAGCCGTAACCGCCGTGAATCTGAATGGCGTGGGAACAGACTTCCTCCGCCAGCTCGCTGGCAAAAAGCTTGGCCTGGGACGCCTCAGACAGGCACGGCAGGCCAGCGGTTTTCAGGCGGGCGGCGTGGGCCACCAGCAAGCGCGCGGCGTTAAGGCGGGTGTGCATGTCGGCCAGCATATTGGCGATGCTCTGGTGTTCGGTCAGGGGTACGCCGAACTGCTGGCGCTCGCGGGCGTATTTCAGCGCTGCCTCGAACGCGGCCCGTGCCACGCCGACGGCTTGCGCGGCAATGCCGATGCGTCCCCCTTCCAGGTTGGACAGTGCGATGGACAGACCTTTTCCTCTCGGGCCCAGCAGGTTTGCTTCGGGTATCCGGCAGTCGTCCAGCGTAATGGCGCAAGTGTCCGAGCCGCGAATGCCCATCTTGTGCTCCAGGCGATCCACCCGATAACCCGGGTTGTCGGTGGGCACCAGGAATGCCGACAGCCCCTTCTTGCCCAGATCCGGATCCGTGACCGCGAAGACCACCGCCAGACCCGCCCGCTTGCCATTGGTGACAAACTGTTTGGCGCCGTTGAGTACCCACTCGCCGTCCTTCAGTTCGGCCCGGGTTTTCAGGGCGTGGGCTTCGGAGCCGGCCTGGGGTTCGGTGAGGCAGAAACAGCCGATGGTTTTACCGCTGGCCAGTGACGGCAGCCATTGGGATTTCTGTTCGTCGGTACCGTAGTTGAGCACCGGCGCACAACCCACCGAGTTATGGACACTCATCAGGGTACTGGTGGCACAGCAGCCGGCGGCCACTTCTTCTACCGCCAGGGCGTAGGCCACGTAATCCACAAAACTGCCACCCCATTCTTCCGGCACCACCATGCCCAGCAGGCCCAGCTCGCCCATCTGCCGGATCACGGCGTCGTCGATGTAGCCGGACTTGTCCCATTTCGCGGCCCGGGGGGCCAGTTCGCTCTGGGCAAACTGGCGGGCCATATCGCGGATCATCCGCTGGTCTTCGTTGAACTCAATATCCTGCAT
>CAZHAY010000176.1:2184-3659 GCA_964530545.1 uncultured Marinobacter sp.
GGCTTCGCCCGGATCGCCGGCCAGGGATCCGAGCCGGGTCTTCACCGCATCTATCGTTTTGGTATCGACAGTCGCCAGAAGGTCATCCACCCTGAGGAGGTTATCCGCGGGCACGTACATATCAGCGAGCCCCGCAAACAACGCATCGGCCGCGCCAAGCTGGGCACCGGTGATCGCCAGATATTCGCCCAGGCGGCCCGGCAGGCGGCCTAAGAAATAGGTCGCACCCACATCCGGGAAGTAACCGATACCCGTCTCCGGCATCGCCAGCTTCGCGCGCTCGGTAACGATGCGCAGGCTGGCGCCCTGTGCCAGGCCCATGCCGCCGCCCATGACGAAGCCGTTCATCAGGCACAGCACCGGCTTCTGGTATTCATGAATGGCCTGGTCCACGGCGTACTCTTCCTCAAAGAACACCCGGTGCAGGGTGCCACCGCTCTGGTAGCTGTCGTACAGGGCGCGGATGTCACCACCGGCACAGAAGGCCTTCTCGCCGGCACCCTGGAAGATCACGCCTTCGATATCATCGTTCCGTGCCCAGTCGTCCATCTGCTGATGGATGGCCTGCACCATGTCCAGGGTCAGGGCATTCAGTCCGCTGGGGCGATTCAGGGTCAGGTAGCCAAAGCGGCCCCGAACCTCGACGATGACATCCGGCTGGTTATCGGTCATGTGCTGTCCTTCATATAACGTTTGATAATGGCCGAGAAGTCCAGGTGGCCATTACCGTCGAAACTCATGGATTGGTAGAGCTGCTGCGCCAGCGCTCCCATAATGACGGGCTGGCCACTGGCTTTTGCGGCTTCCGTGGCCAGGCCCAGGTCCTTGACCATCAGGTCCGTGCCAAAGCCACCGGTATAGCCCCGACTGGAGGGCGCGGTTTCCATAACCCCCGGGTAGGGGTTATAGGTGTCGGTACTCCAGCAGCGGCCACTTGAGGTATTGATTACGCCGGCCAGAACTTCCGGATCGACCCCCATGGACACTCCCAGGCTCATGGCTTCTGCCGCGCCGATCATGGAGATGCCCAGGAGCATGTTGTTCGCCATCTTGGCAGCCTGCCCGTTACCTGCAGCGCCGCAATGGATGACGTTCCGCCCCATGGTTTCCAGCACCGGCCGGGCGAAGGCAAACTCCTGCGCCTCACCACCCACCATAAAGGTCAGGGTGCCGGCCTGAGCGCCGCCCGTACCACCGGAAACCGGCGCATCGAGCATGGGATTGCCCTGTTCAGCTGCCCTGGCGGCTACCTCCCGAGCGGTCATGGGGTCGATGGTCGAGCTGTCGATAAGGTGGACGCCGGCGGGAACATGAGCCAGCAGGCCGTCATCAGTCAGATAAACCGCTTTCACGTGGCGGGCAGCCGGCAGCATGGTAATGATCAGCTCCGCGCCGCTGCGAGCCACGGCGGCAATATCTACCGCTGCACTGGCGCCTTCTGACACGGCCTTCTCCACCGCCGCCGGAACCAGATC
>CAZHAY010000177.1:0-3613 GCA_964530545.1 uncultured Marinobacter sp.
AGGCTTTCTCAAGGGTCCATTTTTCGCCGGTCTTGCCTTTTTTCTTCATGCCCAGCTCGAGGTTCTGCAGCACGGACAGGCCCGGGAAAATGGCCCGGTCTTCCGGTACGTAGCCGATGCCGGAGTGAGCGATTTCATGGGACTGCAGGCCGCTCAGGGTCTTGCCGTCAAACTCTATATGACCGACGGGTGCGACCAGCCCCATCACTGCCTTGCACAAGGTGGAGCGGCCAACCCCGTTACGGCCCAGCAGGCTGACGATTTCACCGCGCTCGACAGTCATGTTGACGCCACGGAGAACGTGACTCTTGCCATAGTAGGCGTGTAAATCCTGAATCTTGAGCATCAGTGGACCTCCGTCCCGAGATAGGCTTCCTGAACGGTCGCATTGTTGCGGATTTCTTCCGGGGTGCCGGTGGCGATGATTTCGCCATACACCAGTACGGAGATGCGATCTGCCAGTTCGAAGACGACGCTCAGGTCATGCTCAACCACTACCAGGGTGTTCTCGCCAGTCATCCGCTGGATCAGCTGGATGACGTCGTTGGCTTCGGTGCGGCTCATGCCCGCCGTGGGCTCATCCAGCAGGATCACCTTGGCGCCGGAGGCAACAGTACAGCCAATCTCCAGGGATCGTTGCTGGGCGTAGGTGAGCAATGACGCCGGAATGTCGGCCTGTGCGGTCAGGTTCAGGCGCCCTGCCAGTTCGTAGGCCCGCTCAGCGACGTTCTCCTGCTTCATGACACTTTTCCAGAAGGCGTACTTGTGCCCTTCCGACCAAAGCAGCGAGCAGCGCAGGTTCTCCATGACGGTCATGTTCTGGAACAGGTTGGTCACCTGGAAGCTGCGGCTCAGGCCCATACGGTTGACCTTGTGGGCCGGCAGGTTGTGGATGTCGTTGCCGAACAGCTTGATCGAGCCGTCCGAAACCTTCATCCGTCCGCTGATCAGGTTGAACATGGTGGACTTGCCGGCTCCGTTGGGGCCGATAATTACGTGGCGTTCGTGCTCGTGAACCTCAAGGTTCAGGCCGCGGATGATTTCGGCACGCCCGAAATTTTTCTTTACGCCTTTGAGTTCCAGTGCGTTACGGGTAGTCATGCCTTACCTCCGTCCGACTTGTCGCTGAGTTTGCGCTTGAGCATCGGGTTGCCGTGGAACAGCATCAGCCCGAAACCGATGATGGTGATGCCAAATGAGACCAGCCAGGGAAGAGCGCTGGTGGCGTCAACGGTAATACCCATCAGCGCGAAGGGCGCACTCGGGTCCCAGCTACGGAAGTAGTGGTAAGACAGTTCAATCACACAGGCCAGGCCGAAAATACCGACCAGGCCAGCCACCAGCAGATAGATCCTGATCCCGGTATTGCCTTTCCAGCCGCCGGATTTCCAGCTCAGATACTGGGTGTGGACGATGCCGACCAGGCCCATGGGCGCAAACATCACGATGCCGATGAACAGCAGGCCGAAGTACAGCACCCAGGCTTCGGTGTAAGACGACAGCGAGCTTTCCAGGAAGGTGACCAGGGAAGCCCCGACGATCGGGCCGATAAAGTAGCCGATACCACCAATGTAGGTACCCAGCAGTATCACGCCGGACTGGATCTGGCCCACGGACTCGTCAGTGACGATTTCGTCGGTGATCACGAAGAGGCCGCCTGCCAGGCCCGCAAAGGTAGCGGACAGGGCGAACTGGATAAACCGTACGATCGTCGGGTTATAACCTACGAACTGGGCCCGTTCGGGGTTGTCACGGACAGCGTTGGCCATCCAGCCCAGCGGTGTCTTTTTGAGCAGGTAGATCAGGATGGACGCGATCAGGGCCCAGGCTACCACCAGATAGTACACGTTATGGCTGGAGGCATAATCGATGCCAAACAGGGACGGTGCCTCATCGCGATAGCCGAACAGTCCTGCCTCACCTCCGAAGAAATCGGTGAACATCAGTGAGCTGGAGTGCACCAGTGCACCAAGTCCCAGGGTGATCATGGCGAAGACCACACCTGCACGGCGTACCGAGAAAGACCCGAAGATGATGCCGAAGAACAGACCGGCACCAGCACCGACAACCGGCAGCAGCTCGATGGGCAGACCTTCTCCGCCGGCATCGTTGATGCTGCGAAGCAGGTGCATGGCGACAAAAGCGCCCAGGCCATAGTAAACCGCATGCCCGAAGGACAGCAGCCCGGCGTTGCCCAGCAGCATGTTGTACGACAGGGCCAGAATGATGGCCACGCCCATATGGCTGAGCAGATTGATGGAGTGGCCGGAGTCGAAGATAAATGGCAGTACCAGGGCTACAAGCGGTACGACCACCCAGGGCCATAACTTCAGCAAGCGGGTTCCTCCTGCTGCGGTATTGGTAGCCATAGATTTGGTTTCCTGTTGCGTTGTTGTTGTGGTTGTCATGCTTCACGCTTCCCGAAAAGGCCACGGGGTCTGAAGATCAACATCAGTACCAGCAGCAGGAACGGAAGCACGGGGGCAAGTCGGGTGGCTTCCATATGCCACAGCACTCCAAAGAACCCGGAGTTTTCGATGCCTAGCGCGCCAATACTGCCCGCCAGGGAAAAGTTCACGGACAGGAAGAATGTCTGCAGGATGCCGATGAGCAGTGAAGCCACCAGGGCTCCGGGCACAGAGCCCAGGCCACCAAGCACGACGACCACGAACACGATCGGGCCCATCATGAAGGCCATGCCAGGGTCGGTAACGAAGTGGATACCGCCGACCACGCCGCCAAGGCCGGCCAGTGCGCAGCCAAAGGCGAAGACGAAGGTGAATACCATAGGTACGTTATGACCCAACGCGCCTACCATATCCGGGCGTGACAGTGCGCCCTGGATAACAAGACCGGCACGGGTTTTTTTGATCAGGGCCCACAGGCCGACAAACATGCCAACCGCCACCAGCAGAATGAATACCTTGAACCAGGAGTAGTTCAGTCCAAACAAGGTAAATGCGGTCGTGTTCAGGGCGTCAGGGGCCTTGTAGGCGACCGGCACGGTGCCCCAGAACAGAGCGACAATTTCTTCAATGACGTAGGCCAGGCCGAAGGTGAACAGCAGTTCCGGCACATGACCGTACTGGTGAACCCGGCGCAGGCCGTAACGTTCAACCAGCGCGCCCATGGCGCCGACGGCAATCGGAGCTAGGAACAGGGCCACCCAGAAACCGGTGCCCAGGCCAAAGGTATAGGCGAAATAGGCGCCCAGCATATAGAAGCTGGCGTGAGCAAAGTTCAAGACACCCATCATCCCGAAGATCAGCGTCAGGCCGCTGGACATCATGAACAGCAGCGTACCGTACAGCACGCCATTGAGAACTGAGTAAGCGATGGTTTCGAGCATGGTGAGACGAATTCCTGGTTATTTTTCTGAAAATCTCCGGTGGCATTGCGCCACCGGAGTTTATTGCGGGTTTACGGACGTCTCATGTCGCAGGTGGTTTCAACTGTAGCCTGCTCGACCGGAATGTTGGCCACCGTACGGAAGCCGGCACCGGAGTTGTCAGCGTCATACTTGGCCTCGGTGTCCATCACGGAAATGTACATGGGCTGCAGAATCTGGTGATCCTTGGCGCGCATGGTCACAGTGCCTGTGGGGGACTCGAAC
>CAZHAY010000178.1:0-3560 GCA_964530545.1 uncultured Marinobacter sp.
GCCATTTCCAGGTCATGGATGGCCGGCAGTTCTCCCGCTTGGCGCAGGAGGTTCAGGCGGGCGGCCAGCTGTTTGGCCTTGGGCTGGAGCTTTTCTTCAGGGGGCAGGCTGTCCAGAACCTGCTCAGCGGTGTCCAGATCGCCCTGCTCTGCCTTGATTTGGGCCAGGTCGATCAGCACGTCCAGGTCATCCGGATTTTGCTGGTTCAGCTCGGTGAGAATGGTCAGCGCGCCTTCCAGGTCACCTTCTTCCCACAACCGCTGGGCCTTGTCGTAGGGGGATTCCTGCTCGCCCAGCTTCTCCACATGGGGTTCCAGCATCTTGCGCACTTCACCTTCGGGCATGGCACTGTTGAAGCCATCCACCGCCTGACCGTCCTTTACCAGTATCACTGTGGGCAGGCTGCGCACACCAAGACTGGCGGTCAGTTGCTGCTGCTCATCCGCGTTAACCTTCGCCAGCAGAAAGCCACCGTTATATTCCGCCGCAAGCTTCTCAAGAATGGGCATCAGTTGCTTACAGGGCGCGCACCATTCTGCCCAGACATCAACCAGGACCGGGGTAGTGGAGGATGCTTCCATGACTTTTTCCTGGAAGTTTTCCATGGTGGCTTCGAAGATAAACGGCGAATCGCTCATAGCTCTGGTACCTGCGTGATCCGGTAATGGTCGGTTGGATAATGGATTCACTATACATGGTGCCAGAGGGAGCGAATTCAAGACACCACTCGCCGCCGGATTGCCCGTTACAGCTTCAGCATTTACCGAAGTAAGACCTTGAATTTCCGAAAGGTGGCGCTACATAACTGAATGTACCCGGGGTAACCGGGCGCCGGACGGCAACTGCCGCCGGCCTCTGCCACAGAGATGATGAGGACCACCATGGCCGACGAAAACCGTAACGAGGCACCGGAACAGGACGATATCACCGAGTACATTGGTTCCGATGAAAATGCCGGCAAGGGGCTGATTGTACCCGGCGAGGCACGGCCCCGTCGTATGTACGTGATCCCGGTATCCAACCGTCCGTTTTTTCCTGCCCAGGTGCAACCCGTTATGGTCAACCAGGACCCGTGGCAGGAAACCCTGAAGCGGGTCGGCGATACCGACCATCATATGCTGGGTATCTGTTATGTGGAGAACCCGGACCCGGACCGTAATATTCCCGGCAGTGAAGAGCTGGAAACCATGGGCTGCGCCGTACGTATCCATCACGCCCAGCAGGATAGCGGCCACATCCAGTTTATCGCCCAGGGGCTGACCCGTTTCCGGATCGTTCAGTGGCTTCGCCGCAAGCCACCTTATCTGGTGGAGGTGGAATACCCCGAAGAGCCGGAGGAGCCCGCTGACGAGCTCAAGGCCTACACCCTGGCCATCATCAGCGCCATTAAGGAATTGCTGCGCTCGAATCCGCTGTACGGAGAAGACGTCAAGCACTACCTGTCCCGCTTCGGGCCGGATGACAGCTCGCCGCTGGCAGACTTTGGCGCTTCCATGACCAGCGCGCCGGGGCCCGATCTGCAGGAGGTTCTGAATACCGTCCCGCTGCTGCGACGTATGGAAAAAGTGCTGGTACTGATGCGCAAGGAGCAGGAAGTTGCACGGCTTCAGGCGGAAATCAACGAAGAAGTAAACGACAAGATTCAGAAGCACCAGCGGGAGTTCTTCCTGCGGGAGCAACTCAAGGTGATCCAGCGGGAACTGGGCATTGCCAAGGATGATAAAACGGCGGATGTGGAACGCTTCCAGACCCGGATGGCCAGACTTCATCCGCCGGAGGATGTACAGAGTAAGTTCAGGGAAGAAGTGGAGAAGCTACAGGTACTGGAACAGGGTTCGCCGGAGTACGGGGTGACCCGGAATTACCTGGACTGGCTGACCCAAGTGCCCTGGGGCATCACCTCCGAGGATCACTTCGACCTGGACCATGCACGCAAGGTACTCGACAAGGAACACGACGGCCTCAACGATGTTAAAGACCGGATTATCGAGTTTCTGGCGGAGGGTACCTTCAAGGGTGAGATTTCCGGTTCGATCCTGCTGCTGGTAGGGCCACCGGGTGTGGGTAAAACCTCCATCGGCCGCTCGGTGGCGGATGCTCTGGGCCGGGAGTTCTACCGATTCAGCCTGGGCGGCATGCGGGATGAAGCGGAGATCAAGGGACATCGCCGAACCTACATCGGCGCCTCGCCGGGTAAGTTCGTGCAGGCGCTGAAGGATGCGAAGGTTTCCAACCCGGTGATCATGCTGGACGAGATCGACAAGATCGGTTCGTCCTACCAGGGTGATCCCGCATCGGCGTTGCTGGAAACCCTGGACCCGGAGCAGAACCGGGAATTTCTCGACCATTACCTGGACGTGCGGCTCGATCTGTCCAAGGTGCTGTTTATCTGTACCGCCAACCAGTTGGACACGATCCCCCGGCCCTTGCTGGACCGGATGGATACGATCCGCCTGTCGGGTTATATCACCGAGGAAAAACTGGCCATTGCGAAGCACCACCTGCTGCCCCGTTTGCGCAAGCGCGCCGGTCTGCTGAGGAAGCAGATGAATATCACCGACGCGGCCCTGCGCCAGGTTATCGAGGGTTACGCCCGGGAGGCCGGGGTGCGGAACCTGGAGAAGCAGCTCCACAAGATCATGCGCAAGGGTATTGTCAGTCTGCTTGATAATCCGGAGAAACCGGTGCGGGTCGGGGTCTCCGACCTGGAAAGCTATCTGGGACAGCCCGCCTTCCGTAAAGAAAAAGCCCTCAAAGGCATAGGCGTGGTGACCGGACTGGCGTGGACGTCCATGGGCGGCGCTACCCTGAGCATCGAGGCCTCGCGCATTCACACCAACCAGCGGGGCTTCAAGCTCACAGGTCAGCTTGGAGATGTAATGAGAGAGTCGGCAGACATTGCCTACAGCTATGTATCGTCGAACCTCAAGCGGCTGAAGGGCGACCCGACCTTCTTCGATAAATCCTTCGTGCACCTCCATGTGCCGGAAGGCGCGACGCCGAAGGACGGCCCCAGTGCCGGCGTCACCATGGCAACGGCCCTGCTTTCGATTGCCCGCAAGGAAGCCCCGGCCCAGAACATCGCCATGACCGGTGAGCTCACACTGACCGGGCAGGTGTTGCCGGTAGGCGGCATTCGGGAAAAGGTCATTGCAGCGCGGCGTCAGAAGATCACCACTCTGGTCCTGCCAGAGGCCAATCGGGGCGATTACGATGAGCTGCCGGAATACCTGAAGTCGGGTCTTACGGTGCACTTTGCCAAACAGTACGCCGATGTCTATCAGGTGGTATTTGGCGCAGGTTCCGACGGAGCCCAGAAGGGCGCGAGCGTGCACTGAGCAGGATGACGGACACCAACGCCAGGCAATGTGACCGGCTTGTATTGAGCTATCTGCCACGTTGCCTGGCGGGCTTCACCAGATAATGGCGATGTCACCCCGCTGGACGTTCTCCAGGGCGCCAAACTGTGGAATAAACCCATTGGCGTATTCGGGGAAAACGCTGTCGAGGGTGACTTCGATATCCGCGTCCCGCAACTCGGGGGTGGCGTCCAGGCTGTC
>CAZHAY010000179.1:0-3540 GCA_964530545.1 uncultured Marinobacter sp.
GATGTAGACGGTGCAAACGCAGCAATTGCCCGGGTGGATGCTGCACTGACCTCGGTCAACAGTCTGCGAGGCGAACTCGGTGCGATCCAAAACCGCTTCGAGTCCACCATCGCGAACCTGGGTACCTCTGTAGAAAACCTCAGCGCCTCCAACAGCCGTATCCTGGACGCTGACTTCGCGGCAGAGACTGCCAACCTGGCCAAGTCCCAGGTGCTGCAGCAGGCTGGTATCTCAGTCCTGGCACAGGCGAACGCCCGTCCGCAGCAGGTTCTGTCCCTCCTGCAGTAATCGGGATAGCGGTAACAGCCGGAACCTTCGGGTTCCGGCTTTCCGTCGTTGAAGGATAGCGAGGTAAAGCCATGATTGACGTTAACCTGAACAGCACGGACCTGAAACTGGTGCGTTCTGACGCCCGGCCTCCGGCCCAGGCACTGTCGTCATCTCAGGCCGCGGGCGGGAATGCCCCTGACCTTGCTGCTGCGTCTGCCATCCGCTCCTCAACCCAGACCGACAAGGCTGCACAACAGGTATCTCAGGCTGCAAAGTCTGAGGCCCGTAATGAAAAGCAGCGCGAGGAACTGGGCGAGGCTGTGACTCAACTGAACGATTTTGTGCAATCCGTGCAACGGGATCTTCAGTTCGAGGTGGATAACGAGATGGGGAAAACCATTGTGCGGGTGATCGATCAGGAAACCCAGCAGGTTATCCGCCAGATCCCGGACGAGGTGGCATTAAGGTTGGCAGAGAACTTGCAGCAGGATGAACCGCTGACGTTGTTTAATATCACCGTGTAAAGCCTTGCCGTTTTTGCGGAGAACTAACACAACGGTTACTCAGCACCGCCGCGCCCAAGAGGGTCCGGCGGTGTTTTTGCATTCGAAGCGGGATAAAAGGCTGTTTTGCCACGGAATCCACGAAACCACACGGAAGAAAAGATAACTGAAAAAAAGAATTTCTTTGCCTTTGTCTTTTTCCGTGTGATTCCGTGGATTCCGTGGCGAAAAATCAGTAGTTACAGCTTGTTACATAAAGTCCCGTCGTTCGGTTAGAAAAGAGGCAAAGTTTTGCCGCCTTCGGCCGATAAGCTTTATAGTCAAGATATTCGCTCCCATGAGGAGGCAGGGATTATGGCCAGTATTTCATCGTTGGGTATCGGTTCCGGGGTTCTGACTTCGGATCTCGTTGATCAGTTGGTGGCTGCAGAGCGCAAGCCGGCTGAAACTCGTCTGACCCAGCGTACCGAGCGTACCGAAGCGCTGATCTCCGCCTACGGCAAGCTGCGCAGTGCGGTGACCGAGCTGCGTCTGCCCATGCGCCAGTTAGGCACGGCGGATGCACTCAAGTCGTTCTCTGCCACGTCCTCAGGCAGCAATGTGTCCGCTACGGTCGATGCCAACCTGGCCAGTCGCGGAACCTACAATTTAAATGTGGAAGCCATGGCGGAAGCCCATGCCCTGGCGTTCGCGTCTGTCGCAGACCGGGACGCGACCAGCGTCGGGCAGGGCACACTGACCCTGCAGGTGGGCGACAAAACCACCAATATCACTATTGATGGCTCAAACAGCACGCTGCAGGGCGTCGCTAACGCCATTAATGAATCAGATGCCGGCGTATCGGCCAGCATTCTCAACACGGGTAACGGCTACCGGCTGGTGTTGAACTCTGAGGAGACCGGCACCGCCAACGAAATCAATCTGACCACCAGCGCCGCAGACGGCAGCGACCTGGCCAACTTCGTGGCCGGGGCAGAGACGACGACTGAAGCTGCGGATGCCAGGTTCACGATCAACGGCATCGAGGTTGTTAAAAGCTCCAACACCATTGATGACGTGGTGGACGGGGTCACCTTTGAGCTCACGGATACCGGCAGGTCTACCGTAAAGGTGGAGCAGGACACCGGTGCGGTGGCCGAGCGTGTGCAGGCGTTTGTCGACAAGTTCAACGCGCTGCAGGAAACCATCACTGAACTGTCCTCCTACGACACCGATACTGGCCGCGCCAGTATCCTGACCGGCGATGCCACGGTTCGTAATATTCAGAATCAGCTCAAGCAGGTACTGAGCGATGTTATCCCGGGCCTGGAAAACGCCAGCGTTCGGAGTCTGGCGGACGTGGGCATCACCACCGACTGGCGAACCGGCAACCTCCAGTTCAACAGCCAGGTGTTCCAGAAGCAGCTTCAGGAAAACCCTGACGACGTCACTGCACTGTTCGCGGAGCAGGGACGGACCACCGATGGCCAGGTTGAGTTTGTGCGCAGCGGCACCAACACCCAGGCCGGTGATTACGATATCCATGTCAGCCAGATGGCAACGCGGGGCAGTCTGGCCTACGACCTGAGCGCCATGGGTGAGATAACCCTGGACGCGGCCACAGAGCTGAAGTTTCAGGTGGATGGCGAGACCAGCGCTACCGTCTCGCTGGCGGCCGGGACCTATACCGCTGAAACCCTGCGGAATGAGCTGCAGGCCCAGTTGGACAGTAATGCCTCGTTAAACGCGTCCGGTCGTTCCGTCCAGGTGAGTCTGGATGACGGCGGAAATCTGACATTTACCTCCGGGCGCTACGGTAGTGAGTCAAATGTCAGCCTCACCAGCAGCGGCCTTACGGCGCTTGCCACCAAAACAGGGGATGCAGGTACAGACGTCAAGGGCACCATTAATGGTCAGGTTGCCCAGGGCGACGGCCAGGTGCTCTATCTGGGCAACAGTGCCGGCGGTGATGCGGCCGGTCTTCAGGTTCGCATTACCGGCGGTGAAGTCGGCGCCCGGGGCTCGGTGCGGTTCATTGAAGGTATCAGCGAGCGCGCCGTTAACACCATTACCGATATTCTCAGCGCGAACGGCGCCCTGGATTCACGGACCAGCAGTCTGAACCGGGAACTGGAAACCATTCAGGAGGATAAGATCAAGCTGGACCGACGCATTGAAAGCTATCAGGCCCGCCTGATCAGCCAGTTCAGCGCGGCGGATTCGCTGATCGCCCAGCTTAACAACACCCGGGATTACGTCACCCAGCAGTTGGCCGCTCTGGCGCCCAACAAAAGTGACAAGTAATTCGTAACGACCAGAATTGTCATTTCATATGACAGCCAATCAGGCACCACCGGGCAGCCGGTAAAGAAGAGGTAGATTATGAACGGTTTGCGAGCCTACCAGCGGGTAAACACCCAGACCAGCATCACCGATGCGGACCCCCACAAGCTGATCCAGTTGCTGTACAACGGGGCGCTGGAGCGGATCAACATGGCCAAGGCGCGTATGCAGGCCAAGGATTACGCGGGCAAAGCCCAGCTGATCAACAAGGCCATTGAAATCGTCGGCGGCCTGCGCAGCTTCCTGGATTTCGACAAGGGCGGCGAGCTGGCTCTGCAACTGGAAACCCTCTATGACTACATGGAGCGCAGCCTGTTGGAAGCCAGTGCAAAGAACGACATGGCCAAACTGGACGAAGTAGCCAACCTGCTGCGTTCCGTTAAAGAAGGCTGGGATGGCATCCGCGGTGAGGTGGAGAGTCAGCAAGCTCAGGCTGTCGGCTGAT
>CAZHAY010000180.1:0-3521 GCA_964530545.1 uncultured Marinobacter sp.
GGCTTCTGCTCACAGTCGTGAAGTGACCGGGTTCGGATGCCACCCCGCACAGCAACTGTGCGGATTGTGTACGGGGTTTAGCATCGAGTATGCCAACGCAAAAATATCTTCTAAAAACATCGTCTTATTCCAGATGTGGTCCAGAACGGGTCCCCACTCTGCGCCATTGTAGCGCAGCAGGGCCCAGCGTGAACCAAGATAGTGCGGTGATTTTCATCGGCAATGGCGACACATAGCCCAGTGCGCGCTGTGTTACACTCTTTGCCCATCCGGAAGTGACGTTAATTCTGCTTCCGCAAGCGATCAACCGGGAGACTGATGTGGCGAAGATTCCCAACGACCTGTTCACGCAGGTTCAGCAACAGTTTGGCCAGTTTGTGCCGGACATGGCCCGGGCTGCCCGGGAAGATGTTGAAAATCAGGCCAGAGCGGCGGTCATGTCGGTCATTGCAAAGCTCGAGCTGGTCACCCGCGAAGAGTTTGACGCCCAGCAGGCGGTGCTCCTGCGTACCCGCGAGAAACTTGAGCTGCTGGAAAAGCGGGTGGCGGAACTGGAAACTCAGGCCGCGAAAACCGATAACTGATTCCGGTCCGGCGTGCTGGGAGCACAGGCAGTACTCCCGCCGGATCGGTTACCTCTGTCAGGGAAGATGTCATGCTCGCAACGATCCATACCCGTGCCCGGCTGGGCGTCAGCGCTCCTGTCGTTACGGTTGAAGTGCACCTCTCCAGTGGCCTGCCGTCTCTCTCGATTGTAGGGCTGGCCGAAACCGCGGTGCGGGAAAGCAAGGACCGGGTCCGCAGTGCTCTGATGAATGCCGGTTTCGACTTTCCGGCCCGCCGTATCACCATCAATCTCGCCCCCGCCGATCTGCCCAAGGAAGGTGGTCGCTTCGACCTGGCTATTGCACTGGGCATTCTGGTGGCGTCGGGGCAGCTGGCGGCCGATGTGACCGGTGATCTGGAATGGCTGGGGGAGCTGGCCCTGGACGGCAGCCTGCGCCCGGTGCGTGGCGTATTGCCGGCGGTGATGGCGGCGCGGGCGGTCGGTCGCCGGATTCTGGTGCCGCAGGAAAACGCCGATGAGGCCTCCCTCGCCGGTGGCGACGATGTGCTTGCGGCGGGCCATCTGCTGGCCGTCTGTGAGCATCTGGCCGGTACTGAAAAGCTGCAACCGGTTACGCCCATGACGTTGCAAAACCGCCCCTCGGATGGGCCGGACCTGGCCGATGTCCGGGGGCAGCATGTACCCAGGAGGGCACTGGAAATTGCGGCCGCCGGTGGTCATAACCTGCTGCTGTTCGGCCCGCCGGGCACCGGCAAAAGCATGCTGGCCAGCCGCATTCCCGGCCTGTTGCCGGCGCTGGATGACCAGCAGGCGCTGGAAGTGGCCAGCGTCCATTCCATCGCCGGTTTGCCCATCCGGACCGACGGCTGGCGTCAGCCGCCGTATCGCGCACCGCACCATACTGCGTCCGCCATTGCGCTGGTGGGCGGCGGCACCAACCCCCGCCCCGGGGAGATCTCCCTGGCCCACCATGGGGTGCTCTTTCTCGACGAATTGCCGGAGTTTGATCGCAAGGTTCTGGAAGTGCTGCGCGAGCCCATGGAATCGGGGGAGATCGTCATTTCCCGCGCTGCCAATCAGGTCACCTATCCGGCCCGCTTCCAGGTGATTGCCGCCATGAACCCCTGTCCCTGCGGTTATCAGGGCCATCCCACCATTGAATGCCAGTGCTCGCCACCCCAGGTGATCCGGTATCAGTCCCGTCTCTCGGGTCCGCTGCTGGACCGGTTTGATCTGCACGTGGAAGTGCCCGTCCAGGGCGGGGAAGTGCTGATGCAGAGCACAGCGGGTGAATCCACCAGCCAGGTCCGGCAGCGGGTAGTCCGGGCCAGGGACCGGGCCGTCGCCCGCGGCAGCGTTAACGCCGTGCTGTCTGGCCGGGCTCTGGAAGAGCACTGCGTGGTGGATGATGACAGCAAGCGAATGCTGGTGGGCGCCATGGAACGGCTTGGGCTTTCTGCCCGGGCGTTACACCGGATTTTACGGGTGGCGCGCACCATCGCCGATCTGGCGGAAGCCGACACCATCAGCCGGGAGCATCTGGTTGAGGCCCTGAGTTACCGTAAGCTGGACCGTAAACCGGCCCGCCAGGTCACGAATACGGCCGCCTCTGTTAGACTGTAGGCTCACTGAAAGTCGGCCAGATCGGGGAGAACATGACAGATTCTGACAAGACATCCGATAAAGACAGCATTACCACTCGCCGTGGCGTACGCAGTTTCGTCATCCGCCAGGGGCGCATGACAGAGGGCCAGAAGAAGGCTCACGATCGTCTGTGGCCCAGCTATGGTCTGAACCGGGAGCAGGGGGTAGTCGACCCACGGGAGATTTTCGGGCGTGAGGCCTGGCTGAATCTGGAAATCGGTTTCGGCATGGGGCAATCCCTTGCAGAAATGGCCGCAGCCGCACCGGAGCAGGATTTTATCGGGGTGGAAGTCCACACGCCCGGCGTTGGCGCCATGCTTCGCGAGATCGAGGATCGGGGCCTGGAAAACGTGCGGATTTACGCCATCGACGCCAACGATGTGATCGACCTGTGTCTGCCGGACGCGTGCATTGATCGGGTGATGGTATTTTTTCCGGATCCCTGGCCGAAGAAGAAACACCACAAGCGCCGCCTGATCCAGCGGGAGTTTGTTCAGCGCCTGCGGCACAAACTGCGGGTAGGCGGTATCCTTCACCTGGCAACGGACTGGGAGAACTACGCCGAACACATGCTGGAAGTGATGGGCGATTCCGAAGGCTTTATGAACGCGCAGGAAGAGGGCGGCTATTCACCACGGCCAGACCATCGGCCCGTCACCAAGTTCGAGAAGCGGGGCGAAAACCTGGGCCACGGCGTCTGGGACCTGGTATACCGGCGCACCAACTGAGTCCGCAAGAGCTGTTAGCCGCCGTTCTCCGAGGTGGGCTCCTGAGGCTCTGATGGCTGAAGCGGACGCCGGCGGGCGGCGCGGATGACCACCAGACCGGCAAGGCCCATCAGCAAGGCGGTGTAGTTAGCCAGCGCCAGCAGGGTGGCGGTCAGGGTGAGACCATCTTCCGGCGCATCCAGGTTCGCCAGCAGCACCGCATATTCCACCACATGAGCGAGCCCGGCCAGCACGAACAGCCGGCGTACCCAGCGGCCGGCCTCCTGCTCGCGGACACCGGGCCGGTCGGTCAGCAGATGGTTGGTCAGCAGGATCAGTAAGGTGGTGTACAGGGCGGCAAACAGGAAACCGCTCCACAGCGACGCGTGGGGCCAGAGACTGTTACCCCAGCTTGCCGAAATGACGGTTGCCTTCTCCCCGGTGGTTGCCAGCTGGAAACTCAGCATGCCCTGGGGCGCAGCACCGGTCTGCAGCGGCTGGTTCAGCCCAAGCTGGACCACAAGTACTGCGGCGGTTGCCCCACCAAGCCAGCGGATAGCGCCGGGGATGGGTTTTTTGGCGATATTATTCACAGAAATTGC
>CAZHAY010000181.1:0-3471 GCA_964530545.1 uncultured Marinobacter sp.
TCGTCAGGCTCCTAATACAAACCCCAGCACACAGCGTGCTGGGGTTTTTTTATGGAATTCGAAAACCACCTAAGTTTTGTCTTTTAATCCCTCCTGTAGTTTAATCCAGCACACAATTCCCTGACACGCTGGCCACGACCCCATGAATACCAGACCATTACTGAAACTGTTGTCCGACGGTGCTATTCATTCGGGCGAGTCCCTTGCGGGCGAACTGGGTGTCAGTCGCACGGCCGTCTGGAAGCAGGTGCGCAAGCTCCTCGACAAGGGGATCCGCATTGAGACGATCCGTGGTCGTGGTTATCAGTTAGCCGCACCGATGGATCTGCTAACGGCGGAGGGCGTTCGGCACGCCCTGGGCGCGGGCGTCCGATCCAGAGTTGCGCTGCGGGTCCATGACCAGGTCGACTCCACCAATACCGATATCACACGCCGCTGGCAGGCGGGCGAACGGGGGGTTCTGGTCTCCATTGCGGACAGTCAGCAGCAGGGCCGTGGGCGCCGGGGGCGAACCTGGCAAAGTCCGCCCGGGCAGAATCTGTACATGAGTGTCGGCATCTCTCTGGGCTGCGGTTTTACGGGCCTGGAGGGTCTAAGCCTGGTTGCCGGTCTTGCGTTGCTTAAAGCCCTCGCTGATCTTGGTTTAACGACTCCGCTCCTGAAATGGCCAAACGATGTGCTCATAGGCGGTGAAAAGCTTGCCGGTATTCTGATAGAGCTTCAGGGAGAGCTGGAAGGCGCTGTGCGGGTTATCGTCGGGATTGGGGTCAATGTCCATATGGAGGAGGTTGAGGCAGTGGATCAGCCCTGGACGAGCCTGACGCGCTGTGCGCCCGACATTGACTGGCGCCGTGATCATCTGGCAGGAACGACCCTTAACCGTCTACTGGATCACCTGGCAGTCTTCGAAGCATCGGGCTTCGACAAGTATGCCGAAGAGTGGAACGGATATGATGCTCTGTTGGGGCAAAAACTTATCGCGACCAGTGGCGGTCTGGCGGGTATCGGTCGGGGTGTCGATACCTCGGGGAGCTATCTGCTTGAGACGCCGGAGGGTGTCAAACGGATCAGTGCCGGTGAAATTAGCCTTAGGGTGGCTCAATGAGATTGCTGTTAGACGCTGGTAACTCGCTGATTAAATGGCAGCTGCGGCAGGACGGTGGCATCCTGAAAGCAGGCGTTAGCAGAGCAGAGTCCGTGGAGCTTTTCGGGGAGCTGGACAGCACTGATTGGGCCCGGATCAGGGCGGTTTCAGTTTGCACTGTCCGTTCTGAGCCGGCGCGAAAGGCGCTGGAGCAACTGATTGCCGAACATACCTCCGCCGGCATTACCTACTACTGGACGGAGTCCTGCTTTGGCCAGCTTGTGTGTGCCTATCAGGAGCCCGCTACTATGGGCGCGGACCGGTGGTGTGCGATGGTTGGTGCCTGGGCTCGCATAGCAGGTGCCTGCGTCGTCATTGATGCAGGCAGTGCCATTACAGTGGACTGGGTGGACGCTACTGGCCGGCATCAAGGTGGGTATATTCTTCCGGGGCGTAACCTGATGCTTGATGCCCTGAGTGAGAAAACCGCGAGAGTGTTTTTCCAGAAAGAGCGGGAGTTGCATCAATACTCGCCCGGTAGGAGTACCAGTGAGTGTGTGCTCCACGGGGTGAACTGGTTACTGCGGACGCTTGCCCTGGAGTTGGGGGCTGATGCCAGGGCGGTGATGATGATTACCGGTGGCGACGGCTCCTATATAAAGAAGGCTCTTGAAGAGTCGGTCGTGCCCGGCTTGCAGGTTATGCTGTGCCCGGATCTGGTATTGGACGGACTTGCTGTGTTGGCAGATTGTTGATGCGATGGCTGGCTTTCTTGCTGCTCCTGGTGAACGGTGTATTGTTCTGGTGGTTTTCGACGACTGGCGAAAGCCGGGTGCACCCGGTCCAGGAAGGTCAGTTGCCCAGGGTTTCGGAGATTCAGCTGATTGGTGAGCAGCAGCCCATGCTTAAGGGCCCGGAACAGGGCCAGAGTCCCCTGCCCGAGGGATCTTTATCAAGAGCGCCTGAAAGTCTTGCTGAGCCGCGAGAAACGGTGCTGGCGACGCTGGTGACCCCTTTGGCGGAAGCTCCCTCGGCGGGTTGCCCGGGCGTAGGCTGGTTTGACTCTGCGGGTGATGCCAGCCAATACCAGGAAAAGATCCACGCAGAGTATCCGGGGATTGAATTTGTGGGGCTTCGCGAGCGTAGTGAGCCCCTGGAATCTTTTCACTGGGTAATTATCCCGCCGCTGTCCACGCGAGATCAGGCGTTAAATCTGTATCGAGAGCTGGTGCGGGCCGGGATAGAGGCCTATGTGGTGCCCTCCGGAGAGCATGAGAACGCTATTTCTCTCGGCCTGTTCCGCTCGAAAACGTCCGCGGAACATGTGCTTCAGCAGAGACAGGCAGAAAACATCAACGCAACACTGGTAAACTTCCCCCGTTATCGTATAAGCTACGCCCTCGTTTTTCGGGGCCCGTTCGTATCTGAGCTGTCAGATATCCGGCGTCTCGCGCCTGAAAGCAATGCCGGGTTACAACTGATTGAATTTAGTGATTGTGCAGGTGTTGCAACTGCTGAAAAAAATCCGTAGTATACCGGCCTCGCTGATGAGGCGAATTTGAGCTGGCGTAGCTCAGTTGGTAGAGCAGCTGACTTGTAATCAGCAGGTCGGGGGTTCGATTCCGTCCGCCAGCTCCACTTAAGTTTTTGAAGTGTCTCAGTTAGGGGCGCCTCTGGAGGGGTACCCAAGTGGCCAACGGGATCAGACTGTAAATCTGACGGCTCAGCCTTCGCAGGTTCGAATCCTGCCCCCTCCACCACTTATAGATGCGGGCATCGTATAGTGGCTATTACCTCAGCCTTCCAAGCTGATGACGCGGGTTCGATTCCCGCTGCCCGCTCCAGATTGGTTTTAATGCTCATGTAGCTCAGTTGGTAGAGCACACCCTTGGTAAGGGTGAGGTCAGCGGTTCAACTCCGCTCATGAGCTCCATTTTATCCGGTCAACGTTACTGTCCAGTTGATTAGGGAGATTGGTCGAATGTCCAAGAAGCAATTTGAGCGTATCAAGCCGCACCTGAACGTGGGTACCATCGGTCACGTTGACCATGGCAAGACCACACTGACAGCTGCGCTGACCCGTGTATGTCACGAAGTTTGGGGTACGGGTGAGTCCCGTGCATTCGACCAGATCGACAATGCGCCGGAAGAGCGGGCCCGTGGTATCACTATCGCCACGTCCCACGTTGAGTACGACTCACCGACCCGTCACTATGCGCACGTTGACTGCCCGGGTCACGCTGACTACGTGAAGAACATGATCACGGGTGCTGCCCAGATGGACGGCGCGATCCTGGTCTGTTCCGCGGCGGACGGCCCCATGCCGCAGACGCGCGAGCACATCCTGCTGTCCCGTCAGGTTGGTGTACCGTACATTGTCGTGTTCC
>CAZHAY010000182.1:0-3444 GCA_964530545.1 uncultured Marinobacter sp.
GCCAATGCCGTCCCGTCGCAGTGCCCGGCTGGTGATGGGGTCGGTGCCCGGCGCACGGCCCAGGCCCAGGTCGATACGTCCGGGATAGAGGCATTCCAGAGTACCGAACTGCTCGGCAATGACCAGCGGCGGATGGTTCGGCAGCATGACGCCGCCGGAACCCACCCGGATGCGCTCGGTATTGCCGGCGATATGGCCCACCAGCACCGAGGTGGCGGAGCTGGTGATGCCTTCCATATTGTGGTGTTCCGCCAGCCAGAAGCGCTGGAAGTCCAGGCTTTCTGCATGGCGGGCATAGGCAACGCTGTTGGCCAGCGTCTGGGATACGGAGTCCCCTTCCCGAACGGAAGCGAGCTCCAGCAGAGAAAATGGTTTGCTGACGGACATGGACACTCCGGTATGGGTTAGCAGGTGTGGCAGGGATCCTGTCAGCTTAACACGGGGCGCAAGGGGTTTCGCCTCGTAAAGCCCACGCGGGAACAGTGGGCTGTATCCGCGGCCCGGAGTGATCAGGCCGCAGGTCAGTTGCGCAGAGTCGCCGGCGAACCCTGGCCCTCCACCGCTGCGATTTCCTCCGCTGACAGAAAAGCACTCGCGGGCTCGCCCAGCAGCTCCGCGCCCTGGTAGAGGGCGTGGGCCCAGCTGCACCGGTTGGCGAACAACATGCCTGCCTCATCCAGGGTACCGCCCCGGTTGATGTATCCCAGTACCCGGCTGTGGTCGCCACAAAGCCTGCTGGCATGACCGCGGAAGACCTCCGGGCGCATATGGGTCAGCACGACCCGATGACGGTAATGGCCCGGTACGATCTGTTCCAGCTCGTCGTCGGTGAGGCAGACCGTGGCTTCGAAGCGATCCCGGGGCTGCCGGAACCGGCCCGGCTCTTGCACATAGACCAGGCGGAAAGGCGTGCCCGTGTCCCGCAGACGCTCGCAGGCCTGGATCAGCTCAGAAAGCTGATAGGCGCCATTGGCGACCAGCAACAAAGGGATGCCTTCTGACAAGTCCTCGTCCACTACATGAGCACCGGTATGGGCCAGGTTCCGGGCTTCCTCTTCGGTGAAAATGCAGGGGCGATCCCGCTTGGGAACTACCATGCAGGCGAGCTGGCCGCGGCTGCCATAGATCTGCGGCAGCAGGGCCAGTGTGCTGTTGTAGTCCGCTGGAAACACCACCCGGACCATATCGTTCATTTCGCCCAGCAGGGCCTCACAGAAGGTGGTGTCCTGATGGGATTGTTCGTTCTTGCCGTTTTCCCAGGTGTGTGAGCTGGCAACGACGGGGAAGCCGAGCCATCGGGCGGGCCGGTCCAGCTCTTTCTGATGGCGGGCGAAGATGATCTCCTGGCGGATGGCTCCCAGCATCTTGACGCAGAAGGCCTCGTAGCTGGCCACCAGGTTGAGACCGCCCTTGTTGCCAAGGCAGGCGGAGACCACGGCTTCCTCGTTGAGGGCGGTGATGACCTTGCCATGGACCGCTTCGGTGTCGTTCTCCGGATCGTCCACCCGGTGGCGCAGGCTGTGCAGAATGCCGCTTAGGCGGTTGCTGGCCAGCTCATCCGGATTTCCCACCCGGGGACGCAGTGGCGGGTTGGCCGCCACCAGGGCCAGAAAGAATTCGTCCACCGCCAGCATGGGCGAGCAGGTTTCCCGGCGCGGTGGCAATGAGGGCAGGGCCGGCGCTGATGGATTGCGCAGGGCCAGCGGATGATCCTTTTCCCGGGGGCGTTGCTGGCGCTGATGGTTGTTCAGCGTGGCGATGGCTGCTTTCAGTTCGTCCTCGGGGACATGCAGTCTGCCAGCGTGCTCGTTAAACAGATCGCGGGCCCGGGCATCCAGACGCGGATTGCCGGGCAGGGGCAGGTTATGGGAGGCATTACTGCCGGCGCCATAAAAACCGTAGCCCTTGGTGGTTTCGGCAATGCCGTAGGGGATGGGTAGCGGGTACTCCCGCAGCCCCTGTTGGTGCTCCCGGCTGGCCTTTTTCAGGCGCTGCTCCATGGTGAACAGGGTGCAGACGAATGCCGCCGGGTCACGGCCATCGAAGCGGATGGGATCGAAGTTGTTGCGCCGCAGATGGGTCATAAAGCCTTCCAGCCCGGCGCGGGTGCCCAGTTCTGTGCGCTGTTCAATGCGCCGCCCGTTGGCAATCATGACCGGCAGCGGCAGACCGCTGTCCTCCACCCGCCACCAGCGGGCAGTCCAGTCACTGCCCCGTTGTTCTTCTGCTGCCCCATCGGAAAGAAAGGCGACCAGTGATTCACCTGGCAGCGGCATGTGCACGTACTGCAGTTCGGCGAAACCAAGGTAACCACCTTCGCTGATACCGCCGGCGGTGTAGGGGTTCACATGGCTGCCCAGAGGCGCCTCGGTGCGGCCGTCCGCCTGCTGCTGGTAGCTGTAGAAGTCCGTTACCAGGTGATCCAGACCGCCGGGGCCGCCGTAGCGGGCGGCCTGCTCAGGGTTCAGGTTACCCAGCAGCACGTTCAGGGCATCAATGGCGGCCACGCAGTGTCCCTGTCCCATCAGCCAGCTGCGCGTTTCACCAGTCAGGGCGTTCAGGGCGAGGTAGGCGGCGTAACCCGGTACCATATTCAGCGCGCCACCGGTATGGCCTTCTGGCCGCGTCTTGAAGTCCGCAGCGGTGAGCGGCGATCCGTCCGGGCGTACCCGACCGGCGTAGGTCATGTGAACCACCAGCCACAACCCGGCGCTGGTCAGATAGTCCAGCGCAGTGAGTATCTGATAGACCGAGCTTGCGTCCGGCTGTCGCCCTTCCGCTACCAGTTGTGTCGCCAGGCCGACCACCTGATGTTGGGTGTCGGGCAGATGGCGGATCACCCCATACCCCTGGCGCCAGCGATCGAATGTGGGCTCCTGGATCGCAATCTGATCCAGTAACTGAAGGTCGGCAAAGGGTCGGTTCATGGGGTGCCTCCGGTGCGCAGAAAATGTCCAGCCTGATCGCAGTGTAGCGCCGGATTCCCGGCCATGAGTTGACCTGTATCAGAGAGAGGGCAGCGGTGATTTTCGCTATCATTGGGGGATTCCGAAACAGGGCTGTCACGCCGGCTTTCGTCACCCGCTTACAGGAGGCAGTAATGATTCATCTGTTCACTACCGGTGGCACCATCGATAAAATCTACCACGATGCCAACAGCGAGTTTGCGGTGGGGGATAGCCTGCTGCCGGAGCTGCTGGCTGAGGCTAATGTTACGGTGCCCTGGCAGATCACGGAGCTGTGCCGTAAGGACAGTCTTGAGCTGACCGACCACGACCGGGCCAGTATTCGCGCCGCCGTGGCGGCCAGTTCCGAACAGCGGGTGATTATCACCCACGGCACCGACACCATGGACCAGACGGCGGTTGCCCTTAGCGACATCCGCGAAAAGGTGATCGTGCTGTTCGGTGCCATGCAACCGGCCAGAATGCGGCGCAGCGACGC
>CAZHAY010000183.1:0-3402 GCA_964530545.1 uncultured Marinobacter sp.
CGCTACCAGGCCTCTGCGGAACTGACCCTGCCCATGCAGAGCCTGCTCAAGATGGCCGTCAGCCCGGTGGTGAAGCACGAATTCAACAATCTGCTGGATGCGTATCTGAATAACCTGAAAAACGCATTCTGAGCACTGTCCCGCAATACCCATCACCACGATCGTCTACCCGCTACAGTGCGGGACTCAGCGACTCTGAACAGGTATAATCCCCTCTTCGATTCACGCTCGCTTATCAATTTTCGGAGTCAGCATGGCCGCTCGTAAAGCGCGGGTAGAACGCAATACCCTTGAAACCCAGATCACGGTTGAAATCGACCTGGACGGCACTGGCAAATCCAGTTTTGAGACCGGTGTGCCGTTTCTCGAACACATGATGGAACAGATCGCCCGTCACGGGCTGGTCGACCTGACCATCAAGTGTAATGGCGACACCCATATTGACGACCACCACTCCGTGGAAGATATCGGCATCACCCTCGGCCAGGCTTTCAAAGAGGCGGTGGGTGATAAAAAAGGTATCCGTCGTTACGGGCACTCCTACGTGCCGATGGACGAAGCCCTGTCACGGGTAGCAATCGACATTTCCGGACGCCCGGGGCTGGTGATGGATGTTCCCTACACCCGCGCCGTCGTCGGTGGCTTTGATGTTGACCTGTTTGAGGAATTCTTCAACGGCTTCGTCAACCACTCCATGGTGACTCTGCATATCGACAACCTGAAGGGCAAGAACACCCACCACCAGATCGAGACCGTGTTCAAGGCCTTCGGTCGAGCCCTGCGCATGGCCGTCGAAATGGACGATCGCATGGCGGGTATCACGCCTTCGAGCAAGGGATTGCTTTAAGCAATCTCGCCGGACCCCTGGACTGCTCCATAGATGAACACCGTCGCCATCATCGACTACGGCATGGGAAACCTTCACTCTGCCCGCAAGGCCGTGGAGCATGTCGCACCGCACGCCCAGGTACTGGTTACCGGTGATGCCCGCCAGATCCGCGAAGCTGACCGGGTCATCCTCCCCGGCGTCGGCGCCATTCGTGACTGCATGGCCGAAATGCAACGGCAGGGCGTCGACCAGCTGGTAAAAGAAGTCTCCGCAGACCGACCGTTTCTGGGCATCTGCGTCGGCATGCAGGCCCTTATGTCCCGTAGCGAAGAAAACGGCGGCGTCGACGGCATCCACCTGTTCGAACCTCAGGTACGCTTTTTCGGCAAACACCTGACCGAGAACGGCCAGCGCCTGAAAGTGCCCCACATGGGCTGGAACCAGGTATGGCAGACCGTCGACCACCCCCTGTGGCACAACATCGACGACGGCGACCGCTTTTACTTCGTACACAGCTATTACGTGGAAGCCGCCGGCAACGACGCCATCGCAGGCAGGACCCGGTATGGCGTCGACCTGGCCGCAGCAGTTGCCAGAAACAACATCTTTGCGGTCCAGTTCCACCCGGAAAAAAGCGCAAGGGCAGGGCTACAGTTACTGAAGAACTTCACCACCTGGTCCGGAAACAGATAGAGCGTCAGCGAACGGTACAGGCGGGTTAAACAGTCATGAAGAGCCGAAAAAGAACCCAAGCAGCGCCCAAATCCGGCAGACAACATCAAAACCAGTGATCTGGCAGGCAGGGTGGCCTTTCGGGACCTTCAAAAACAGGGACGTTTTTGAAGAGCCTACAAGGACGTATTCACGGCGTGTCCCGAAAGGCCACCCTGCCTGCCGGAGCACGGGCAGGAAACTCCGCAATCTGCCAGTACACCGAGCGCAGAGTAAAAAAGGCCACGGCCAAGAGAAGGATATAAAACCGATGCTAATCATCCCCGCAATCGACCTAAAAGACGGCAAATGCGTACGCCTGCGCCAGGGCCGGATGGACGAATCCACCGAGTACGGCGACGACCCCGTCGCCATGGCCGCCCGCTGGGTAGACGCCGGCGCTCGCCGCCTTCACCTGGTCGACCTCAACGGCGCCTTTGCCGGCGAGCCCGTGAACGGCGAAATCGTCCGCGCCATTGCCAACCGCTACCCCGACCTGCCCATCCAGATCGGCGGCGGCATCCGCTCCGCAGACACCATCGAGGCCTACCTCAAGGCCGGTGTGCAGTGGGTCATCATCGGCACCAAGGCCGTCAAGGAACCCGAATTCGTCACCGAGATGTGCAAACGGTTCCCCGGCCACATCATCGTTGGCCTTGACGCCAAAGACGGCCGCGTCGCCACCGACGGCTGGGCGGAAGTCTCGGAAGTCATGGCCACCGACCTTGCCAAACGCTTCGCCAACGACGGCGTCGAAGCCATCGTTTACACCGACATCAGCCGTGACGGCATGATGCAGGGCGTCAACGTAGAAGCGACCGCCGCACTGGCCCAGGAAGGGGGCATCCCCGTCATCGCCTCCGGCGGCGTCACTAACATGGACGACCTGCGCCGGCTGGCAACGGTTGCTGATAAGGGCATTATCGGCGCCATCACCGGCCGCGCCATCTACGAGGGAACACTCGACGTAGCCGAGGCCCAGGCCTACTGCGACAGCCTGAAAACCGCCTGAGGAACCAACGATGACACTGGCAAAACGAATCATACCCTGCCTGGACGTGGACAAAGGCCGCGTAGTGAAAGGTGTTAACTTCGTGGACATCCGCGACGCCGGCGACCCGGTGGAAGTGGCTCGTAAATACAACGAGCAGGGCGCCGACGAAATCACCTTTCTGGACATTACCGCCAGCCACGAGAGCCGGGAGACCACGTACGAAACCGTCGAGCGCATGGCGGCGGAGGTGTTTATCCCCCTGACCGTCGGCGGCGGCGTGCGGACTGTCGAGGATATTCGCAAACTGCTCAATGCCGGCGCGGACAAGGTGTCCATCAACACCGCTGCCGTGTTCAATCCAGAATTCGTGCGGGAAGCCGCCGAGCGGTTTGGCAGCCAGTGCATCGTGGTCGCCATCGACGCCAAGCAGGTCAGTGCGGAAGGGGAAACGCCCCGCTGGGAAATCTTTACCCACGGTGGCCGCAAACCAACCGGACTGGATGCCGTGGAATGGTCCCGCAAAATGGTCGAAATGGGCGCGGGCGAGCTGTTGCTGACCAGCATGGACCGGGACGGAACCAAGGCGGGATTCGACCTCGGCCTGACCCGGGCGGTCAGCGATGCGGTCTCCGTACCGGTCATTGCCTCCGGAGGAGTGGGTGAGCTCCAGCACCTGGCGGACGGAGTGACGATCGGCGGCGCCGACGCTGTGCTGGCAGCCTCAATTTTCCACTTTGGGCAACACACCATTCCCGAAGCCAAGGCCTTTATGAAGGCCCAGGGCATCGAAGTACGGTAGACCAAAAGACAAAAACGCCGGGCATGATACCCGGCGTTTTTTTATGTGCCTGAGCCGTTAGTGGCCAGC
>CAZHAY010000184.1:0-3380 GCA_964530545.1 uncultured Marinobacter sp.
GTTCCACGTTGCTGAGGTCTTTACCGGTTCTCCGGGCAAGTATGTTTCCCTCAAGGAAACCATCAGCAGCTTTAAAGGCATTCTCAATGGCGACTACGATAGCCTGCCTGAGCAGGCCTTCTACATGGTCGGTACCATTGAAGAGGCGGTCGAAAAGGCGAAGGAACTGCAGTCCAAGGGTGACAAATAAGTCACCCTCCTTCGCTGACCGACCCGAGAGGCAAGAGAAATGGCTATGACTGTACACTGTGACGTCGTAAGTGCCGAAGAAAAAATCTATTCCGGTCTGGTGGAGATGCTGATCGCCAACGGAACCGAGGGTGAGCTGGGTATTCAGCCAGGCCACGCTCCGTTGCTGACTGCACTCAAGCCGGGCCCTGTCCGTTTCTTCAAACAGGGCGGTGAGGAAGAGATTATTTACGTCTCAGGTGGCTACCTGGAGGTGCAGCCCTCCATCGTCACTTTGCTGGCTGATACCGCAGTCCGTGCCAAGGACGTGGATGAGGCCGCGGCGCTGGAAGCCCAGCGCGAGGCGGAAAAGGCACTGGCGAACAAGTCCGGCGAGTTTGAGTACACCCGTGCGGCTGCCGAACTGGCAGAAGCCGTGGCACAGCTTCGGACTCTGGAAAAGCTGCGCAAGAAAGTACGCTGATACCGTTCCGATGGAACGGACTCGCTCCAGCCGCGCTACCGTGGCAGCGTTACCGGATTTCCGGATCCGGTCAGTCGCTGTCACCGTGGATGCGGCTTTTTTGTATTGAAGCGTGACCCGTAAAGACAGAATTCAGGAACCGGCCATGACAGCGCCCCTGCACATAATCATCCTGGCCGCCGGCCAGGGCTCCCGAATGAAATCCCGTCTGCCCAAGGTGCTGCACAAGGTGGCCGGCAAGCCCATGCTGCATCACGTGATCGACACCGCGCGGGACCTCGGTGCGGACGGTATTCACGGTGTGATTGGCCATGGCGCCGAGCAGGTAAAAGCAGAAACGCCTGCCAGCGACATCCACTGGGCGCTGCAGGAACAGCAGTTGGGCACCGGACACGCGGTGGCTCAGGCTCTCCCGGCGGTGCCGGATGGTGCGGTCGTTCTGGTGCTGTACGGCGACGTGCCGCTGATCAACCCGGAAACCTTGGTCGCGCTCGTATCCCGGGTGAACGGGCAGAGCCTTGGATTGCTGACGGTGGACCTGACCAACCCCGACGGCTACGGCCGTATCCTTCGCAACGGGCAGGGCAAGGTCACTGCCATCGTTGAACAAAAGGATGCCTCCGAGTCCCAGAAGGCCATCGGTGAGGTCAACACCGGCATTCTCGCGGTTCAATCGGACCACCTGAAACGCTGGCTGCCCCAGCTCTCAAACAGCAACGCCCAGGGTGAGTACTATCTGACGGACATTATCGCCATGGCCGCCGGTGACGGACTGAGTATTGAAGTCGCCCAGCCCGCCCATGAGCAGGAAGTCCAGGGGGTCAACAACCGGTTGCAGCTGGCCGAGCTGGAACGCTGGTATCAGCGGGGCGAAGCTGAGCGCCTGATGACCGACGGCGCCACGCTGGCGGACCCGGCCCGGATCGACGTTCGGGGCGAGCTGACCGTCGGCCAGGATGTGCTGATTGACGTTAATGTGGTGTTTGAAGGCCGGGTGTCCCTGGGCGACAACGTGTCCATCGGTCCCAACTGTGTGATCCGGGATGCCAGTCTGGGGAATAACACCACGGTACACGCTAATTCTGTCATTGACGGTGCTGAAGTGGCCGAGCAATGCCAGATCGGTCCGTTTGCACGGTTGCGGCCGGGTACACGTCTGGCGCGTACCGCGAAGGTTGGGAATTTTGTTGAAACCAAAAAAGCCGATGTGGGCGAGGGGAGCAAGATTAACCACCTGAGTTATGTTGGCGACGCAACCCTGGGCCGGCATGTGAATGTAGGTGCAGGAACCATCACCTGTAACTATGATGGTGTGAACAAATTTCAGACGGTCCTGGGCGACAACGTGTTTGTCGGTTCCAACACTGCCCTGGTGGCACCGGTCTCGGTAGCGGACAGCGCTGTAATCGGCGCTGGCTCTACCATTACCTCGGATGTGGCGGAACAGGATCTGGCGGTAGCACGGGCACGCCAACGGAATATCAAGGGCTGGAAACGCCCGGAAAAGAAAGCCTGACTGACTCTTTAGCGGATTAATCAATATGTGTGGCATTGTCGGAGCCGTCTCCCAGCGGGACGTGGAAGGGATTTTGTTGGAAGGACTGCGTCGCCTGGAGTACCGCGGATACGATTCCGCCGGCTTGGCAACGCTGAACGGCGAAGGCAATATTTACCGGGCGCGGGAAGTTGGCAAGGTGGCCGCATTGGCCGATGCCCTGGCAGCACAGCCGTCACCGGGGACCATCGGTATCGCTCACACCCGCTGGGCTACCCATGGGGAGCCCTCTCAGGTTAATGCTCATCCGCATATGTCCGGTGAGCGTCTGGCCATCGTCCACAACGGCATTATCGAGAACTATCAGGAACTGCGAGACCAGTTGCGGGCCGAAGGCTACGAATTCACTTCCCAGACCGACACCGAAGTGGTCGCGCACCTGATTGAAAAGTTCTACCGTACCGAACAGGACCTGTTCAGGGCGGTCAGTGTCGCTATCGGTCAGCTTCGGGGGGCCTACGCCCTGGCCGTGCTTCATGCCGATGAGCCAGATCGTCTGGTGGTCTGCCGGGAGGGCAGTCCGCTGGTGATCGGTGTCGGCATCGGGGAGAACTTTATCGCCTCCGACCAGCTGGCGCTGCTGCCAGTCACCGACCGTTTTATGGTGTTGGAAGAAGGTGATATTGCTGATATCCGGCGCGACCAGGTGTCGATACTGGGTCGTAACGGCAAGCCCGTGGAACGGAGCGTTAACCGTTTCGAACACGGCCACGACGCGGCCGACAAGGGTGAGTACCGTCACTTCATGCTCAAGGAAATTCATGAGCAGCCCGCAGTAATCCAGGCCACCATGGAAGGCCGCCTCACTGACAGCCATGTGCTGGAGCAGGCCCTGGGCACAGAAGCGAGCAAGCTTCTCGAGGACGTCCGCCACGTACAGATCATCGCCTGTGGTACCAGTTACCACGCTGGCATGGTGGCCCGGTACTGGATCGAGGAACTGGCAGGGCTGCCCTGCTCCGTGGAGGTGGCGTCCGAGTTCCGCTATCGCAAGCACGTGATCCAGAAGGACACTCTGTTTCTCTGCATCTCCCAGTCCGGCGAGACGGCGGATACCCTGGCGGCCCTGCGGCAGGCCAAGAAATCCGGATTCCGGGCGGCACTGGCTGTCTGTAACGTGCCGGGCAGTTCGCTGGTGCGGGAATCAGACCTGGTGATCATGACCCACGCTGG
>CAZHAY010000185.1:0-3379 GCA_964530545.1 uncultured Marinobacter sp.
TTCCTGACCGCCCGCCGGGTTGACTCCCAGCTCACGTTTGATATCGACCTGGCCCGGTCGCAGACCAACGACAATCCGGTGTACTACATCCAGTACGCTCACGCCCGTATCTGCAGCGTGATGCGCAAGCTGGCCGAAGAACACGGCATCAAGCGTGGCTACAACGAGGTGGCCGGCGACCTGGCACGTCTGACGCTGGATGAGGAGAAGGAGCTGGCCAACCAGCTGGCGAAGTACCCGGAGCTGGTCCGCAACGCGGCAGCGAATCGGGAACCGCACCATCTGACCCATTACCTGCGCGAGCTCGCCGGGCAGTTCCATACGTACTACAACAGCCACAAGGCCCTGACAGACGACACCGGGCTGCGCGACGCGCGCCTCACCCTGTACCTGGCAGTACGCCAGGTGATCGCCAACGGACTGGATCTGCTCGGCATCAGTGCGCCGGAAGAAATGTAACCGGCCGGAGGTCGCGAAGTGTCCAGGGATTACGCCCGCAAGCAGTCGTCGGGAAAAGGCGCGAGAAACAGCACACCTGCCCCCCCGAAGCCCCGTGGGCAGGTAAAAACATCCCGTAAACCCCCTGCCCGCGCGGCGGCCAGGAAACAGAGCGGAGGACTTTCGGTGCGCTGGATTTTTTCACTGGCAGCCGTTGGTGTGTTCATCGGCTTTATTGTTTACCTGAATACTCTGGAAGCGCCCGACCGCGCAACCCCTGCACCGAAGCCCGCTGCCACGCAGCCCGCCAAACCGGCGCCGGCAAAACCCGAGAAGGAAACTGCCCAGGAACCCAGGTTCAAGTTTTACGACATGTTGCCGGAATCCGAAGTGGTCCCGCCAACCGTCAAGGAGTACACCCCCAGCCCGGCCAACCAGGATTTCCGTTATCTGGTGCAGACGGGCTCGTTCCGAAGCCCTGCGGATGCCGAGCGCCAGCGTGCACAGATTGCGTTTCAGGGCATGCGGGCCCAGGTCTCCCGAATCGACCTTGAGGAAGGCAACACCTGGTACCGGGTGAACGTGGGGCCGTTTGACAGCCGCAGCCAGATGAACTCGGCCGTGGACAAGCTGGTCGCCATCAGCATCCAGCCCCTGGTCCGGAAAGTCCCGAAAGAATAATCCCGGTCCAGCCCGGGCTTGAAATTGTCCGGGGCGGCTCCATATCTGGCAAATCACTTGTTTCAGAACATGGAGCCCCGATGACCACGATATTATCCGTCCGCCGAGATGACGAAGTCGCCATGGGCGGCGATGGCCAGGTGTCCCTGGGCAACACCGTCATGAAGGGCAACGCCCGCAAAGTTCGCCGCCTGTATAACGGTAAGGTTCTGGCCGGTTTCGCCGGCGGTACGGCGGATGCCTTTACGTTATTCGAACGCTTTGAAGCCCAGCTGGAAAAGCACCAGGGCAACCTGACCCGGGCAGCGGTCGAACTGGCGAAGGAGTGGCGAACGGACCGGGCCCTGCGACGACTGGAAGCGCTACTGGCCGTGGCAGACGAAACGGCATCCCTGATTATCACCGGTAACGGCGACGTGATTGAGCCCGAAGAAGGCCTGATTGCCATTGGTTCCGGTGGCCCCTTTGCCCAGGCCTCCGCCCGGGCCCTGATGGAGAACACCAGCCTGGGCGCCCGCGACATCGTCGAGAAAGGTCTGGATATCGCCGCCGACATCTGCATTTACACCAACCATAACTGCACCGTTGAAGTACTCTCAGCGAACGACTGACCCGGAGCTACCATGTCTGCAATGACTCCCCGTGAAATTGTCCACGAGCTGAACAAGCATATCGTTGGTCAGGAAGAAGCCAAACGCGCTGTCGCCATTGCCCTGCGCAACCGCTGGCGCCGGATGCAGCTCGACAGTACCCTGCGGGACGAAATCACCCCCAAGAACATCCTGATGATCGGGCCCACCGGTGTGGGCAAGACAGAAATTGCACGCCGACTTGCCAAATTGGCGGATGCGCCCTTCCTGAAAGTGGAAGCGACCAAGTTCACCGAAGTCGGTTATGTCGGTCGCGACGTGGACTCCATTATCCGTGACCTTGCCGATATGGCGATCAAGATGCTTCGTGAGAAGGAAATGAAGCGCCACGAGAACCGTGCCCTGGACGCGGCGGAGGAGCGCGTTCTGGATGCCCTTCTGCCCCCTCCCCGCAGTTTCCAGGAAAGCAGCCAGCCACGGGAAGACAACTCCACCCGTCAACTGTTCCGCAAGAAGCTGCGGGAAGGCGAGCTGGACGACAAGGAAATCGAAATCGATCTTCGTAACCCGGCCGCTGGTGTGGAAATCATGGCCCCCCCTGGCATGGAGGAGATGACCAGCCAGCTGCAGAGCATGTTCTCCAACCTGTCCCAGGACCGCAAGAAAACCCGCAAAATGAAAGTGGCCGATGCCCTGCGGCACGCCAAGGATGAAGAAGCGGCCCGGCTGGTGAATGAAGAGGAGATCAAACACAAGGCCATCGAAGCCGTTGAACAGAACGGCATCGTGTTCCTGGATGAGATCGACAAGGTGGCCAAACGCTCCGAAACAGCCTCAGCGGATGTGTCCCGGGAAGGTGTTCAGCGCGACTTGCTGCCGCTGATCGAAGGCAGCACCGTCAGTACCAAATACGGTACCGTACGCACGGACCATATCCTCTTTATCGCCTCGGGCGCGTTTCATCTGTCCAAACCGTCGGATCTGATCCCCGAGCTGCAGGGGCGGCTACCGATTCGGGTAGAACTGCAAGCCCTGTCACCGGAAGATTTCCGCCGCATACTGACTGAGCCGGATGCTTCGCTGGTACAGCAGTACGAAGCGCTGATGGGCACCGAAGGCGTGAAGTTGTCCTTCAGCGAAGAGGCCATCCGCCGGATTGCCGAGGTGGCGTGGAAGGTCAACGAAAGCACCGAGAACATTGGCGCCCGCCGGTTGCACACTGTGATGGAACGTCTGCTGGAAACCCTGTCCTACGACGCTGGCGACCAGGTAACCGACGGCTTCGAGATAACCGCCGAGTACGTCGATGAGAAACTGGGCGACCTGTCCGAGGACGAGGATCTCAGCCGCTATATCCTGTAATCGCACTGAACCGGGTTCCGGGTGCCTCCGTAAGACGGGCGCCCGGGACGGAAGGAATCTGCCATGAACCAACGCCCCTCTGATATCCGCATCCGCAAGCAAAGCCGGCTATTACAGCTGGACTACGGCGACGGCACCTCGTTCGAGCTGCCCTTCGAACTGTTACGGGTCTGGTCGCCGTCCGCCGAAGTACGCGGCCACGGCCCCGGCGAAGGCACGCTACAGACCGGGAAGAAAGATGTGGTCGTGACCGATGCGGAAATGGTCGGCAACTACGCCATAAAACTCAGTTTCAGCGACGGCCACGA
>CAZHAY010000186.1:0-3306 GCA_964530545.1 uncultured Marinobacter sp.
TGGCGCAGGCACTGAGCAGCTATTCCACCTTTCAGGCCGCCTTCACTCAGGTGGTATCGGATGAGCAGGGCCGCGTGATGCAGGAATCCAGCGGCGATCTGAAAGCCAGACGTCCGGGGCTGTTTTACTGGAAAACCGATCCGCCGGCCAATCAGATCCTCGTCAGCGATGGCAAGACCGTTGAGCTGTACGACCCGGATCTGGAACAGGTTACGGTGCAGACGCTGGATGACCAGATGAGCAGCACCCCGGCCCTGTTGCTGAGCGGCGAAACCGATGGCCTATCGGAGAACTACGAGATCACCGAAGCCCGTTACGGTGACAGCACCCGGGAATACACCCTGGTGCCGCGCAATGAGGACTCCCTGTTTATCGCCCTGACGCTGGTCTTCCATAATGATGAGCTGCAGGCCATGCGGCTGGAAGACTCCCTGGCCCAGCTTACCGAACTCGAATTCGGCAACATCCGCATTAACGAACCGGTGCCAATGGCTACCTTTGAGCTGGATTACCCCGACTCTGTGGATGTGATTCAGGGCCTATAGCAATGCAGGACAGCCTGTTCGGAGAGCAACGGGGCTTTGAGCCCCTGGCGGCCCGTGTGCGCCCGCGGAATCTTGATGAATACGTGGGACAGACCCACCTGGTCGGGCCGGGTAAACCGCTGCGCCGGGCCGTCGAGCAGGGCCAGCTGCATTCCATGATCCTGTGGGGACCGCCGGGGGTGGGCAAAACCACCTTCGCCCATCTGCTGGCGAGCGTGGGCGACCTCGGTTACGAAACGCTGTCGGCGGTGCTGGCAGGTGTCAAGGACATCCGCGCAGCAGTGGAACGGGCCCGTAGCCGCAAACAGGCGGAAGGGCGGGACACGCTGCTTTTTGTGGATGAAGTTCATCGTTTTAATAAAAGCCAGCAGGACGCCTTCCTGCCCCATATCGAAGACGGCACCTTTATCTTTGTCGGTGCCACCACCGAGAATCCTTCCTTCGAGCTCAACAGTGCGTTGCTTTCGCGCACCCGGGTCTACGTGCTGCGGAACCTGGAGGACGACGAACTGATCGGTCTGCTCAGGCGGGCGCTGAGTTCAGATGCAGGCCTGGCCGGCCAGGTGAGGGTGAGTGACCGGGTGCTGTCCCTGATGGCGGCCGCCGGTAATGGTGATGCCCGGCGGTCCCTGAACATTCTGGAAGTTGCCTCGGATCTTGCGGAGCCCGGGGCCGATGATGTGCCGGAGATTACCGAATCGGTGCTGGAACAGGTGCTGCAGAGCAGCCTCAGGCGCTTCGACAAGGGCGGGGATGTGTTCTATGACCAGATCTCTGCGCTGCACAAGGCCGTGCGGGGTTCAGACCCCGACGCCTCCCTGTACTGGATGTGCCGGATGCTGGATGGCGGCGCGGATCCTCTCTATATTGCCCGGCGTCTGGTGCGCATCGCGTCGGAAGACATCGGCAATGCTGATCCGCGGGCTTTAAGGCTGAGCATGGACGCCTGGGACGTGCTGGAGCGACTGGGACCAGCGGAAGGAGAACTGGCCCTGGCGCAGGCAGTCACGTTTCTGGCCCTGGCGCCCAAAAGCGATGCTGTCTACAGCGCCTTCAACCGGTGCATGGCAGACATCCGCAAAGATCCGGATTACGCGGTGCCGGTGCATATCCGCAACGCACCAACGGCACTGATGAAGGAACTGGGGTATGGCGAAGAATACCGCTACGCCCACGATGAACCGGATGCCTTTGCCGCAGGGGAGTCCTACTTTCCGGAAGAAATCCATCAGCGACGATATTACCAACCTGTACCCCGGGGTCTGGAGATCCGGCTGGCGGAAAAACGGGAGCGGCTGGATGCCATGAATCGGGCGAGCAATCGTCAGCGTTACCCAACCTCACGCTGATCAGCCGCCATCAACCAGAGACCAGTGTGCCTCTGAGGCGCTGAATTGCCCACCGCGCCTTAACGCCACCCATGGGGAATGGTTATAATGCCCCGCTATTCGATCCATCCTTACCCAGTCAACCACAGGGATTGCCATGCTCGACCCGAAACGCGTCCGCGCGGAAACCGACGAGATCGCCCGCCGTCTGGCTATCAAGCACTTTACTTTCGATCTTGAGACCTTCAATGCGCTGGAAGAAAAGCGCCGCGCGCTTCAGGTACGGACCGAAACCCTGCAGAGCGAGCAGAACCGGCGTTCCAAATCCATCGGTAAGGCCAAGGCCGCGGGGGAAGATATCCAGCCGCTGCTGAAAGAAGTGGACGACCTCAAGCGTCAGCGGGGCGAGGCCGAAGACGAGCTTCGGGAGTTACAGAAAACCCTGGAAGAGTTTTTTTCCGGCATTCCCAACGTCCCCGACGAGAGCGTTCCGGCGGGCGAGAGCGACGAGGATAATGTTGAAATCCGTCGCTGGGGTGAGCCACGGACGTTTGATTTCGAAGTGAAGGACCATGTCAGCCTGGGAGAGGCTCTCAACGGCCTGGATTTCGAAGCGGGCACCCAACTGGCCCATAGCCGCTTTGTGGCGATGAAAGGAGGCATAGCCCGCCTGCATCGGGCGCTGGCCCAGTTTATGCTCGATCAGCATACCCTTGAGCATGGATACGAAGAAGTCTATGTACCTTATCTCGTCAACGCCGATACGCTTTACGGCACCGGCCAACTGCCCAAGTTCGAAGCCGACCTATTCCGGATGGCGGGTGAGGATGCCCTGTACCTGATCCCCACCGCAGAGGTCCCGGTGACCAACCTGGTGGCCGACAGCATCGTCGAGGACAGCGGCCTGCCACTGAGGTATGTGGCCCATACGCCGTGCTTTCGCAGCGAGGCCGGCTCCTACGGCCGGGATACTCGGGGTATGATCCGTCAGCATCAGTTCGACAAGGTTGAGCTGGTGCATATCGTACGGCCACAGGACTCCGATGCAGCGCTGGACACACTGACCGGGCATGCAGAAAAAATCCTGCAGTTACTGGACCTGCCGTATCGGGTCATGGAGCTGTGCGGCGGCGACATCGGCTTCTCGGCCGCCCGCACGTACGATCTGGAAGTCTGGCTGCCGGGCCAGCAGAAATACCGGGAAATCTCGTCCTGCTCCAATACCCGGGATTTTCAGGCACGACGTATGCAAGCACGCTGGCGTAACCCGGAAACCGGCAAGCCGGAGCCCCTGCATACCCTGAATGGCTCAGGGCTGGCAGTCGGCCGTACCCTGATCGCTGTGATGGAAAATTACCAGCAGGCCGACGGCTCCATCGAGGTACCGGAAGTATTGCGCCCCTATATGCGAGGCCTCGACAGGATTCAATGAC
>CAZHAY010000187.1:0-3270 GCA_964530545.1 uncultured Marinobacter sp.
TACAGCGAAGCAGAAATTGTCGGGCTCTCGTTCGCCATTGAGCCTGGCGAAGCCGCCTACGTGCCACTGGCCCACGACTATATGGGCACACCCGAACAACTTGACCGGGAGCAGACCCTTGCGAAGCTCAAGCCGCTGCTGGAAAACCCCCGGCATAAAAAGCTGGGCCAGAACCTGAAGTACGACAAGAACGTACTCGCCAATCATGGCGTCCACCTGGAAGGCATCGCCGAAGACACCATGCTTGAGTCTTACGTGCTGAACTCCACCGCCACCCGTCACGATATGGACAGCCTGGCGTTAAAATATCTGGGTGAGAAAACTGTCAGTTTTGTGGACATTGCCGGTAAAGGTGCCAAGCAACTGACGTTTAACCAGATTGATCTGGAGCAGGCGGCGGAATACGCCGCAGAAGACGCAGACATCACCCTGCGTCTGCATCAGGCCCTCCGGCCCCAGCTTGGCGACGTTGGCACACTGGACTCTGTTTACCGTGACATTGATATGCCGCTGGTACCCGTGCTGTCCCGTATGGAGCAACGCGGCGCACTGGTGAACGCCTCTACCCTGCGCCAGCACAGCCAGGAACTGGCGGAGCGGATGGCAGAACTGGAACAGGCCGCCCATGAGGAAGCGGGCGAAACCTTCAATCTCGGTTCCACCAAGCAACTGCAGGCCATTTTCTACGACAAAATGGGTCTGCCGGTTATCAAGAAGACACCTAAAGGCGCACCCTCAACCGCAGAACCGGTATTACAGGAGCTGGCCCATGAGCACCGGCTACCCCGGCTGATTCTGGAGCACCGCAGTCTTAGCAAACTCAAGTCCACCTATACCGATACCCTGCCGAAGCTGATCAGCCCCCGCACCGGGCGCATTCATACGTCCTATCATCAGGCGGTGACGGCGACCGGACGGCTGTCGTCGTCGGAGCCCAACCTGCAGAATATCCCGGTGCGTACTGAACAGGGCCGGCGGATTCGCCAGGCCTTTGTCGCACCGGAGGGCTATAAAGTGGTGGCGGCGGACTATTCACAGATCGAACTGCGGATCATGGCCCACCTCTCTGAAGACGAAGGACTGCTCACTGCCTTTGAGCGGGGTGAGGACATTCACCGGGCCACTGCAGGGGAAGTCTTCGGGGTACCGGTTGAGTCAGTGACCCCGGATCAGCGCCGCAGCGCCAAGGCCATCAACTTCGGGCTGATCTATGGCATGTCGGCCTTCGGCCTGGCCCGGCAACTGGAGGTGGACCGGAAAACCGCTCAGGATTACATCGACCGTTATTTCCAGCGCTATCCCGGCGTACTGGCGTATATGGACCGCATCCGCAGACAGGCCCACGACGACGGCTTTGTGGAAACCCTGGCCGGACGCCGGCTTTACCTGCCGGAAATCAACGCCCGCAACAAGCAGTTACAGCAGGCCGCCGAACGCACTGCCATTAACGCACCCATGCAGGGCACGGCCGCCGATATCATAAAACGGGCGATGGTGACGGTGGAAAACTGGCTGGTGGCGGAGCATGGAGACGAGGCCCGCATGGTGATGCAGGTCCACGACGAACTGATTCTGGAAGTGAAGGAGTCAGCGCTGACAGCAGTCTGCCAGGGCCTGGAACAACGCATGTCCGCGGCCGCTGAGCTGAAGGTGCCGTTACTGGTGGAAGCCGGGATTGGTAACAACTGGGACGAGGCCCACTGACGGCCTCTGCCTGGTCCCGTTACCAACCCGGCCCTTGGTCAGTCGCTCTGAATCGACAGCTTGTCGACGGAGCTTGATAACTGGTCCGCACCCTTCGCGTCTGTGCCCAGCTTGATCATCAGACGCAGGTCGTTGGCTGAGTCGGCGTGGGCCAGGGCATCCTCATAGGTGATGGCCCCTTCGGAATACAGGCTGTAGAGCGCCTGGTCGAAGGTCTGCATGCCGGACTCCGTTGACTTGCTCATCAGTTCCTTGAGCTTGTGGACCTCGCCCTTACGGATCATGTCCGCCACCAGTGGCGTATTGATCAGCACTTCGATAACCGCGCGGCGGCCCTTGCCGTCGGGGGTCGGGATCAGCTGCTGGGCGACGATGGCCTTGAGGTTCAGGGACAGGTCCATCCAGGTCTGGTTGTGCTGGTCCGGATTGAAGAACTGAATGATGCGGTCCAGCGCCTGGTTCGCGTTGTTTGCATGCAGTGTTGCCAGGCACAGGTGCCCGGTTTCGGCGAACTGAACCGCGTACTGCATGGTTTCCCGGGTCCGGATCTCACCGATCAGGATCACATCCGGTGCCTGCCGCAGGGTGTTCTTCAGCGCGACCTCGAAACTTTCGGTATCAATGCCCACTTCCCGCTGGGTGACGATACAACCCTGGTGCTGGTGGACAAACTCAATAGGATCTTCAATGGAAATGATGTGGCCGCGGCTGTTACGGTTGCGGTGCCCGATCATAGCCGCCAGCGAGGTGGATTTACCGGTACCGGTGGCACCCACAAAGATAATCAGCCCCCGCTTAGTCATGGCCAGGTCCTTGACCGTGTCCGGCAGGCCCAACTCATCCACCTGTGGAATCTTGACCTCAATCCGCCGCAAAACCATACCGCACAGGTTGCGCTGGAAGAACGCACTGACCCGGAAACGGCCGATACCCCGGGCGCTGATGGCAAAGTTACACTCATGGGTTTCGTCGAACTCGGCCTGTTGGCGGGAGTTCATGGAGCCGTACACCAGTTCCCGGGTCTGCTCTGGTGTCAGGGCACTTTTGGTGACCGGCAGCACCTTACCGTTCACTTTCATGCTTGGCGGAACCCCTGCGGTAATAAACAGGTCGGAACCGCCTTTTTCCACCATCAGTCGCAGCAGCTTTTCAAATTCCATAGTACTTCCAGCATTCAGTCAGCGTGACCGCACCCGAAAGGCGCAGCACCAAATAGCCCGGATCAGAAATTGTCAGGAATCTTTGCCTTGGCCCGAGCCGCTTCGCGGTTGATCAAGCCTTTCTGCAAGAGTCTCTGCAGGCACTGATCCAGGGTCTGCATACCCAGCGAGCCACCTGTCTGAATGGCGGAATACATCTGGGCTACCTTATCTTCGCGTATCAGGTTACGAATTGCTGCGGTACCGATCATGATTTCGTGGGCTGCTATCCGGCCACCGCCCATTTTTTTCATCAGCGTCTGGGAAACGACCGCCTGCAGCGATTCGGAGAGCATGGAACGCACCATGGACTTTTCTTCCGCCGGAAACACGTCCACCACCCGGTCAATGGTCTTGGCAGCCGAGG
>CAZHAY010000188.1:0-3251 GCA_964530545.1 uncultured Marinobacter sp.
AGTACGTGCTCTGTGCCATGCTGATGTTCATCAAGGACGTTCCCAATTCACTGCAACTACAGGCCCGGCGGCAATGGCAACACCGGGATACCGGGCGCGCAGAAGGGCGCGAGGTGCTCATCGTCGGTGCGGGCTCCATCGGTCGGCAGATCGCCCGGCTGGCCCGGGCCATCGGTATGAACCCCCACGGCATTGCCCGCCATGCCCGGTCGGGGGATGATGATTTCGTGGCGATACACAGCAACGACCAGTTGTACGACCAGCTGGAAATGGCGGATTTTGTGGTCATCGCCGCACCGCTGACCCCGCAGACGGAAGGCCTTTTTGACCGCACGGCCTTTGCTGCAATGAAAAACGAGGCCCGCCTGATCAACATCGGCCGCGGCCCGATCGTTAAAACCCAGGACCTGATGGACGCCCTGAACCGCGGAGAGATCGCCGGTGCCGCACTGGATGTGTTTGAACAGGAGCCGCTGCCGGAGGATCACCCGTTATGGACCATGGACAATGTGATCCTCACACCCCATATGTCCGGCGACTTTATCGGCTGGCGCCGGGCACTCACGGATCAGTTTCTGGAGAATTTTGACCGGTGGCACCGGGGAGAGGAGTTGTTTAATCTGGTGGACAAGAAGAAGGGGTATGCGGGCAGTCGGTAAGATGTGCGGAGTGGGCAACGGCGCAACGCCCATGTAGAACCGTTGCGCTCAGAGTTCCTGTCAGGCAACGCCCAGCCAGGCATACCACCCGGCAAGAATCTCATCCCCAAACCACAGCGCCAGCAATCCGGCGGCGGCCAGATACGGCCCGAAGGGAATGGGCACATCCCGCCCCTGACGGCGAATCACCATCAGGCTGATTCCCACAATAGCTCCCACCAACGAGGACAGTAATATCACCGCCGGCAGTAACTGCCACCCCAGCCAGGCGCCGATGGCCGCAAGCAGTTTGAAATCCCCGTGGCCCATCCCTTCCTTGCCGGTAACCAGCTTGAACAGCCAGTAGACCGACCACAGGGACAGATAACCGGCGACAGCGCCCCAGAAAGCGCTCTGGAAGTCCGTCAGATACCCGAAGTAGTTAACGATCAGCCCCAGCCACATCAACGGCAGGGTGATATTGTCCGGCAGCAGCTGGGTATCGAAATCGATCATCGTCAGCGCCACCAGCGCCCAGACAAACACCAGCGCCCAGAGTGTTCCTACCGACGGACCCAGCAGCCAGACAGTGAGCACTGAGAAGACGGCTGTCACCGCCTCGATCAACGGATAACGAATGGAAATCCCGGTGCGACAGCCGCTGCAGCGTCCCCGCAGGAACAGATAGCTCAGCACCGGAATATTCTCCCACGGCCGGATCTTGTGGCCACAGGAAGGGCAGGTGGAAGCCGGACGGGACAGGCTGATGCGCTCTTCCTGGCTGCGCTCCTTCTCGGGAACCGCCAGGAACTCCTCACACTGGCTGCGCCAGTCCTGGTGCATCATCTTCGGCAGCCGCAGAATGACCACATTCAGGAAGCTGCCAATACACAGTGAAACGAAGAGTACGGTCAGGTAGAGCAACCAGGGAGTAGTCAGTAGAGCGTCGAGAACAGCCACAGAAAACCTCAACCAACCACCTGACCCATCTGGAAGATTGGCAGGTACATCGCCACGATCAGACCACCCACCAGAATGCCAAGCACCGACATGATCATCGGCTCCATCAGCGCCGTCAGGTTATCGACCATATCGTCCACCACGCCCTCGTAGTGGTCCGCTACCTTCTCCAGCATTTCGTCCAGGTTACCGGACTCCTCACCGATGGCGGTTAACTGCACCGCCATAACCGGAAACACGGCGGTCTGGCGCATCGCAGCCTGTAACTGCACACCGGCGGATACCTCATCCTTGATCTTGAAGACAGCATCACGATACACCGCGTTACCCGTGGCCCCCGCGACGGAATCCAGGGCATCAACCAGCGGCACACCGGAAGCAAAGGTCGTTGAAAGTACACGACCAAACTTGGCGACCGCCGACTTGTCGATAATCTCACCAACCACCGGCAGTTTGAGAATATATTTATCAATAAAATCAGAAAACTTCTGAGAGCGGCGCTTCGCCTGCCCGAACACATAAATAAACCCGATAATGCCGAGCAGAACCACGAACCACCATTTCTGCATCCACTCCGAGAGGTTGACCACCATCTGGGTAAATACCGGCAGGTCCGCCCCGAAACCCTGGAAGAGGCTTTGAAACTGCGGTACCACCTTGACCAACAGAATGGCCGTCACAATGATTGCGACCACAACAACCGCAATCGGATAGGTCATTGCCTTCTTGACCTTCTTCTTGAGCAGCTCGGTTTTCTCAAGATATTTCGCGATCCGGTCCAGCATCTGCTCCAGGGCACCGGCCTTTTCACCGGAGTCCACCAGGTTGCAGTACAGATCATTAAAGTGCTTGGGATGACGGCGCAAAGCACCGGCAAAACTGGTACCCGAGGCCACATCATTACGAATGGCCAACACCAGTTCCTGAAGCCCCTTGTTATCGAGGCCATCCGCAACAATATCAAAGCTTTGCACCAGCGGAACGCCGGCTTTCATCATCGTCGCCAACTGGCGGGTGAACATGGCGATATCGAAAGGTGTAACCTTTTTGCTGCCGCCAAACAGGGGCTTGGGCTTACGCTTGACCTTGCTGGGCATTACCCCCTGCTTGCGCAGCTGGGCCTTGACCAGCGCCAGGTTGGTGCCGGAAATTTCGCCCTTGGTCTTGTTACCCTTACGGTCTTTACCTTCCCAGACATACGCCTGAAGTTTTTGAACCTTCTGTGCCTGTGCCATGCTTAATCCTTCGTCACGCGGTTGGCTTCCTCAAGGCTGGTCACGCCCTCGATCACTTTACGAAGAGCGGACTGACGCAGCGTACGGAAGCCCTCTTGCTGGGCCTGTTGGGCAATCTGTATGGAGCTGGCCTCTTCCATGATCATGCTCGCCAGCTTGTCGGTAACCTTCACAACCTCATAGATGCCCACACGGCCCTTATACCCCCCATTGCATTTATCACAGCCCTTGGGTGTGTACAATGTAAAGCCAGTTTCAATTTGTTCTTCTGTGAACCCCTCCTTCAAAAGCGCTTCTTTTGGCGCATCCAGCGGCTGCTTACAGCCATTGCACAGGCGCCGGCCCAGGCGCTGCGCAATGATCAGGCTGACGGACGTGGCGATGTTGAATGCGGGCACGCCCATGTTCATCATCCGGG
>CAZHAY010000189.1:0-3245 GCA_964530545.1 uncultured Marinobacter sp.
GATGACCCGCACCATGCAGGAAACCAAGGACAAGTTCGCACGACTGGATTTACTCATCCTCAACGCCTCCGGCGGTCTGGAAACCGGCAAAACCGACAACTACGCCATGCAACTCAACCACGACGCCCAACTACAGGCCGTCGACCTGGCCCTGCCCCTCATGCCACCCGGCTCACGCATCGTTTTCGTCACCAGCCACCTCGCCCACTTCCATGGGGAGCAACCAGTCCTGCCCGAATACGAGCCCGTAGCCACCAGCAAGCGAGCCGGTGAAACTGCCCTGCGCAACCGCATACCCGAACTCACCGAAAAAGGCATCAGCCTCATCATCGTCAGCGGCGACCTCATCGAAGGAACCATCACACCAAAGCTACTGCAGCGAGCCCGCCCAGGCCTCATCGAACAACGCCGCGAACAGGCAGGCGAGCTACCCACCGTCCAGGACTTCGCCACCGCCATCGTCAACGCAGCCGCCAATTCAGACCTGAACACAGGCGAAACCATTTACGTCGGATCAACCACTTGACGCTCTTGCACGCGGTTCAAGACTCAGCCGGAGCACGCCATCACTTCACCTGAGAGGTCAAAACCTGCCACTCAGTCCGTCTCCGGATATGCCGAAAACCCAGAGCAGCATTGATATGCAGCATCGCCTCATTCGACTCAGCTGCCTCAGTCCGTACCCGCAGCACACCTGGCCTATCCCGCTGCACCAGCACAAGCATGCTAGCCTTCAACCACTTCCCCAAGCCCTGACCGGCAAACCGTGAATCAACAACCGTGTCGCCCTGAACCAATAACTCCGCATTATCCGGATACCAATCCACCTCAGTAAAGCCGGCCAGGTCACCGCTACTCAGCTGCTGAGCCACCAACGTCCAGCGCTCTACACCACGAGCAGCCTCATACGCCTCCGACTCCCTGATGTCCTCAGCCGTAACCCGCTCATACTCAAGTTCCAAATCACCAGAAGGCGCGAAGTTCATCAGCTCCTGCAACGCTGCAAACGCCTCAACAAACTCTTCAGGACACGGTCCCCGCCAAATCAGTAACTGAAACTCGTCTCGTGGAGCAGCCTGAATCCAGGCATTCAAGAGCCCCCGCTTCACGTCAGCAACAAAGAGCTCGCTCGTTACCTCAACCAGACCAACTGACGCACCAAAGCGCTCGGCAAATGCAGCACCTGCAGGGATCGCACTATCCGTCGTCCCCGTAATCAAACGGCGACCCGCGGCTTCAGCCACTTCGATGACCTTTCCGAACAACTCACTGCCCAGGCCCAGCCGCCGGTAAGTGGCCAGCACCTGCACATCACCCCAGAGAACATGACTGTTCTCAGCATCCAAGCCGACCACAATGAATGCCTCGCCGATCACCACATCCCCAAGCCAGGCATAGATCAGAACAGCTTTTTCATCAGACAGCAACGAGAAATTCCTGAAATGAGCAATAGTCGACTGCAAGGAACGCCGATCCTCCGGATCACGTTCCAACCGCATCACTGATAAAAAATCATGAATGGCACGCAGAGTCTCGTCACTCGCATCCGTAGGATCTAATTGACGAATTTTCCATTTCATACTTGGGACAACCTTACATCACAGGCAAAACCCGCCAAAGGCTACTATCTCCCCATGTCAATCCAACCCGCTGCACCGCACCAAGCACTGAAAATCATCATCGGCGCAGGAGAACAGGCCTACGACGGATGGATCGCCACACAAAAAGAAGCCCTGGACCTCCTCGACCCCACAACCTGGCAGCGCTCACTCGCAAACGAGAGCGTCGACGCCTTCCTTTGCGAGCACGTCTGGGAACACCTCACCGAAGCAGAAGGACGTGAAGCCGCGAAACTCTGCTACCAATACCTGAAGCCCGGAGGATACGTGCGATGCGCCGTACCTGACGGCAACTTCCGGAACACCGAATACCAGGAGATCGTGCAGGTCGGCGGAAACGGTGACCCTCACTCTCCCGCCTTCGATCACAAGATTCTCTACACGCACACACTGCTGACCAACGTGTTCGAAGACGCTGACTTCCAAGTCCAACCACTCGAATACTGCAACGACCAAGGAATCTTCCACGCCTTCCCTTGGTCCGCCAGCGACGGCCCCATCTACCGCTCCCTTGCCACCGACCACCGCAACCAGAACGACACCATTGAGTTCGCCTCCCTCATCATCGACGCCATCAAGCCCCTCGTAACGGCATCCCCCGACCAGCACTACCGGACGCCACCCCGAGCGGCATAAATCAGCACCGCTATCCCTTGGCCGCCCAATACGACCCTACGGATTCCCAAACACGTCAGGGACAAATTTTACGGAATGTGACTGACACCGCCGCGTGTAACCAGCGCTTCACTACCTGCAACCTGACGGTTCACGGAGCCAATCTTCTGCAGCCTGCAACACCGGGTCATACGCAACCAGGTCCACGTCGTCCTCAGCCAAGGCACTCGAAGACCAAAGCCCGACGGAAAGCAACAGCACCCGCAATACCGCCATCGGCATAAAGCACCCTAACACCCGCTCGGTAAGAACCTTCGACAGCCCCTGCAGTAAGAACAGTGCCTGCAAAACGTCTCCTATACTCAGCCATGAGCAAAATCGTGGAGGACGGACAACGACGCTACCAGGCAGCCAACGCTGAAAACCTGGCTGAACAACTCCAGCAGCGCACGACCCGAATTGAACGCCACTACGAAAACCGGATGGCGAACACCTCGCTCTTGCGCCGACTGCGCCTGAAGCTAATGAAGCGACAGCACCTTAAACGAGTGAAACAGGAGATTGAAGGAAGCGAAAGCCTCTACCTGGCAGCAGCATCCTGAACGGACCGGCCCGCACGCGCCTGCTGCTGCATCACGCTGGGTGTCCGAAAAAGTGCTTTGCCCGCCTACTCAGCATCTGTTTGCAGCGTACCAACGCTACTGGCTGCAGCGCCAGCACAATCTCAGCTTCCAACCGTCGGGGTCCACCGCTCTCAACCCTCGTCATCTGCGACAGCGGACATCCAAAAAAACTACGGCAGCCAGGTCCATATCAACTTCCTGTATCCTTTACTTCATGAACAATGAGCGCCCTGCAGAGGTTCTGCTGATCGGAGTATTTCACTTCGCAGGCAGCGCCGGAGACGCAATAGAACTACTTGTCCCAGACATCCTGGAAGAACCCCGGCAACGGGAAGTAGAACGGCTGGTGGACGTACTCGAAAGATTCCAGCCCACCCGCGTCGCCCTG
>CAZHAY010000190.1:0-3215 GCA_964530545.1 uncultured Marinobacter sp.
TGGTGCGGGCGGCGCGCCCGCCCCCCGGGGCCGGCCGGGCGGGGGGTGTCCCGCCACCCCCCCCCCGCACACCCGCTCCCCGATACTGATTAGAGCCAGCCTTTGCGCTTGAAGTACCAGTAAGGCGCAATCCCGGCCGCCACCATCAGCCCCAGCGCCCCCGGATAACCCAGCAGCCACTCCAGTTCGGGCATATGGGTGAAGTTCATGCCATAGATGCTGGCCACCAGGGTCGGCGGCAGGAACACCACCGCCGCAATCGAGAAAATCTTGATAATCTGGTTCTGTTCGATGTTGATAAAGCCCTGGGTGGAATCCATCAGGAAGTTGATCTTGTCGAACAGAAAGGTGGTGTGGGACATCAGCGTCTCAATGTCACGGTTGATCTCCCGCAGTGTCTCGCGGATTTCGCCCTGGTTGTGCAGGTGGCGGAGCAGAAAGGAGATATTGCGCTGGGTATCCATCAGGCAAAGCCGGGTTTTACCGTTGCTGTCTTCCAGCCGGGCCAGGCGGTTGATGGCTTCATCCAGTTCCGCGTCCTCGTCTTCCAGCACCAGATAGCTGACGCCTTCCAGCTGCCGGTGCAGGTCTTCCAGCCCGTCGGCCTGATTCTCCACCTTCTGTTCCAGCAGCGTCACCATCACTTCAGCCGAGTCCCGGGCTTCGACCTGGCCGCGGCGGGCGCGCATGCGTAGCAGTCGGAAGTCGGCCAGTTCGGTTTCACGGATGGTGATCAGCCGGTGTTTCTGCAGGATAAACGCGACCGACACCGTACTGTGGCGCCCCTCGGTCAGGTTGAGGAACATGGAGTGCACATGCACCCCGGCCTGATCGACAAAGTACCGGGCGGAAGCCTCGATTTCTTCGACTTCGTCGAACTCGGGAATGTCGGTTTTCAGCAGCCGCTGCAGAATCAGCCGTTCATCGTCGTCAGGTTCACAGGCGTCGATCCAGTCTGCTTGCTGTAACCGGGACTCGACATCGTCGTCCCGGTTATCCATCTCCCGGATAAGACCATCGACAATCCTGAAAAACCTCAGCATAGGCATACTCCGGTAAATGGTGAATCTGACACGCAGTTTAGCGTATTCATGTGACTCTAATAACAGGCAGCTCGGAAAACCTGCGCTCTGAACAGGCGTTTCTGAAGCTTAAATCGGTACCCAGATCCTTTTTTGCCCAGAAAAGGATTTACTTTCGCTTCCCCCCTGCCTTAGTATCCGAAAATCGATATATATCGAAATCAGTATATATAGGTGATCGAATATGAGGCGCCGAATTTTATTCGTTTGTACCGCCAACAGCGCCCGTTCGCTGATGGCGGAGGCTCTGCTCCGGCACATGGCCGGTGATCGGTTCGAAGTCGCAAGTGCCGGCACCGGGCCGACAAAGCCGCACCCGCTGGCATTGCAAGTGTTGACGGATTCCGGGATTTCTGTGGAGGGGCTGCGAAGCAAGCAGCTGGCTGATTTGCAGAGTGAAGATTGGGATTACGTTATCACCCTGTGTGAAAAAGCGGCTGACGAATGCGGCCGAGTCTGTGAACCCGCCCAGCAGATTGCCTGGGATTTTCGCGACCCCGTACCGTCGAACCGTCACGCCACCTTCGCGCTTACCCTCAAAGAGCTGAAGGAGCGGATTGGCCTGTTTACCCTGGTGCACCAGAAGGAGACGGGCAAGAAGCCGCTCGACTACAACCCGGTCAGCGTGTTCCGGGCGCTCGGGGACGAGATTCGGCTGGCGATTCTGATGCTGATCCGCGATCAGAAAAAACTGTGTGTGTATGAGCTGACCACGGCATTGGAATCGTCACAACCGAAGGTCAGCCGCCATCTGGCCACTCTGAAAGAGGCCGGTTTGCTGAAAACCGATCGTCAGGGTCAGTGGGTCTATTATTACCTCCATCCCCGGTTGCCCCAATGGTTGATGCGGGTACTGGATGAGGTATCAAACGGCAACACAGGGCTGGTAGACGCAGAGCTAAAACGCCTGAAAATCATGGAAGACCGGCCGGTTGTCCGGTTTCTCTGAGTTCCGGTTCTTCAGCATTATCAATACTGATTAAGGGGGTCGGTCATGAACAAAATCAAAGTAGGCATTAACGGATTCGGACGCATGGGCCGCCTGGCGCTGCGAGCAGCCTGGGGCTGGCCGGAGCTGGAGTTTGTCGCCATCAATGATCCGGGCGGAGATGCCGCCACCCTGGCGCACCTGCTGAACTTCGACAGCGTGCATGGCGCCTGGAACCACGAAGCCAGCGCAGACGGCGACCACATGGTGATCGAGGGCCAGCGCATCCGGGTGACTCGCAACAAAGCCATTGCCGACACGGACTGGTCGGGCTGCGATCTGGTGATTGAAGCCAGCGGAAAAATGAAAACGGTGGAGGTGCTGCAAGGCTATCTGGATCAGGGCGTTAAGCGCGTCGTGGTAACGGCTCCGGTCAAAGAAACCGGCGCCAAAAACATTGTAATGGGCGTGAACGAGCACACCTTCGATCCGGCCAATGACCGCATTGTTACCGCCGCCTCCTGCACCACCAACTGCCTGGCCCCGGTGGTGAAAGTGATTCATGAGAAGCTGGGCATCAAACACGGCTCCATGACCACCATCCACAGCCTGACCAATACCCAGACCATCCTTGACGCACCCCATAAGGACCTGCGCCGGGCGCGGGCCTGTGGCAGCTCGCTGATTCCCACGAGTACCGGCTCTGCCACGGCGATTATCGAGATCTTCCCGGAGTTGAAGGGGCGGCTTGATGGCCACGCCGTGCGGGTACCGTTGACCAACGCTTCGCTGACTGACTGCGTATTTGAAGTGGAAACGCCCACCGACCGAGACACCGTAAACTGGTTGCTGAAAGAGGCGGCCGAAGGCGAGCTGAAAGACATTCTGGGCTACGAAGAGCGCCCGCTGGTGTCCATCGACTACAAGACCGACCCGCGCTCCTCCATCGTGGATGCCTTATCCACCATGGTGATCAACGGCACTCAGGTGAAAATCTACGCCTGGTACGACAACGAGTGGGGCTACGCCAATCGCACTGTGGAGCTGGCGCGCAAGGTGAGTCTCGCTTGATATGACTGCCGCCATCCGACAGTACCTGGTGATCACCGGTAACTACTGGGCCTTTACCCTGACGGACGGTGCCCTGCGCATGCTGGTGGTGTTGCACTTCCACCAGCAGGGCTATTCGCCGCTGGAAATCGCCC
>CAZHAY010000191.1:0-3175 GCA_964530545.1 uncultured Marinobacter sp.
TCAGGTTGTTCATCTCGCCATTAATGGGCTCTACGCCAAGCGAGAGAGCCATCAGTCCGATCATGCCGAGGCCGATAACCAGAGCGCCATAACCAATCGTCGCGGTGATAAACGTTGGCTTTATATGCTCTTCCTGCACGGCAAACAACCGCTGGGAAATGGTCTGGTTACCAATGGCGTAAGCCAGAACGGCCACAAAGAACGGCGCACCCTGATGGAGGAAAGCCTCCGATGAGAACAGGTTGGCCTGCTCATCCGTCAGGCGGCTGAGGCCGGCCACCATCGCTTCTGGTCCACCAGCGGCAAAGAGCACGGCGGGAATGATCACGATGGCAATGGACATCATGGCCACGAGCTGCGCGAAGTCGGTATACACCGATGCCCTGAACCCGGAGGTGATGGTATAGGAGAGCACGCCGATGCCGGCCACAATCACACCGGTCTGGAACGACAGGGGGGACAACACCGATACCAGCGCACCGGCCGCCGTGAAGTTCACCATCAGGCTGATAGTACTGCCAAGAATATTGGAACCGGCCAGAATCAGCTGGCTGGATGATCCATGACGGGCATGAATCAATTCACCAAGGGTATGCCCATTCGGCGCCAGCTTGCGGAAACGGCGGCCAAACGGGTAAATAAACAGAATCATCAATGCGCCCCAGAGCCCGTAATGGATCGGGCCGGACACCCCATAGGTATAGCCGGACGTGGCGGCAGCATAAAAAGAAGCGGCCCAGACCCAGGTGGCGGTCATACTGGATGCGCCCATGCCGAAGCCCACCCGGTGGCCAGCCACCATAAAGCCGGACGTGTCTTCTTCGTCCTTGCGGATCAACAGGGTCAGCAGATAGGTACCGCCATAAAAGGCGACTAACAGAAGCAACACAGTCAGTGTTGAAAATTGTGTGAAGCCATTCTCGCTCACTTGAGAACCTCTTTTTCTGAAACACAGCTATCCCGCCCGGGCCGGTTTTCCAACAGGCGGCCGCCAGGAACAGGGTCTGGGAATTTCCCACGCAGGGGGGTGCCTTTCGGGCAGGCGCAGGATGGGCGTTAGCCCGGCTTCAGTGAGGCTAGGGGAAGCTCAGGTGAGGCAGAAGCTCACAGAGTTGTTTAGAGGTCATTAGGTTTTCACTCCTCAACATCGAATACTGAACTCGCCGGCGCAGCGTGCGTCGTGCAGCGTTCAAAACTTCGGACGCGAAAATCTGACAATCATCCGGAATTCAATGGAATACCCGGCGCCAGAATGAAGGAAGGATGAACAATACGTGAAAACCGCGCCAGAGTCCAGTGCTTAGTGTACATAACATTAGTGCTCAACCATCATCGCTCGCACTTGAAGTGTTTAAGCAGGCGAGCGCCAGGCCTCCGGTTCCTCGAAGTCCTGGCTTATGGAATCAGATGATGCGTGAAAAGCGTTTGGACGCGCCTTCCTTCCGGTACAGATCGAAGATCTGACAGATGGCACGGATCAGTAAACGGCCTGCGGGCTGAACCTGAAGCACCTGGCCATTATCACCGAGCAGTTCATCCCGGACCATGGGCGTCAGGTGCCGGAGTTCATCCGCGAAATAACGGTCAAAGTCTTCCTCCCATACGGACCGGAACTGTTCCCGGTCCAGCCGGAACTGACAGATCAGCTGGCCAATCACCCAGCGCCGGATGCGGTCATCCTGGGTCAGCCGGACGCCGCGGATAATCGCCAATTGGCCGGCATCCACCGCCAGCTCCCAGGCCGGCAGGTCATGGTTATTCTGGAAATAGGCGTCATCGGTCTGACCGATGGCCGAGACACCGATGGATACCAGGTCGCAGTCCCCGTGGGTGGTGTAACCCTGGAAATTGCGATGCAGACGCCCTTCCTGCTGGGCCACCGCCAGGGAGTCCGCCGGTTTGGCAAAATGGTCCATGCCGATGTATTCATACCCCGCATCGAGCAAACGGTTGATGGTGTTATGCAGAATGGTCAGCTTTTGCTGCGGTGACGGCAGCGTGTCCGCCTGGATACGGGTCTGCGGGTAGAACCTGTCCGGCAGGTGGGCATAGCTGAACACTGATAGACGGTCCGGCGACATCTCGATCACTGTTTCCAGAGTTTCCGCGAAGCTTTCGGGGGTCTGATAAGGCAGACCGTAGATCAGGTCCAGGTTGATGGAACGGAAGCCGAGGCGACGGGCCTCGTTCAGTACCGCCTCGGTCATCTCCCGGGGCTGGATGCGGTTGACGGCTTTCTGCACCTCGGGGTTGACGTCCTGAACGCCCAGACTGATTCGGTTAAAGCCCAGCTGCCACAAGGTCGGCAGGGTATCCTGATCCACTTCCCGGGGGTCGATTTCGACGCTGTAGTCCCGCTCATCACCGGACTGCAGATTGAACAGCTCTCCGTAGCCCGCCATCAGGTGTTCCATCACATCCTTGGGCAGGAAGGTGGGCGTACCGCCGCCCCAGTGCAGCTGCTGAACGGGCCGGTCGGCCCCGAACAGTTTCGCCTGCAGGGCCGCTTCCTTCAGTACACGCTCCACATAGGGCATGGCCTTGTCGCGCTTTTTGGTAATGACCTTGTTGCAGGCGCAGTAATAGCAAAGGTGCGCGCAGAACGGCAGATGGGTATATAGCGACACCGGGCCACCGGCAGCCTTACTGCGACCTGCGGCCATGACCATGTCGTCAACCCGGAAATCCGGGGTGAACTCGACCGCTGTCGGATAAGACGTATACCGCGGCCCGCTCAGGTCATAGCGGCGGATCAGGCTGTCATCCCACAGAAACTGAGGAAGAACGGATTCGGCATTGGCCGGAAATACTGGCATGGCAACACTCTATATCTGACGGGTGCATGGACTGTCGCAGGAACACAGGCCAGTCTAGGACACATTGCACAAGCACATGTTGACTGACGTCAGGTCCAGTATAGAGTAACCGACCCGGCCCGACCCTGAGGCCGATGGCGTACCTGCGCTACCTCTATGTAGGTAACGTCTCTGGGCGGAGTCTCTGGCTAGACCCACCGCCAGCGCTTAGCGGGGCTTGTCAGCCTGCTCCATGCGGATCACCCGGCCATTGCGCAACACTACCACACGGCGGAACTGCTGGCCGCTGAACTCGTACAGCCATTCCTGCACCGGCACCACCAGCTGCGTCGCGATCCGGCCGTCGCCGTAGCGTCCGT
>CAZHAY010000192.1:0-3133 GCA_964530545.1 uncultured Marinobacter sp.
GAATAGCGGCCGAGACCACCACCTTCGATCATCGCCGGCCCAGCCATGCCGATGGTGGCATCCCGGGTGGCAATAATGACATCGCAGCAACCCAGCAGTGCCGCGTTACCCGCAAAGCACCGGCCGGAGACGATCCCGATCAGTGGTACTCTGCCGGACAGTTTCGCCATGGCGGTAAAGGTATGGCAGTCCAGCCCCGCCACCCCGACATGATCCGTATCGCCGGGCCGCCCACCACCGCCTTCGGCGAACAGGACCAGCGGCAGACGCCATCGGTCCGCCAGCTGCAGCATGCGGTCGGTTTTCTTGTGGTTCATGACACCCTGGGTGCCGGCAAAGACCGTATAGTCGTAGGACATCACCATGCAGCGGGCCGCCTCGGAGCCGACCCGGTCCCGGTTTATGGTGCCGATGCCGGCAATCAGGCCGTCAGCGGGGCTGGTCTCCATCAATTCCTCAAGGGCCACCCGGCCCCGCCTTGCGGCCAGAGCCAGCGCGCCGTATTCGGTGAAACTACCCTCATCCATCAGGTCGGCGATATTTTCCCGGGCGGTACGCTGTCCCGTGCGCCGGCGTTTATTCACGGCCTCCGGGCGGCGGTGGTCCTGAAGGCGGTCATGACGTTCCAGCACCTCGGCCAGATCGTCGCGGATCTGCTCCAGGTCCCAGCTCTCCTCAGTGTGGGTCAGCCGGACGTCGCTGCCGTCGGTCAGCACGTGGAACAGTCCCTGTTGCTGCCGGATCGTGTCGCCTTCTTTTACCAGTACGGCGGTGACCTGGCCTGCAACCTCGGATTTCACTTCGAATTCCATCTTCATGGACTCGACAATGGCCAGCAGCTGACCCGGGGTCACAGAATCTCCTGTCGCGACTGACAGGCGCACGACCGTGCCCTGTACCGGAGTCTTCACGGCAATCTGCCCTTCGGGGGCAGTATCCTGCGGAGTCACCTGGAGATTGTTCGAGCCAGCGGGTTCTGCAACGTCACGCGCGGGCTGCGCCTGATCAAAGAAATAGCGGGGATGAAGGTTGTCGCCGGGCTCCACAAGGTGGGCCATTCGCTGCTCAACCAGATCAGTCGTCACACGCCAGGTTGCGATCTCGGGCAATTTCGCCAGATTACGGAGGAACATCAGGTTGGTATCGATACCCTCAATCCGGAACTCGCATAAGGCCCGGTAGCTTTTGCGCATCAGTTCGCTCAGGGAACCCTGGCCGTAAACCACCAGTTTGGCGAGCAGGGAATCATAACCACCGCTGTTCTGAAAGCCTGCATAGCCGGCGCCGTCGACACGCACCCCCGGACCTCCAGGAGGTTCGTAAACGGACAGGGTGCCGGTTGCCGGCATGGTCTGACCATCCGGACCCTGGCTCTCCATATTGATCCGCGCCTGGACGGCGCTGGCCTTGCCGGGCTGGAGCGGCACGTTGGCAAGGTCCAGCTGGTCCAGCGTCTGACCTTCCGCCAAAGCCACCTGTAGGGCTACCAGATCCCGGCCACTGATGGCTTCAGTAACCGTATGCTCCACCTGAAGACGGGGGTTGGCCTCCATAAATACAAACTGGCCGGTATCGGTATCCAGCAGGAACTCAATGGTGGCCAGCCCCTGTAAGCCAGCGGCTCGCGCCATGGTCATGGCTGCGTTGATCATTCCGCTGCGCTGATCGGGAGTCAGGTGGGGTGCTGGTGCCAATTCGACCAGTTTCTGACGGCGGCGCTGCAGGCTGCAATCCCGGTCCCACAGGTGGGATATGGCGCCGGAACTGTCTCCCAGAACCTGGACTTCGATATGACGGGCGTTGACCAGCAGTCGTTCGGCATACAGTGCAGCCTGACCGAAGGCCCGCGTGGCCTCCCGCTGACAGGCCTGCCATGCCGGCTCCAGTTCTTCTGCCCGGAACACCGGGCGAATCCCGCGGCCACCACCGCCGGCTACCGCTTTGAGCATTATGCCAGCGGTGTCGCCATGTTCTGCTTTCAGTGTGGTGAGGAACGCCGAGGCCTCGTCCAGTGTCAGGTTGCCCTCGGTGCCCTCCGCCAGAGGTACGCCACACTCCCGTGCCAGCGCCCGGGCGCGGGCCTTGTCACCCAGTAACGACAGGCAGCTCGCGGAAGGGCCAATAAAAACAAGGCCAACGTCCTGGCAGCGCCGGCTGAATTCCGGGTTTTCGCTGAGAAAACCATAGCCGGGGTGAATCGCATCACAGCCTTCTGCCAGCGCCAGCCGCACCATCTGCTCCATATCCAGGTAGGCCGAAGCGCCCTGCCCGCTGAGCACCACCGCGTGGTCGACCCGGCGCACATGCAGCGACTGGGCGTCATCGGTGGCGTAAACGCCGACCGAGCGCACGCCAGCCTCTGACAGGCTGCGGGCGATACGAATAGCAATTTCACCACGGTTGGCGATGAGCACACTGCGAAAGCTGGGCATGAGCGGGATCCTGTTATTTTTTTATCGGCCACCAGATGAGTGCGGCGGTTTGCTGGTTGCTTATGATAAAGGGGATTGCCGGTTAACTGAACCGGTGAGCCCGGCGACAGGCTCAGGGAAAGCGGAATTATTGAGTTGGCGGATGACCGAGACCCGCTGTGTTTTCTACCGGATCGAACCAGACCACCAGCTCGCCCCGGTCGACCGCTGCGCGGACGCGGCTTTGCTCCTGCAACGGACTTTCATGGTCGTTCAGGCCGTGGTAGCGGGTGCAGTATTCCTGCACCAGTCCTTCAAGCTGCTCTTCTGTTAACAGCGCAGTATCCACTACGAAGGGTTCTTCCCGGGGGTCCTGTTCCGGTGCGTTATCGAAATCGTCCACAGGGCTGGCTCCACTGGAAAACGAAGTGCCCATGATAGCGGAAGACGACCGCCGATGTTTTTTCAGTATTGGAGAGCCGGAGGCGACCTACTGCTGGCTGACCTGAAACCGGGCCGCAAGATCTCTAAGGGAGCCGGATTCCTGGCGCAGGGCATCGCTGACGTTCCGTGTTTCAGCCACCGAGCCGACCAGCCGATCCGCGCTTTCTGACAGAACGCGGGAGCGCTGACCAACCCGGTCAATGTTGTCCCGTTGGGCGTGAATCGCCCCGTCAATATCATTGCCAAGCTCCGATAGCTGTGAAAACTGACGATCCAGA
>CAZHAY010000193.1:0-3107 GCA_964530545.1 uncultured Marinobacter sp.
ATTCTGCGAGATGGTGAATTTCTCAAGGCTCGATGACGCTATCCGTTCGCACCGCAGGGCAAGGGCGTTACGGATAGCGTCAGCCAGACTGGAGGCCAATATTGCCTCTTGCAAAGGCCGTCGCAGTGCTACTGCTTTCGCGTAGGGCAGGCTCCTTCCCAAACGTAAAGCCTCCTCAAGCTGATCAGGATAGTTCAGGTTCAGGAACTCATGCAGTTCCTTTTGAACAACAGGGTCATCCTCGTTCAGGGTCAGCCGGAAACTTCGAAGCCCAACGTCATTTGGGACAGCCTCTACCGCCTGGTTAAGTGAGAGCCCATCCTGATGGGTTCGGGTCAGGTACGCACGCTCATTTTTATAGATCGATACTTCCCAGCCTGATGCAGATGCCTGGCTAAAGCATGAAATGAAAAGGAGCAAAAAGGCTATGATGTTTCTCATGGTTTTGATACCTGCTGACCGGTTCCGTCTGGCGGAGAAATACGATTGCAAATTATAACTGCGGCCGCGTTGTTAACGGCCTTCGCATCTTCAACCTGTAGTGCGGAATCGGGCGAATCTTCACTTTTCCCACTATACCCTGGGCGGCTTACCCTGTGAGTAATGGGCGTACCGAACCGGGATGTGCGGGTATCTGGCCTGTGCCTGTGGTGCGCGTCGTTACCGCCGGGCAGGCCGTTGAGGTCGGCCAGACGCTCGCTGCTGAGTCGGACGGACTTATCTTCGTGGACGAAGGGTACGCTTCTGACCCTGCCGGGATCTGCTCTCCGGCCGTGCCCGTCGAGTATGGCAGCAGTTTGAACGACCCCGTGCTGATGGACAACTTTCTCACCCGAGTGTATTGCCGTGCCCGGTGGCGAGCGTTGTCAGCTGAACCGGCGAACCTGAGCCGGCACCAGCTGCAATTATTCCACCAGCGCTACAAATACATGCTGATGGCCACCCATCGTGAGCAGTACCGCGCGCTGGGGCGGATGCTGGCCCGTTACCCGGAGCCGCCGGCCGAGTTCGCCCAACGCTACTTTCCGCAGCTGATGGACGCTTTGCGTCCGATAGCCACGCGCCAGACCCACGCCAATGTGCTGCAGCACCTGGCCGGCTATCTCAAAACGCCACTGTCGGCTGCTGACAAGCAACAGCTGCAGGAATGTATTCAGCAGTACCGCATCGGTCTGGTGCCCCTGGCAGAGCCCGTGGATCTTCTGAAAGGGCACTTTTCGCGTCATCCGCACTCCTATATCACCGATCAGGCTTACCTCTATCCTTACCCGGAAGAGATTCGCCTTCGCCACCTGTTCTGACGGATTGAGCCGAACTATGTACCAGCTGATGTGGTTTCGCAGTGATCTGCGCGTGCATGACAACCCGGCGCTGTGCTCCGCAATGCGCAACGGCCCCACTCTGGCCCTGTATATCCTGACGCCAGAACAGTGGCGCGAGCATAACGACGCCGCCAGCAAGATCGACTTCTGGTTACGTAATCTTGGCGCCCTGAAGCAGTCGTTGAGCCGGCTCGGTGTGCCACTGCTGATCAGACAGGTGCCGGTCTGGGCAGAGGTTCCGCAGCTTATGGTCGATCTTGCTCATACGCACGATATCTGCGCGGTATCGGTCAATGAGGAATACGGCGTCAATGAAGCCCGTCGGGACGAGGCGGTCCGCACGCAGCTGGCAGGTCAGGGCATCGGCTTTACCTCTCATTTAGACCAGGTATTGTTTCCCCCTGGCAGCATCCGCAATCGCGCGGGCAACTTCTTTCAGGTATTCAGCCAGTTTCGTCGGGTCTGTTATGAACGGCTGCATCTGGGGTCACCCGCCCCGGTTTCGCCGCCCGCGGCCCAGCAGCCTCCCCCCGATATCAGCGGCGATGCAGTGTCGACCCAGGTCAGCGGTTTCAACCCACCGGCCCCGTCACTGGTACAGCTCTGGCCTGCCGGCGAGACCGCTGCACAGGCACGTCTGGACGCGTTTGCTGAGCAGCAGATGTTCAGCTATCACCGCCAGCGCGATCTGCCGGCCACACCCGGCACCAGCCGCCTTTCTCCCTATCTGATGGCGGGCGTACTTTCCGTTAGGCAGTGCCTGAATGCCGCGCTGATCAGGAACCAGGGGAGCTTCGAGGGTGGGAGCGAAGGTATCGCCAGCTGGATCAACGAGTTACTCTGGCGCGAATTCTACAAGCATGTACTGACAGGTTTCCCCCGGGTATCCATGGGCAGAGCCTTTCGGGTACAGACCGAAGCCATTGCCTGGCGCCAGGCACCGGATGAACTGCTGGCCTGGCAGGAGGGCCGTACCGGCTTTCCGCTGGTCGACGCCGCCATGCGCCAGCTCGTCACCACGGGATGGATGCACAACCGCCTACGGATGGTTGTCGCCATGTTCTTGACCAAGAACCTGCTGATCGACTGGCGAGAAGGCGAACGATTTTTCATGGAGCATCTGATCGATGGGGATCTGGCCGCCAACAACGGCGGCTGGCAATGGAGCGCGTCCACCGGCACCGACGCCGTGCCCTGGTTCCGTATCTTCAATCCGGTGACACAGTCCCGGCGTTTTGACCCTGAGGGGCACTTTATTCGTCAGTGGGTGCCTGAACTGGCCCATCTGGATAATCGGTCAATTCATCTGCCACTCGGCCGGAGCGATCTGTTTGGCTCAGTCGACTACCCGGCCCCCATGGTGGACCTTGCCAGAAGCCGGGAACGGGCGCTTCAGGCTTTCCGGAACCTGGGTGAAGAGCCATAGATCGGGCAGCCCGGCTTCTCCCATATTGTTCACCGGACGTCGGGATGTAAAAAAGCCCGGACACCAGTCAGTATCCGGGCTTTTTATCTGAACAGCTTATACGCAATCAGATCAGCAGGACGTAGTACCCCCGTCCACCGCAATATTCTGTCCCGTAATATGCCGCCCGGCCTCAGTCGCCAGCAGTGCGATGATGCCCTTCATATCGTCTTCGCCACCAAACCGGTTCAGCGGAATACGCTCAAGCATCGACTCGCCCATCTTATCCAGCAGGCCGTTGGCCATTTTGGAGGGGAAGAAGCCGGGGCAGATGCTGTTCACGTTGATGTTGTACTTGCCCCATTCGGCGGCCAGGGCGC
>CAZHAY010000194.1:0-3064 GCA_964530545.1 uncultured Marinobacter sp.
ACCGCTGCGCGTCAGTTCCGGATTCTCACCGGATTCCCCACTACCTGATCATGGAATGAACACAATATGTGGTAGTACGCCAGAGACAGTGACACTATATACAGAGATTTCTCAGACAGCAAACTGGACCTGGTGTGCAGCGCACGGTCACGCTGTAGCGTCTATCATCAGCTATCCGGACGAACGCCCCGGCGCTTGCGGCGGGCCAAATCATGAATTGCAGAGGGTAACGGCATGGCCTATGGGCTGATTCCCTACCGGTGTGATATTGCGAAAATCAACGGTCTGATCGGTGAACTTAAGGGTGAGCAGTACACGGAACTCAAAAACCTGTTGAAGCCCCATCTGGACGCCATGAGCAAGGCAGCTCCGGATGACGACCCGAACCCGGAAGACGTTTTTGACCACCTCGCCCGGAGGAAAAAGCCCGTCGAAGCCCAGGCCTACGTGTACTGGTACGTTTATGAGCTGCTGTGCGGCGTTATCGGGATCCGGCTACCAAACCCGGCCACCTACCCTGGAGACGTCGAGATGCTTGACCACCTGACCCATCTTCGGCTGTACGCCCTGTCGCATCCGTACCTGCCTGCGCCGGACGACTTCCCGTCGGTCTATCTCTGCAGGAGGGATTGGCTTGCTCAGCTCTCAAACGAACTGAAAGGTTCGAACCTGCCCCCGAGCTGTCGTGACGAGATGCTCGGATGGGTCGCCAGCGCTGAGGCCCACCGGGAGGATCTGATCGTCTTCTATTACTGACGATTCCGCTGTCCTGCTGACTATTTCAAACCCAGGGTTTCCGCCACCGGAATATAGCTCCGGCCCACGATTTCGATATCTTCCGGGTTCAGGCATTTCTGCTCACAGTACTGGTTGATCTGCCGACCCAGCCACTCCCGATGCTGTTCGGGGTACCCTTTACCCCCAACGTAAGCAAAGGGGTCTTCGATTTCTTCACCCGCCGGCGCTTCCGGTCGTGAGATAAGTTCTATCCAGAAGGCACTGTAGGCAATTGAGAAAATACGATCCGCAGTATGGGCGTATGCCTGAAAGTCGTCATAACCACTCTGCTTGCTCACCTCATCCAGCATCCGCCGGTACTTTGGATTCTCGATCATCTGCGCAAGCTCAAGGTGTGGACGCAACGCCACCCGGGCATCTTCCAGGCGGTCCACGTCGTCCGGTGTCAGACTGGACGCCACGTAATGGATAACCTGCCCGATCGCAGGGGTGTGCTCAATAAACTGATTTATCTGGGCCTGAGTCAGCGGCTGGGCCGCGGCCGGCCCTGTCAGCAGTAGCAGGAACAGGGATATCAGATAGCGGTGGGGCCTGATGATGAACATCCTTATCGTCTCCATCCTTTCATTGCGGCGGCGAAATGATCTGTTACATGGCACCGTTTCTAGCGGCGTTGACAAAAACGCCCACCAGAAACACCAGCGTAACGACCAGAATTCCCCACCAGCGTCGACTGCGGCGGAAAGCAAGCCGCCAGTCCAGTTTGCTGCATAAAAAAATGACAACCCATACCAACCCGTAGGAGACCAGCAGTCGCCCTACCAGATTGCCAAGCAGATGAGCTTCAGACATGAACACTGCCTCCTGATTGAGTGATTTTAGGGGCCCGGCACGGGTTACTCCCGCAAATGAAGCGCCCGGGTGACTGCCTCGTAGTTGGCACTGACGATCTCCATATCATCAGGATTGGTGCATCGTTCATGGCAGAACTTATGCAGGTCTGCCCGCAGCCTCTCTCTTGCTTCCTGAGGCCGGGATTCATCCTGGATGTACTCAAAGGGATTACTGACCTGTTCCGCACCGGCTTCCATCATGCCGGACGTCTGGCCGACCCAGACCCCGGTAAATGCAACGGAATAGATCCGGTCTGCGGTATCCGCGTAGGCCTGAAAGCTTTCGTAACCGCCTTGGGAAGCCACCTCATCCAGGCGGGCCTGACCCGGTTTACCATCCATGATCTGCGCAAGAGTGGTATAGGGATCCATATCCATCTGCGCCATGGTGAAGACCTTGAGCTCTTCCGCCGATAAATCCTGCGTTGCCGTTTGCAGTACCTGAAGGACGGCCGGTGTCTGGGCCAGAAACTGATCAATGTCTTTTTGCGTGAGAGTCTCAGCGGTTGCCGGGACGGCAAAGGCGACAGACGTCGCGATCAATGCGGCGGTGAGGATGGGTGTTTTCATAGCAGATTCCTTTCTAACCAAGGGAGTAATAGCTAACCAGGGGAGTCGAATGGAGCAAGGGTCGCCGGCAGAAGCTGAAGTAGCGTCCAGAGCCGGCGGGCGTTTTCATCAGCGTGAGCGAGCTGGCCCCGGGGAGTGGATACCATCAGAGAGATGGGTTCGCCGTCGGGAAAACGCCCGAATACGCTTTTTACATCATGGGGTGCATCACGCACGTCTTTCTCAAAACGGTCGGCATAGCCGGTGATATCACCATATTGCACTGGCTCCAGTGCGCTGATGTCAGCCAGTAGCGACAGGCCCAGCTGCCTCCGGACTTCGTTAGCGAAGCCCAGCGTAGCAGTGTCCAACTCGCTGGCTTCCACCCGGTGGGGCGTATGCAATTGAATCTGCACGGTGGTTGCAGGATAGAAATGCGGCGGACTGGTCAGCACCAGTGCGTCCGGGCCCGGGCGCTCCAACCGGGTTTGCTGCCAGGCAGGGTTGCGGGGCAGCGCAACCACCAGGCCCACTTCGTCCATACTAAAATGCACATCGTAATAACGCGGCGGCCGCTCACTGGCAGCCAGCGGTCCCACGCCAGCCACAATGGAAACCACGCAAAGGAAAACGTATCTGAGCCGGAGCCCTGTCATTTGATCTTCTCCCTGAATCCTTGCATACGGCCCCTGGCAGCTCTCATGACATTACCGGCTCATACTTCTGAGCGACCCAGCCCAGCACATACTCGCTCTCGACCGTGACCCTGTAACCCACCCGGTCATGGGCGATCGCCGCCACGGCGGTCAGCGGAAACGAGATAAACCCCTGCGCGGCCTCCGGGTCATGGGTTTGCCAGAATTGCTGATGCCGGAAGATCGCCT
>CAZHAY010000195.1:0-3051 GCA_964530545.1 uncultured Marinobacter sp.
CTGATACCCCAGTAGAATATATTAGGCACCACCTAACCAACCTCACCTATGGCAAGTTGCCCGCCGGCTATGAGCGTGCCGATGGCTCCCTGGTGGATGAGACCACCTGGACCTTCGCCCGCACCGCACAGGAAGCCGCTGACATGGGCTTTATGGCCGTGCATGTGGACTCCATGGGCTGGTCGATCGCCATGGGTGTGCTGTTTCTGGGTCTGTTCCGCTTTGCCGCCAAGCGCGCCACGTCTGGCCAACCCGGTGGTCTGCAGAACCTGGTGGAAATCATCGTTGAGTTTATCCAGGGTATTGTCCGCGATGTGTTCCACGGCAAAAACCCTCTGATCGCGCCGCTGGCGTTGACCATGTTCGTGTGGATTTTCCTCATGAACAGTCTCAAGCTTGTCCCGATCGACTATATCCCCACCCTGGCGCAGGCCATGGGGCTCGAGTACTTCAAGATCGTTCCCACAACCGACCCGAACGGAACCTTCGGTATCGCCATTGGCGTATTCGTGCTGATTCTTTATTACAGCCTCAAGGTCAAGGGCCCCGGTGGGTTCCTCAAAGAGCTGTCGTTCAACCCGTTCAATCACTGGGCACTGATCCCGTTTAACCTGGTGCTGGAGCTGCTGTCGCTGATCATCCGGCCGGTGAGTCTGGCACTGCGTCTGTTCGGTAACATGTATGCCGGTGAAGTTGTATTTATCCTTATCGCTCTGCTGCCCCTGTGGATCCAGTGGACGCTGAACGTGCCCTGGGCAATCTTCCACATTCTGGTGATTACCCTGCAGGCCTTTATCTTTACGACGCTGGCTGTGGTTTACCTCAGCGCGGCACATGAAGACCCCCACTGAGACGATTTCATTCACAACCCTTAACCATCTGAGAAAAAACTGAGGAGCCTTCAATGGAAATGGTAATTATGGCAGCTGCACTGATCATCGGTCTGGGCGCGCTCGGCGCCGGAATCGGCTTCGGTCTGCTGGGCGGTAAACTGCTTGAGTCCACTGCCCGTCAGCCAGAGCTGGCCAACCAGCTGCAAACCAAGACCTTCATCATGGCCGGTCTGCTCGACGCCGTTCCCATGATCGGTGTTGGTATCGCGATGTACCTCATCTTCGTTGTTGCTGGTTAATCTCGACCGTCAAGGGCGGGCGCCAGAGCGAGAAGGCGCCCGGTTTTACGGACACCAGGACGCAACGAATAGCTAGAGGTATATCGCCGTGAATATAAACCTTACGTTGATAGGGCAAACGATTGCCTTCGCTATTTTCGTCTGGTTCTGCGTCAAGTTCGTCTGGCCCCCTATTACCGGGGCCATGACCGCACGCCAGAAAAAAATAGCCGATGGTCTGTCTGCTGCAGACCGTGCATCCCTGGATCTTGAGCTGGCGCAGGAAAAAGCCGCCCAGGAAATGCGCGCAGCCAAGGAAGAAGCTGCTGCCCTGATCGAACAGGCCAACAAACGGGCCAGTCAGATTGTCGAAGACTCCAAGAGCGAAGCCCGTGTTGAAGGTCAGAGGCTGATCGAACAGGCTCGTGCCGAAATCGAGCAGGAACGCGTCAGAACGCGTGATGCCCTGCGTGCCGAAGTGGCTGCTCTTGCCGTCGCCGGTGCCGAGAGGATTCTGGAAAAATCTGTCGATGCCAATGCACATAGCGAGATGCTGGACAAGCTCGCTGCCGAACTTTAAACGAGGTTCACCATGGCAGAACTGACAACGCTGGCGCGCCCCTATGCCCGGGCAGCCTTCGAGACCGCCAACAGCCAGGGTGCCCTGGCGCAATGGTCTGAAGTGCTGACAGTTACCGGACAGGTAGCCGCCAATAGCGACGTAAAAGAGCTTCTCGCGCATCCCGCGGTTGACCGGTCAACCAAGGCAGACATCATTCTGGAATTTGCTGGTACCGAGGTTTCCGAACCGGTCCGCAACTTCTTCGCCATTCTCGCTGAAACAGGCCGTCTCGCTCTGCTCCCGGAAATTTCCGAACTGTTCCGCAGATTCCGTGCGGAACTGGAGCGTACTGTCGAGATCAATGTCACCGCAGCCTTCGAGCTGACGGAGCAACAGCAGCAGAAACTGGCCGAGGCCCTGTCGAAGAAACTTGAACGGCAGGTCACGCTTTCCACCCAGGCAGATCAGTCCCTGATCGGCGGTGTCATCGTACGCACCGGCGATATGGTGATCGACGCCTCTGTACGCGGAAAGCTGGCAAAACTCGCCGATACACTGGGCGCCTGATTTCAGCACAAGGTTTGAGGACAAAGGCATGCAGCAACTGAATCCATCCGAGATCAGTGACATCATCAAGAAGAGAATCGCCAATCTCGATATCTCTTCCGAAGCCAAGAACGAAGGCACTATCCTGTCAGTTTCTGACGGCATTGTGCTGATCCACGGTCTCGCTGACGTAATGTACGGTGAGATGATTGAATTCTCCAACGGCACCTTCGGCATGGCTCTGAACCTGGAGCGTGATTCCGTCGGTGCTGTTGTTCTGGGTGACTACGAAGGTCTGGCAGAGGGCCAGAAGGTCCGCTGTACCGGTCGTATCCTTGAGGTTCCGGTCGGCCCTGAACTGCTGGGCCGGGTAGTCGATGCCCTGGGTAACCCCATCGATGGCAAAGGTGAACTGGGCGCGACCCTCACCTCACCGGTGGAAAAGGTTGCTCCTGGTGTTATTGCCCGTCAGTCCGTTGACGAGCCGCTTCAGACCGGCCTCAAGGCCATCGATACCATGGTTCCCATCGGTCGTGGCCAGCGGGAGCTGATCATTGGTGACCGTCAGATCGGTAAGACGGCGGTTGCCATCGACGCGATCATCAACCAGAAGAACACCGGCATCAAGTGTATCTACGTTGCGGTCGGTCAGAAGCAGTCGTCCATTGCCGGCGTAGTACGCAAGCTGGAAGAGCATGGTGCCATGGGGCACACCATTGTGGTTGCGGCCGGTGCCGCCGATCCCGCTTCCATGCTGTTCCTGGCGCCCTACTCCGGTACGTCCATGGGTGAGTACTTCCGTGACCGCGGCGAAGACGCCCTGATCATTTAC
>CAZHAY010000196.1:0-3042 GCA_964530545.1 uncultured Marinobacter sp.
GCCCGGTCGTTATTCTGCTTGTCACCCAGCTCTTCCAGGGATACTGCGATGGCCAGGAATTCACCCAGCGAGTCCCAGCGCAGGTGGTTTTCTTCCAGCAGTTGCTGTACGTGCTTGGGCGCAGAGCCGCCAGCACCGGTTTCATACAGTCCGCCGCCGTTAAGGAGGGGGACGATAGACAGCATTTTGGCACTGGTGCCCAGCTCCAGAATCGGGAACAGGTCGGTGAGGTAGTCCCTCAGCACGTTACCGGTGACGGAGATGGTGTCCTTGCCACGGATCATCCGCTCCATGGTGTGACGGATGGCCATCACCGGCGGCATGATGCGGATATCCAGACCTTCGGTGTCGTGGTCCTTCAGGTACTTTTCGACTTTCTTGATCAACTGGGCGTCGTGGGGACGCTCTTCGTCCAGCCAGAAGATCGCGGGCATGCCACTGGCGCGGGAGCGGTTAACTGCCAGCTTGACCCAGTCGCGGATCGGCAGATCCTTGGTCTGACAGGCACGCCAGATGTCGCCTTCTTCCACCTTGTGCTCTGTGAGCACGGTGCCGTCTTCGGTGACAACGCGTACGATGCCGTCTTCCGGAATCTCAAATGTCTTGTCGTGAGAACCGTACTCTTCGGCCTTCTGGGCCATCAGACCGACGTTGGGGCAAGTGCCCATGGTCGTGGGGTCGAACGCACCGTGGGTCTTACAGAAGTTGATCGCTTCCTGATAGATGGTGGCGTAGGTGGACTCCGGCATGACCGCCTTGGTGTCCTTGAGCTTGCCATCCCGCGCCCACATCTTGCCGGAATTGCGGATCATCGCCGGCATGGAGGCGTCGACAATGATGTCGCTGGGTACGTGCAGGTTAGTGACGCCTTTAACGGAGTCCACCATGGCGATTTCAGCACGATATTCGTAGGTCCGGTGCAGATCTTCCTGAATCTGCTCCTGCTTGGACTCGGGTAGCTGCCTGATCTTCTCCAGCACCGATGACAGGCCGTTATTCGGATTCACGCCGATCTCGTCAAACAGATCACCGTACTTCTCGAACAGCTCCCGATAGTAGACCTTCACCGCATGTCCGAAGACGATGGGGTGAGAGATCTTCATCATGGTAGCCTTCACGTGCAGGGAGAACATCACGCCGGTTTTTTCACAGTCTTCGATGGCATCTTCAAAGAACTTCACGAGCTTTTTCTTGCTCATGAACATGCCGTCGAGAACTTCACCTGCCAGCAGTGGCAGATCAGGTTTCAGGACGGTCTGTTCGCCTTTGGTGTTCTCGAAAACAATGCGGGAGTTGGTAGCCTTGTCCAGGGTGACGGACTGCTCGCTGGAGTAGAAGTCACCGTCGCGCATATGGGCCACATGAGTGCGGGACGCCGGGCTCCATTCACCCATGGTATGGGGGTATTTTCGGGCAAAGGCTTTCACCGCTGCCGGCGCGCGCCGGTCGGAGTTGCCTTCACGGAGTACCGGGTTAACCGCGCTGCCCAGCACTTTGGAGTAACGGGCGTGGGCTTCCTTTTCTTCGTCGGTCTCAGGGTTTTCTTTGTAGTCAGGGAGCTTGTAGCCCTGCTTTTTCAATTCCTTGATAGCGGCGCGAAGTTGCGGAATGGAAGCACTGATGTTGGGCAGCTTGATGATGTTGGCCGCCGGGTCTTTGGTGTACTCACCCAGTTCCGCGAGAGCGTCGGGCACGCGCTGGTCTTCTTCGAGGTTTTCAGGAAATCCAGCCAGAATCCGGGCAGCCAGGGAAATATCACTGGTCTCAAAAGTAATGCCCGCAGGTGCGGTGAACGTCTGAAGAATAGGCAGGAGAGATCGAGTCGCCAGTGCCGGAGCTTCGTCGGTCAGTGTGTAGACAATCTTCGGATTTGAGTCTGTCATGTGCGTCCTCAAGGTTGGTGGTCAGTTCAGGACGGTCAGGGCTGATACCGGCGTCTTGTGGACCCCGGATTCAGGAAGCTCTGCTGCACAAAGGCATCAGATCGCTCAGAGCCTCCTTACGCAGACACTGATTACGAACTTTTTATTGGAGTGAGACAATATACCAGTTTTTTGGCCACTCAGGTTACCATTTTAGTCTAAGCCCGCCCCCTGTGCCGCTTGACAGGGGGGCGAAAAGCCGGCCTACATCAGATCGTTGAATCCGGCCGCACCCGTCAGACGGGAACTCTGACGGTCAGTTCCCGCCAGCCAGCAAACTTGCGTCCATCAACGCTTTGCGGATGCTGTCCAGCGCCTCGGGATTGGCCAGTGCGTCCCGGTTATCAGGGCGGGCCGAGCCGTTCAGCAGGCGCGCAACCGCCAGCTCAACCTTCTTACCGCTACGGGTGTAAGGGATATCCGAGACAGCCAGAATATGGGCCGGTACATGGCGTGGGCTGGCTCCCTGGCGGATACGCTGCCGCAGACTCTGGAGCAGTGTTTCGGTCAGGGTCTGATCCTCAGCCATAACTACCAGCAGGACCACTTCCACATCACCCTCCACCTGCCGGCCCACCACAAGGCTGTCCGCCACTTCAGCGACTGTCTCCACCTGACGGTAGATCTCAGCGGTGCCGATGCGCACGCCGCCCGGGTTCAGGGTAGCGTCAGACCGGCCGTAGATAATAGCGCCGCCATGCCCGGTGAACTCGATAAAATCGCCATGGGCCCAGACCCCGGGGAAGGTGTCAAAATACGCCTTGCGATAACGTTCACCGTCGGAATCGTTCCAGAACCTGACCGGCATGCAGGGCAGGGGCTGACGACACACCAGTTCACCGCGCCCATGCTCTACCAACACGCCATCGTCATCATAAGCTACGGCGTCCACCCCGAGGAAGCGGCACTGGATTTCACCACGGCGCACGGGCAACAGCGGGCTGGCACCCACAAAACAGCCACAGATATCCGTGCCGCCGGCAATGGAGCCAAGCAGGACCTCTGGTGCCCCGTCCTGATAGATCCAGTCGTAATCCTCCGGAAGCAACGGCGAACCGGTGGAGAAAATGACTCGTAGATGGCTCTGGTCGTAGGTCTTTGCCGGCTGAATCCCCGCCTT
>CAZHAY010000197.1:0-2987 GCA_964530545.1 uncultured Marinobacter sp.
CGGATAACACAGCATGGGCCGCGCCGGTGTCCCACTCGCAGGTGGGGCCCAGGCGCGGGTATATGTCCGCCTGGCCTTCGGCGATCCGGCAGAACTTCAGGCTGCTGCCCGCCTGCACCAGTTCGTGCTCGCCCAGCTGCGCAATAAAGGCACGTGTTTCGTCGTTCATATGGTTTTTTCTGGCTACGGCGCGAACGGCTTTCGGTGGGTCGACCACTTCCAGCTTGCGGGTATGGCCGTCGGCGTCACGCTTCCACGCGCCCTGCCCTTTGATGCCCCAGTAGGCTTCATCCAGGGCCGGTGCAGTAACAACGCCCATGACCGGTTCGCCGTCCTCAATCAACGCGATGTTGACGGTGAATTCGCCGGTACGGTTGGTGAAGTCCTTGGTGCCGTCAATGGGGTCCACCAGCCAGAACCGGGTCCAGTTCTTGCGCTCCGACCAGGGCGCGTTGGCAGACTCTTCGGAAAGAATAGGAATCTCCGGCGTCAGGGCCCGCAGGCCATCCACGATCACATGGTGACTGGCGAGGTCGGCTGCGGTAATCGGGCTGTTGTCTTCCTTGGTCTGTACCTCGAAATCGGTGCGGTAGATTTCCATGACTTTCTGACTTGCGGCATCGGCAATTTCGAGGACTTTGTCCAGCAGGGTTTGGTGGTTCATGTGGGTTCCTGATAAGGGCGAACGGGTGTTTCCACTACGCAGCGGTGCGGCGGATGTTGGGTTCCATCATGGCTTCTATGCTCAGGTGATAGTCCAGAGCTTCCCATTCGATACCTGTACCATCACAGATAAAGCGGTAGTTTCTGAACTCGCTGATGGACGCATTCTCCAACTCCGGATACCAGCCCAACGGCGTCGAAATCACGCGTCCGTCTGCCAGTTCAACGTGAAGGTACCTGTCATCAAGGCGAACAGATTTACCGCTTAAACCAGCCATGCCACTGCTCCAAAAATTGTTCACGATGCTTTTCTACTAACACCAGGCAGGCCTTTAACTCCTGCCGCTTAAGTGTGCTTGTCACCACATTACCACGTTCAAGTTCAATTTTAGCCCACCGTTCCCCCTTGAGAACATGGACGTGGGGTGGTGGGTGATCATTCGCGTAAAAGAAGAACTTGAACCCGTCAACGATCAAAAGTGTTGGCATCCTGCCTCTGTGTACTTTCCTGGTGAGTCAGATCAATATCCGGATGTTTGCTCTGCTTCATAGTAATGAAACGATTCTCCCAAAAGGATACCCGGATGAAATTACAGTTCCTTGGCGGTACAGGTACGGTCACTGGCTCGCGTTATCTGCTCAGTGACGACAGCCATCGTTTGCTGGTGGATTGTGGCATGTATCAGGGCGTTAAGACGTTACGGCGTCGTAATTGGTCGCCGTTTCCGGTAGAGCCCCGGACCATAGACGCCGTGGTGCTGACCCACGCCCACATTGACCACTCGGGCTATCTGCCCGCGCTGGTAAAGCATGGATTCAGGGGCAAGGTCTATTGCACCACCGCTACTCACGAGCTGTGCCGGGTGTTGTTGCCAGATGCCGGCTACCTTCAGGAAGAAGATGCGAAATACGCGTTTCGCAAGGGATTTTCCCGGCACTCAAAACCGGAACCCCTTTTCACTGAAAAAGACGCCCACGAGGCGCTGAAGCTGTTCGAGTCCCGGCCGTTTCATCAGTCCTTTGAGGCGGTCAGGGGCTTTCACGTCACTTTTACCCCGGCCGGGCATATTCTGGGCTCGGCCTGCGTGCATGTTGAGCATGCCGGGCATGGACGCACAGTAGTTTTCAGTGGCGATCTCGGACGTCAGAACGATGTAATCATGCGTCCCCCTGAGCCTATCCAAAAGGCCAATGTGCTGGTGTGCGAGTCCACCTATGGCGACCGTCTCCATAAGGAAACAGACCCGGAACAGGACCTGGCCGAGATCATCAACACCACCGCTGCCAGAGGCGGCGTAGTGCTGGTACCAGCCTTTGCGGTGGGTCGCGCCCAGACGCTGCTTTATCTTGTGCACCGGCTGATGGCCCAAGGCAAGATTCCCCACCTGCCCGTGTATCTGAACAGCCCCATGGCCATCCGCGCCACGGAAATTTTCTGTCGTCATCACCGGGAGCACCGGCTGAATGAGGCCCAGTGTGAGTTGATTGATGACCGGACTCACTTTGTCCGTACCGTGGAAGAGTCCATCGATCTGGTGAACAAGAAGTTCCCCGCCGTGATCATTTCCGCCAGCGGTATGGCCAGCGGCGGACGGGTGTTGCACCATCTGAAAGCGCTGCTGCCCAATCCCCGCAACAGTATCGTGTTTGCCGGCTTCCAGGCACCGGGCACCCGTGGTGATGCCATGGTGAACGGCGCAGAGTCAGTGAAGATTCACGGGGAATACTGGCCCGTGAAGGCTGAGGTTCACAACCTGGAGTCGCTATCGGCCCACGGCGATTATGAGGAGATTCTGGAATGGTTGAGCCAGGGGCAGCTGAAGCCGGACAAGGTGTATGTCACCCATGGTGAGATGCTGGCCGCGGACGTGATGCGCAAGCGTATTCGTGACCGGTTCGGCTGGGATTGTAAAGCGCCGGATCTCTTTGAGGAAGTGGAAATCTGACGGGTCGGCATCGTCGCAGTCCCTTCAAATTTCCCTTCAAATAAACCCAGCGCCGGAGCACTGCCTGACAGGCAAGGTTCCGGCGCTGGGTTTAACTCTACTGATTGAGGCTATGCCTCACTCAAACACAGGCTCTTCCCACCATGGGAAAAACTCCGGCATATCCGTCGACACCTTGTTGGGGAATTCCGCCGGGCGCTTTTCAAGGAAGGACGTGACCCCTTCGTGGGCGTCAGCAGACTCGCCCCTGGCCTGAATGGCACGGCTGTCGATGCGGTGCGCATACATGGGATGGGGCGCGGCAGACATACGCCACATCATCTGGCGAGCCAGGGCGACGGAAACCGGGGCGCTGTTATCGGCAATTTCCCGGGCCAG
>CAZHAY010000198.1:0-2981 GCA_964530545.1 uncultured Marinobacter sp.
GAGTTTCCGGTCATCGACACCATGGCCATCGAGGCCCACCTGCACCCGGACCGCAACCCCAATCGCTGGCAGCAACTGTGGGGCAGACGGCCAGTGTCGATACGGCTTGCGGACAGCCGACAGCGATATAACCTGCCCCACTACCCCGGCCATAACGCGCTTATCGACGCAATCGCTACCGCCGAACTACTACAGGCACAGATACAGTATCACTTCGGGCCGGACACACCGGTAGGGGATATCTGGCTGTAAAAGCCGCTATCGGACTTGATCGATCAGATGGCCATAGCCGGCGGCTTCCATCTGGTCCACGGGAATAAACGCCATGGCAGCCGAGTTCATGCAATAGCGCAGACCGGTTGGGTCAGGGCCGTCGTTAAAAACATGCCCCAGATGGGAGTCGGCATAACGGCTGCGTATCTCCGTGCGCTTCATCCACAGCTTGTTGTCTTCGTGCTCGACCACAGCATCCGAAGTGATGGGCCGTGTAAAGCTGGGCCAGCCGGTGCCGGAATCGAACAGGTCCCGGGAGGAGAACAGGGGTTCCCCGGAGACGATGTCTACATACAGCCCCGGCTCCTTGTTATCCCAGTATTCGTTATTGAAGGCGCGCTCAGTGCCATCGCCACGGGCCACCTTGTATTGCAGGTCTGTCAGCCGGCTTCTCAGGGTTTCCTCGTCGGGCATCTGGAAACGTTCCGGATCAAAACCCGATCCTGTGACCACGCGTTTCAGTGCCGGCGCTTCAGTGGACTTTTGGCCATTCGCCACAGCGCCATTTTGGGAAACGCTCAGTGTCGGCTCGCCAGTCGTGTGAACGGATGGGTTTTCAACTTGCTGGGACGGGCCATGAGCAGCAGAAACGGCCCAGAACGTGAGTGCCGCCGTTGCCACCAATGCCAGTCTTCCTTTTCGTGATTTACGTCTTTCCAATACATACCTCCCTGGCTTTTAAAAGATGATTTATGGCCGCACCACGTAGTAACGACCAGCTTGATGATTTGACAGGGGCAAGCAAGGATAGTTCCACCCACACGGAAAATAGTCCGCCGGTGGAACCACAAGTGGAGAGGAAAGCTACGGCTGTGCCGTCGCTCCCGGGCCAGGGACAGCCCGGGAGCATGGCGTCAAGGGTTACCGGCGTGGGGCACCGCTACCCGTGCCGTGTAGAGTGTCGCTTCATTAGCCTGCTTCCGGCGTTTGGCCGCCGAGTCCGGGGCACAGCACATCAGGAGCGTGCGGCCATCAGTGCCACCGAGCATACAGGCGAACACCCCCTGCCCTTCCGGCGCAGGAATTTCATCTGTAATCTCACCGCCTTCAGCCACCCGGATGCACCGCTGGTTAAACGCATCAGCGATCCAGATCTGGCCTTCCGCATCCAGGGCGCAGCCATCGGGGCCGACACTGAGCTGTTTCAGCATATCGGCACGGGGTCCGGCCGTTGGCCGGGGGCCAAACTCTGCCCAGTCCCGCCGGTCATAGAGCTCCCCGTCGTCTGCGATGGTAAATGCAGTCATACGGTTGCCGAAGGTTTCGCCCACCACCAGGGTCTTCTGGTCTGGCGTGATCACCATGCCGTTGGGGAAGTACAGGTCCTCTGCCGCAACGCTGAGATTGCCCTGCGGATCGATCCGCATCAGCTTTGCCGGCTTCAGGTCATCGCCTTCCATCAGGTCAAAGCCGAAGTTGCCCACCCAGGTGTTACCGTCATTGGCCACCACCAGATCATTCACATGGCCGGTGGCGTGTCCGGACAGATCGGCATAGACACTGGTTCCACCCTCGGGTGAGCGACGCATGACTTTACGATCCACCATGGACACCCAGAGCAGTGAACCGTCTGGCAACCAGCCCAGGCCGGAAGATTGTTCCGGCGCGTCCAGGACCTTTTCCATAAGGCCCTCAGGCGTAACTGTAAACACACCGTAGCGGTAGAAGTCCGACACCCACCACCGATCATCCCGCCAGCGGGGTCCCTCGAAGAAGCTGCCACCATCTGTCAGAAGATTTAATTCAGCCATGGTCCGTCCCCTTAAAGAGTGCCCGTCAGACGCTTGCGAATGATGCTCTCGGCTTCTGTCATGATGCGGGTGATCAGCTCTTCGCAGGACGGAACGTCGTGAATCAGTCCCGCTACCATGCCGCAACTCCAGGCCGCTTCATCCATCTTGCCTTCATGGAGGACCATCTTGCCCTTGGCGCCGGTGACCAGATGGCGGATGTCATCAATGGTGGTGTCAGCGCCTTTTTCCTGCTCGATGCGAAGAATTTCGTCCACCGCTGCGTTCTTCAGTACCCGCTCGGTATTGCGCAGGGGCCGCATGACCAGGCGGGTCTGCAACTCATCCGCTTCAACAATGGTTTGCTTGACGCGGTCGTGGACCGGGGCTTCTTTGGTGGCCAGGAAGCGCGTGCCCATATTCATACCTTCGGCGCCCAGGGCCATGGCCGCGACCAGGCTGCGCCCGTCGGCCATGCCGCCAGAAGCCACAAAGGGAATATCCAGCTCTTCCGCGGCCCGGGGCAGCAGGATGAAGTTGGGAATATCGTCCTCACCGGGGTGGCCGCCGCACTCGAAGCCATCCACGCTGACCGCATCACAGCCAATCTTCTGGGCCTTCAGGGAATGACGGACCGAGGTACATTTGTGAATCACCTTGATACCAGCCTCTTTCAAGACCGGCATGTACTTCTCCGGACTACGGCCCGCCGTTTCGACGATCTTTACACCACCGTCGATAATGGCCTTGATGTACTCAGGGTACGGAGGCTCCTGGAAGGAAGGCAGAAAGGTGAGGTTATCGCCGAAGGGTTTGTCGGTCATTTCACGACAGCGGGCGATTTCCTTTGCCAGATCCTCTGGCGTCGGCTGGGTCAGCGCAGTCAGAATGCCAAGCCCACCAGCATTCGAAACCGCAGCGGCCTGTTCAGCGTATCCAACCCAGTGCATTCCGCCCTGGATAATCGGGTGCTCGATA
>CAZHAY010000199.1:0-2977 GCA_964530545.1 uncultured Marinobacter sp.
AGTTGCCGTGCCAGGGGCAGGTAATCACCTTCGGTCAGCCCATGCAGCAACGGGTGGTCGCTGTGACAGGTCTGGATCAGCACGCGACCGGGTATTCTGCCCCGGCCGGCGCGGCCGCTGACCTGGAACAGCGTCTGTATCATCTGCTCCGGCGCACGGAAGTCCACACTGAACAGGCCCCCGTCAGCATTAATGACAACCACCAGGGTCACGTTGGGAAAGTCGTGGCCTTTGGCAACCATCTGGGTGCCCACCAGGATGCAGGGCTGGCCGCTGTTCACCTGTTCCAGGATCGCCTGAATGCTGCCCCGGCGCTGGGTACTGTCCCGGTCGATGCGGATGACCGGGTGCTCTGGAAACGCTTCCGTCAGTATGGCTTCGGTCTGTTCGGTGCCCTGACCTACGGGTTCGCAGGCGTCACTCTCGCATTTCGGGCACTGGCGGAAAGTCGGTTGCTGATAGTCGCAGTGATGACAGCGCAGGGCGCGGTCCCGGCGGTGATAGGTCAGGCGCGTGTCACAGTTCGGGCACTCCGCCATATAACCGCAGTCGAAGCACATCAATACCGGCGCGAAGCCCCGGCGGTTGATATACACCAGTACCTGTTGACCATTAGCGAGAGTTTCCCGGATTGCTTCGGTAGCCGGTCGGGACAGGCCCCCCGTGAGCGGACGGCTACGGATATCCAGTAACTGAACCGTTGGAGGAAGCGCCGGGCCGGCCCGCTCCGTCAGGTTGATCTGGCGATACTTGCCGATGGCTACATTATGCAGGGATTCCAGCGAGGGCGTAGCAGAGCCCAGAATCACCGGGCACTGGCTCTGGTGGGCGCGATACACGGCAAGATCCCGTGCCGAATACCGGAAGCCCTCACCCTGCTTGTAGGAGCTGTCGTGTTCCTCATCCACTACGATGGCTTGCAGGTCAGTAAAAGGCAGCAAAACCGCCGAACGCGTACCGATAAGAATAATGGGATCGCCATCGCGAACCCGTCGCCAGGTCCGGAGTCGCTCACGGTCGTTCAGGGCCGAGTGCCAGACTGCAATCCGGTCCCCCAGGTGATTGCGAAAGCGGGCGACGGTTTGCGGCGTCAGGTTGATTTCGGGCACCAGCACCAGCGCCTGCCCGGTTGAACCCAACTCCCGATGAAGGTAGTGCAGGTAGAGTTCAGTCTTGCCGCTGCCGGTAATACCGTAAAGCAGGCTGGCGGAAAACCCGTGCCGGTCCGGGAACTGCCTTGCTGCTTCTTGCTGGGCGTCGGTCAGGTCCGGAGTGGTCGGGGCCGCGGTGACGCCGGACAGCATGGGGTCCGGAGGCGCAACCGGGTGGATAAGCTCGCGCCCGGCGAGCCCGTTAAGTTGTGGCCGGGAGAATCCTGCTTCCTTTATACGTTCCCAGGAAACGCCCCCGGCAGTACTGTTGATCAGCTGGAACAGCTGCTGCTGGCGGTGAGCCTTGGCAGGTATAAGCCCGGCATCCGCTCCGGGTGTGACAGCCCACCACTGCTCGGCTGCTGTGGCGTCTGTGGTCCGGCCTTTGCGCAGGGCCGGAGGCAGCGCCATAAACAGGCATTCGCCCAGGGGGTGGTGGTAATAGCTGGCGGCCCAGGTGAGCAGAGCCAGGGTCTCGGTGGGCAGCGCGGGCCAGTTTTCCAGCACGCCGGCTACAGGCTTGAGGGAGATCCCTTCCGGTGGCGTAACGTCCGTTTCCACTACCAGTCCAATCGCCCGGTACTGGCCGAAAGGTATGCTGACGCGCTGGCCGGGTTGGACAGTCAGGGAGTCCGGTACGACATAGTCGAACAGGCGCCGGATAGGGCGGTTCAGGGCAACGCGGACGATCTGGCTCACGAAGGCTCCGGGGCCGTGCGGGACACGTGTTTCGGGTGTTGCGTATCTTGCGCAAGGCGGTCTTTACACGTAAGATGCGCGGTCTGATTCGGGCGGGGTTGATTGTGCCCTGTCTTTCCAATGGATTCAAACATGCGGTGCCTGGCGCCAGGGTATAGATAAGTCGTTATATTACGCGCTTTTACCAGTGACCAGGTGGCGGCATGACCGGAAGAGGTTCGCCATGAGAGAAGGTATTCACCCCAAGTATAACGAGATAACCGCCGTGTGCAGCTGCGGTAACTCCTTCAAGACCCGGTCCACTTACGGCCAGGATCTTCAGCTGGACGTATGTTCCCAGTGCCACCCGTTCTATACCGGTAAGCAGAAGGTGATGGATACCGCTGGTCGTATCGACCGCTTCCAGAAGCGCTTCGGCGGCCGTATCGGTGGCAAGAAAGACTGACTTCCTGCGCCCTGGCGACAGATCTGAAGTTCTGAAAGCACCCTGCGGGGTGCTTTTTCTTTGGCTCGAACTGTGGGTCAGTACGGGGTAGTACGTATATAAGCCCTTGTTTGAGGTCGCTGATCCGTTCATAATGTCGCGCTACATTTGCGGAGGCTCCCAGGGATGTCGATTCGCGAATGGTGGAAACGTCCTCTTTTAAACGTGACAAACGGAACAGTGGCAATGTCTCAAGATCTGAAAGAAGCAGCCCTTGAATATCACGCCCAGCCGCGGCCGGGTAAGCTGAGTGTCGAAATCACCAAGCCGACCCAGACCTCCCGCGACCTTTCTCTGGCGTACAGCCCCGGGGTTGCGGAACCGGTCCGCGAGATCGCAAAGGACCCCGAGAATGCATACAAGTACACTGCCAAGGGTAACCTGGTAGCCGTGATTTCTGACGGCACGGCCATCCTTGGTCTTGGCAATCTCGGCCCCCTGGCCAGCAAGCCGGTCATGGAAGGCAAGGGTGTTCTGTTCAAGCGCTTCGCAGGTATCGATGTATTCGATATCGAAGTGAACTCTGAAAGCCCGCAGGCTTTTATTGAAACCGTTGAGCGTATCGCCGATACCTTTGGCGGCATCAACCTGGAAGACATCAAGGCGCCCGAGTGCTTCGAGATCGAGCGTGCGCTGATCGAGC
>CAZHAY010000200.1:0-2975 GCA_964530545.1 uncultured Marinobacter sp.
CTGCTGGAAGTAGGTGAACTGGGTCACTTCCATACCGTTCAGCCAGATTTCCCAGCCCAGACCCCAGGCGCCCAGGGTGGGTGATTCCCAGTTGTCTTCGACAAAGCGGATATCGTGTATCAAGGGGTCGAGCCCCAGCGCCCGCAGGGAGTCCAGATACAGTTCCTGAATATGGTCCGGCGACGGCTTGAGCACCACCTGAAACTGGTAATAATGCTGCAGGCGGTTGGGGTTCTCACCATAGCGCCCGTCCGTCGGGCGGCGGCTGGGCTGCACATAGGCGGAATTCCAGGTTTCCGGACCGATGGACCGCAGGAAAGTCGCCGGATGGAAGGTTCCCGCACCGACTTCCATATCCAGCGGTTGAAGAATGACGCAGCCATGCTGCGCCCAGAAATTCTGCAGTGCCAGGATCAGACCCTGAAAGGTCTTCAGATCCGGTTTTGACGGTTGAGATGCCATGCTTGTCACGACGGATGCCTGCTGTTCGGTCTGAGTGGTGCGGGGATGGCGAAAACCAAAACGTACCGGCCGGCCCGCATCGAAAGGCCGACATTATACGCGCCAGGGCGCGGGTTTTCTAAGATTCCGACATGATCTTTGGCAAAATGCGGGGTGATGGGCATGGCCACGGTGTCCGTTAGCATGGGGCAGGAGCAGTTTGAACGGCTAAACTCGCCGGAAGCCATCACCGCCGCCAGAAAGCCGGCGTCAGCAGTACCAGTAGCGTAAAGACCTCAAGACGTCCCAGCAACATGGCGAAGCAGAGCACCCATTTGGCGATGTCGTTCAGGTTGCCATAGTGGTAGGCCACGCCGCCGAGGCCGGGGCCCAGGTTGTTTATGGTGGCGGCGACGGCGGTCCAGGCAGTGACCTGGTCGATGCCGGTGGCCAGCAGGATCATCAGCATGGCGACAAACATGAACATGTAAACCGAGAAAAATCCCCACACGGCCTGCAGCACACGGTCCGACACTGGGCGGTTGCCCAGTTTGACCGGAATCACCGCGTTGGGGTGCAGCAGTCGCTTCATTTCCCGGGCACCCTGCCGGTAGATCAGCAACACCCGCATGACCTTCATGCCGCCCCCGGTGGAGCCGGCGCAGCCACCCATAAACGCCAGCACGAACAGCATAAACGGCAACATCAGCGGCCATTGGCTGAAGTCCGCTGCACTGAAACCAGAAGTAGTCCCAATGGCGACGACTTCGAAGATCCCTTTGGTGACGGCATTGGACGGCGTCAGTGTAGCGGTCATGATCAGTACCAGCACGGTAATGACACTGACCACCACCAGCGTACTGAAGTAAAACCGGAACTCCGAATCCCGCCAGTAGAACGACAGGCTGCGCTGGCGGAACGACATGAAATGCAGCGCAAAATTGGCGCCGGCAATGACCATGAAGGCCACCGCAATCATTTCAATCAGGGTACTGTTGAAGTAGCCAATACTGGCGTCATGGGTGGAAAAGCCGCCGAGGGAGAGCGTGGAAAAACTGTGGCCGATGGCGTCAAACCAGGTCATGCCGGCAGCCCAGTACGCCAGCGCACAGAGTGCGGTCAGTGCCACATAGATGTACCACAAGGCTTTGGCGGTTTCGCCGATGCGGGGCGTGAGTTTGTTGTCCTTTACCGGGCCGGGAACTTCGGCGCGGTACAGCTGCATGCCACCAATGCCCAGCATGGGCAGTACGGCGACCGCCAGTACGATAATGCCCATGCCCCCCAGCCATTGCAGCTGCTGGCGGTACCAGAGCATGGACTCAGGCAGCGAATCGATGCCGGTGATGACCGTTGCGCCGGTGGTGGTGAGGCCCGATACGGCTTCAAACAACGCGTCGATATAACTGAACGGTGCGTCGTTGCTGAGATAAAAGGGAATCGAGCCCGCCACACTCAGCGCCACCCAGAACAGCGTGGTAATCAGAAAGCCGTCCCGCACCCGCAGGTCACCGGTTTCTTTCCGAAATGGCAGCCAGATGATCAGGCCAATGAGCATAACGACCATCAGGCCGTTGCTGAAACGCTGCCATTGGCCGTCGTCGTACAACAGGGCGATGCCCAGGGGTGGTAGCATGGTGAGGCTGAACAGCATCATCAGCAGGCCCAGTACCCTGGCGATCACTGGCAGGCGCATCTAGAACCCCTTTGCCATCAGAAGAAAGTCAGCCCGACCTGGAACAGTTTTTCGACCTCGCGGATACGCTGCTTGTCCACCAGAAACAGAATCACATGGTCGTCCGGCTGTACCGTCAGGCTGTCGTGGGCGATCAGCACCTCGTTATGACGAACAATGGCGCCGATGGTGGTGCCCTGGGGCATACGTATCTCATCCAGCCGCCGGCCCACCACCCGGGACGAGCGGTGATCACCGTGGGCGATGGCTTCAATGGCTTCGGCGGCACCCCGGCGCAGGGAATGCACATTGACTACATCGCCCCTGCGCACGTGGGTTAACAGGCTGCCAATGGTGGTTTGCTGGGGCGAGATGGCCACATCGATCTCGCGACCCTGGATCAGATCCACGTAATCAGGGTTGTTGATCAGGGTCAGTACCTTGCGGGCGCCCAGACGCTTGGCCAACAGAGACGCCATGATGTTGGCTTCGTCATCATTGGTCACCGCGCAGAATACGTCAGTGCTCTCGATGTTCTCTTCCAGCAGGATATCCTTGTTGGCGGCGTTGCCTTCCAGCACGATGGTCCGGCGCAGGTTTTCCGACAGCATCACGCACCGTTCCCGGTCCCGTTCGAGGAGCTTTACCTGGTACCGGCTTTCCAGCGATTGCGCCAGCCGCTGGCCAATATTGCCGCCACCACAGATAAAGATGCGCTTGTAGGGTTTCTCCAGCGGCTGCAGTTCGCTCATGACCGAGCGGATATGGTCGGTGCCGGCGATAAAGAACACCTCGTCGCCGTCTTCAATGATGGTATCGCCCTTGGGAATGATGGGGCGGTCCTTGCGGAAAATCGCCG
>CAZHAY010000201.1:0-1128 GCA_964530545.1 uncultured Marinobacter sp.
TGATTATTCGGCTCGGCTCAGATGCCGAACCGGTTTCTCAGGCGAACTTATGCGCTTCAGAAACCTGTATACAGATTAAGGTCAGCGGCAGCCGTTGTCTGGGGCTCCGGGAAAGAAGAACGGGGAGGAATGGTCAGTCGTGCCACATCCTTGTGACACATTCTACGAATCGTCTCAGTAATCGGCGAGACGACGACGGAGAGTGAAGGGTGAGAAGTAGCGTTTGCCCGGGAACTCGTCACGGAAGGCGCGGGTCCCTTCGGACTCGTTCACCAGACCAATCACGTGATAGAGACGCTTACTCAGGTCGTGGTAGGCCTCCAGGTCTGTCCAGACACCAGGCATGTCATAGAAGTTCTTCAGCATAGCGGTGGTCACCCGGTAAAGGTTGCCCTTGTCGTCATACTGATCTACCACGGCAATGTTCCAGCTGTCTTCATCGATATAGAACACCCGCTTATGGTAGAGGTGCCGGGCATTCTCGCTGAGGTTGGCCTCGACCACATGCACCCGGTGAAGCTCCCAGCGCATCAGGTCGGCATTCAGGTGATGGGTGTCCAGCACATCATCCAGGGTGTACTTGTCGCTGGTGATCTCAAAGTTGTTGTAGGGAATAATTTTTTCCTGCAGCCCTTTGTATTCCCAGTCATAACGATCGAGCGCACCGTTAAACACGTCGGTATCATCAACTGTCCGCAGGCCACCGGAAGAGGCGATGGGCGCATCATAGGCCAGGCTGGGCGCACGCCGCACCTCACCGGCACTGAACCCCCAGGCCTTGCGTGGTTCCTTTACCTGGTCCAGGGTTTCGTGCACCAGGATCCCACCGCCCGCATACTGGGCCGGGGCAATTACCGTGGACAGGTAATAGTTGCCGATATTGTCGAGAGTGTCTTCAGAGCCGCCTTCCTGGTTCCAGTTGAAGAACACCTCCTGGCGCATGGTCACCGGGCGGTACTTGCCTCCGACCACAACCACTTCTGAGAACTCACGCTCCATAAAACGGCCGCGCCACCGGGTCAGGTGGTTCCACATGGCCTGCATGCCCTTGTCAGCGCTGGATCCGTGGAGGATCGGAAACGGGTGCCCACCGAAGGCATTGCGAATACCGTTACCACCGTCCACCAG
>CAZHAY010000201.1:1228-2938 GCA_964530545.1 uncultured Marinobacter sp.
CGGGGAATCGTACCCTCGGAGTTACCGGCGCGAACGGCGCCAAACGGCGTCAGGCTGTTACCCAGCCGATTGGCCTCAGCCTGGGACACGGCCGCGTGGGTGAATGAGGTGCTGGCCAGAGTCAGCAGGGATACACAAAGAGCGGGGATCAGTTTTTTCTGCATAGTTTCATACATGGGGGCCGACCATCTTCTTGTTCTGACTACCAGGCGGGGTTCCGAAGGCCGGAACACCTGCCGCGCGTGACTTACGGGCATTATGGGATCTCGTCTCATTCTCTACTGTATAAGGAAGCTTGCCACTTTGCGGAGGGTGCGTCGTGAATGACCGTCCCATCTTTGGCGAAACATCACATGGATTTAACGTGAATTGACAGTTTTCAGCCGGGCACCTGAATTAGAGAGATCAGGACTCAAGCTATGACCCGACAGGCCGATAAGCGGGATACGAATTGTGTCCGGTTACAGTTTGAAACGGCATTCTAACCGCGCACCCGGATAATTCACGACAACTTGCCCTACCCGTCCTCTTTTTTTATCGTCCGGAGTTTTACCATGAAATTAATGGAGCAACTGAGCATCCGTTCACGTCTGTTGATTGCGGTGCTGGTTCCAGTCATCGTTATTGCAGGAATCTCTGCATGGATCACCGTCGATCAAGTCAGACACAGCGGAGAGCAGGAAGTGCAGCGACTGCGTGCAAATCTGATTGATGCTCATAAGGAAGGGCTGAAGCATATTGTCGAGGCTGCGCGAACGGCCATTGAGGACGACTACTCAGACCCTTCATTGAACGAAGAAGAAGCCAAGCTGCGGGTTCGCGCAACCATTCGCTCCATGGGGTTTGGCGATAACAACTACATCTTCGCCTATAGCCACGACTCCCACAATCTCGCGTTCCGTCCCAATCCGTCGGCCGAAGGTCTGGTCCGTAACGGTTCGCCGGAATCGAAGACGCTGCTGAAAGCACTGTTTGACGCCGGTACATCCGGTGACGGCTTCCACGCGTACGAATGGAATAACCCGGCAACGGGCCACGTAGAGCCGAAGCTCTCCTACTCCCTGCACCTCGAAAAGTGGAACTGGGTCATTGGTGCTGGTATCTATGTGACGAGCGTCGATACCGCCATTAACGCCGCCCGGGCAGATATCGACGCCCAGACCCATCGTGCGCTGCTGACCATTGCCGGGATTACTTTCGTGATTGTACTGATCGCGATTGGCTTCGGCGTCTTCATGGGACGCAGCATTATCACACCACTCAACCGCGTTACCCGCACCATGGAAGACATCGCCAGGGGCGAAGGCGACCTGACCCGCCGGCTGCCTGCTGATGGCAAGGATGAGCTGGCTGACCTGGGCCGTCAGTTCAACGCCTTTGTGACCAAGATCCACACCACCATTCGGGAAGTAGGCGACACAACCGATCAGGTGGCCTCTGCAGCGGAAGAGCTCAGCCGCGTCGCGGACGAAACCCGTGCCTCGGTACAGGCCCAGGGGTCCGAAACCGATCAGATCGCCTCTGCGATTAATGAAATGGCAGCTACCATTCACCAGATTTCCCGGAACGCCAACGAGGTGCAGAGCGCTGGTGCTGATGCGGACCGGCTGGCGAAAGATGGCGGCCATACCATGGCCGGCTCTCAGCAGTCGGTTAACGAACTGTCGCAGAACATCCTCGAAAGCGCTGAAGCCATTGCCGCCCTGGCGG
>CAZHAY010000202.1:0-2907 GCA_964530545.1 uncultured Marinobacter sp.
AAGGGCCATGGTGCCTTTTGGCAATACGATGGCTTCATCTGCCAGCGCAATCACCGAATTTTCGAGCAACAGTAACTGATCGCCGGGTGCTATGGCATCAAGGCAGCTCTGAAAGCGGGGGTGAGAGGGCGCTTTATTGAGCAGGTGCAGGCAGGGGTTGCGTGATTCGGACACTGTATTGGTCATAACTGCACCACCTCAAAAAAGCGGCGGTAGAAAGGCTGATCAACCACCACCGGCACGACTTCAGGCTCAGTTCGCTCCAGCCCGAGGCGGGTCAGGGCGGTCTGATCGGCGTAGAGGGCATCCACGCCGAACAACGGCGCGGCACTCAGGTTCCGGCTTACGGTTTTCTGGCCGACAGCGTTGCCATTTTGCCCCGGACGCAGCCAGTGAACGCCGTCGCCCCGGAAGAGGATGGCGACCGACTGATCGAACGCGGCCAGTGACAGAGCCATATCCAATGCTTCACGCCCTTGCCAGTCACCATAAGGCAGCCGGTCGATAACGATGAGGACGGTATCAACGCTGCGGACATCGTTCAAGTCAGGCGCCTCCATGGAAGTAAATCACCCGGTCGGACCGGGTTACGGCCTCCACCCATTCGCCCAGCCCGGCAATATCAAATCCGTCCACAAGGTTGGCGGCAGGCTTTTCATAGCGCCGGGCTTCCTGTTCGTTCAGCAGACCGCGCCGTAAGGCCGAGGCGATGCATACCACAGGAGTGAGATTATTCTCCCTGGCCAGAACCTGCCAACGTCCGGTCCAGTCTGGCTCGTCGGACGGCGGTGTATTCAGCGCAGAGGCCAGATGGACGCCATCGCCGTAGAGGAACACCAACCTGACGGTACGGCCACTGTCCAGCAGCGTTTGACAGAAATCGTAAGCAGTAGCCGGGGCCTGACTTACGTATGGGGCGCCGGTGATTATCAGGCTGTATTCTGGCTTATCGGGCATAACGTGGGAACCAGCAAAATGAAGCGAAGAGTCTGTGACGTAAAAAGCCCCGCAGGGCGGGGCTTTTTCAGGTCGGGCTCAGAGTACCCGTTACCTTCTATCCGACCTTAGTCGCTGCTGAACGCACCGATGAGGTGCAGCAGGGAAACGAACAGGTTGTAGATGCTGAGGTACAGACCGACCGTTGCCATAACGTAGTTGGTCTCACCGCCGTTCACGATACGGCTGGTATCGAACAGAATGAAACCAGACATCAGCAGTACGATTGCAGCGCTCAGGCCCAGGCTCAGCATGCTTACGTCAACCCCGAACATGGACGCGACCATAGCGCCCAGCATGGTGACCAGTACGACCACCAGCCCGGCAACCAGGAAGCTGCGCATGAACGAGAAGTCTTTTTTGGTGGTCAGCACGTAGCCAGACAGGGCAAAAAACACAATGGCCGTTCCGCCCAGCGCCTGCATAACAATGGCGCCGCCGTTGGAAAGGGCCAGGTAGTGGTTAAGTATCGGTCCTAATGAAAGGCCGAGCAGACCGGTAAACGCAAACACGACGCCGATACCAGCAGGGCTGTTGGCGGTGCGGGGTAATACGAACCAGATGAGCCCCAGTGCGACCAGCGAGCAGACCATGCCGACCCCGTGTCCAAGGCCCATGGCCATGGCAATGCCTGCGGTAACTGCGCTGAAGACCAGCGTCATTGCCAGTAGCATGTAGGTATTCTTGAGCACCCTCATGGCATCAGCGTTGATGCCGGTTCCGGCTCCGGCCTGGGGGCCCGTAAAGGTACCCTGATTCTGGTTGACGTTAAAACGCCTGTTATCCATGTGTGTCTCCGTAATGATTGTTCGTCGGTTAACGGCCCCGGGAAGGAACCTTTTCACCATAATGTCCATGATAATGGACAGCCAGCAGGTTGCAATCGTTAAGCGTCAGAAATTCCGACAAATATCAGACCTTTCGGTTCCGCGTTGCGAAGTTTTAATTATACGCCTGCGGATACACCCTGCCTGCCCACGAGCGGACCGTGACCGCACCTGATCGTTAAATGGGGGTCACTACCGCAGAATTCAACGTCACCAACTGTCCATAAGCCGGTTTGTCGTTAGCGGAACGCGAGATCCCTCAGGAACAGCGCTATCTGCGGGAAAGTGATGATCAGCGCGGCTGCCAGCAGCAACATAATGATAAACGGTGGAGTTCCCCGGATCACTTCCCAGTAGGGGCGTTTGAAGATGGCAATTGCCGTAAAAATATCACAGCCAAACGGTGGTGTGGCCGAGCCAATGGCGACCTGTAAAGTGATCAGAACCCCGACCAGTACCGGGTCAAGGCCAGCGGCCTGGATGGCCGGTGCGAAAATCGGGGTCAGCACCAGTATCACGACGATGGGGTCGACAAACATGCAGGCGATAAAAAAGGCGATGTTTATCGCGATCAGTACGCCAATCGGACCTGCCTCGTTCACGCCGGTCGCGGCGAGAAGTGCCTGGGGGATCTGAGCGAATGAGATGGTGTAAGAAAAAGCGTTTCCGGCGGCTACCAGAATAAATACCACCGCGGTAATCAGCCCGGTCGACTTGGCGATACGGTAGATGTCTACGGCCTTGAGGGAGCGGAAAATCACGAATTCCAAGAGCAGCGCATAAAGCACGCAGAAAGCGGCTGCTTCGGTTGGGCTGAAGATACCACCATAGATGCCGCCGACAATGATTACCGGAAAAAACAGCGGCCATAGCGCTTCACGGATGGCCCGTATACGTGCTGTCCACGTGGCTTTTGCCTCGGTCGGCACGTTGTGTCGCCAGGCATAGAAAAGCGAGTAGAGTGAGAACATCAGAAGAATGAGGAGCCCCGGGCCAATTCCTGCGATGAACAGTTCCGCTATGGAGGTTTCCGACACAACACCGTAGATGATCATGCCGATGCTGGGCGGGATCAGGAAAGCGA
>CAZHAY010000203.1:0-2901 GCA_964530545.1 uncultured Marinobacter sp.
TGCGAATTATCGTTACGAACTGGTGCGGAGCGACGGCGCGATCCTCTCGGGTGTCAGTGACACTGATGGATGGACGCCGTTGCAGAAGGGGCTGGGGGCAGAGGAACTCAAGATCAGGCTGCTTGGGCCGGCAGACAGCACCAAGGGGGGCGCGTCTTGACCGGAAAGGAAGCGAATCTCCGGCTGGGCCGGCGTTATGAATCGGACGGAAGCGCAGTCGCGATCGGACGGGTGACGCCTGCGAGCAGTAGTGAGCGCCTGGAAGTGGCTGTTGTAGAAGAGGCCATACCGGTGATTCTTGTGCCGGGCATCATGGGCAGCAACCTGCGCGATAGCCGGACCGGAGCATCTGTCTGGCGTGCCAACAGCTTGATGCGGATGGTGGTGCAATGGTTGTTTCGTAGTGCCACAACGCGCCGCCGGAAGTTGAATCCGGAGACGACGGAAGTCGATCCGGAAGGAAAGTACATGGGGCCTGGGGAAACGGTGACCGATGCGGAAACCGCGAAGGCGAGGGGCTGGGGCACTGTCGCCAACTATGGATACGGAAAATTTGTGCCTTGGCTCGACAAGACGCTGAACGGCGACGATGTGTCTCCTTGGGCCGAGATGGAGGGTGATGACGCGTTGATCGATGGGTGGGCGCCTTTCAAGAAGCCGGAAGCACTGTTGGATACTGAATCCCAAGCGGCTTGGGCCCACTACTATCCCGTGCATTGTGTCGGTTACAACTGGCTGCGAAGCAACGCTGAATCGGGCGCCTATCTCGTCGGCAAGATCAACGAGATCATGGAGTTTTGGCGCTCCCAGAGCGATGGAGGCGGGCGCTATCGCTGTGAGCGCGTGGTGCTAGTGACACACTCGATGGGAGGATTGGTGTCACGAGCTGCAGTGCTGGATGCATTCGGTGGGCAGGTTGATCCGGAAATCACGAGCAAGGTCGCGGGCATCGTGCATGGCGTGATGCCGGCATTCGGCGCAGCCGCTGCTTATCACCATATCCGTACCGGTTACGACTTCCCTACCGGCTGGGTGCTGGGAAGGAACGCAGCGCAGGTGACCGCGGTACTGGCCAATTCACCCGGCGGGCTGGAGCTGGTTCCCACGGCAGATTACCCCGAAGGTTGGTTGCAGGCCCGCAATGCATCCGGCACGACGTTGATGACCCTGCCTGGGGCTGAGCCCGATCCGGTAAGCGGGACCATGTCAGCTGATCCGTACCTGCAGATATACACCAAACGTAAAGAATGGTACCGATTGATTGATGAGGGGTTGATCGATCCAGGTGGACTGGATGCCAAGAAGGAGCCTCCGGTTGATTCATGGAGCCGCTATCTCGGATTGATTCGGGGCGCGGCCAACTTCCACAGGACGCTCGGCAATCATTACCACGATCCGACCTATGCCCATTTTGGCAACGATCCTCGCCAGTTGACCTACCAGCAGTTGCCATGGATCGCTGCGGGGCGCGTAAACGCAACCGAGGCCGAACTCCGGGCGGCTGGCATTGACGGTGGCAAAAGCGATCCAGTTACGCTTGATCTTTCGGAGCGACCCCGGTTCAAGATAGGCAAGGCGGAAGATCCCGGGGACGACACCGTGCCTGCAGTGTCCGGAGCCGGGCCAGGCACGGTTGATTCCGATGCGGTAAAGCAAAGCTTCAGCCTGCTGGGGTTGGCGCATGGTTCCTCATACGAGGAAGAGCGTGGGCCCGCGCAGATGAGTACGCTTTACAGCATCGCCAAGATCACAGGGCGTGCGCAATGACCATTACGAGGAACCGGGATGGACATCGGGTGCTTGAAAAGGGCTGGGTGGCTGGCCTGTCTGGCCGGCATGCTTGCGGTCCATGCCGCCGTGGCGGGAGTTGATGCCATGACAGGACAGGGTTCGGTCAAGCAGGTATGCGTGGGGCAATTCGTCCTGGAACTTCCGGCAAGTGCGAAGGTCGAGGTTGCCGGCAGTTACAAAGGGATTGAGGTCGAACGCCATATGGCGACCGACTTCGACGCCATTGTCGCCGCGCTTCGTGTCAGGGCGGACGAGTACGGAGCGCGCAAGGTGGAGCAGGATCCCTATGCAGCCGCGATTTACCGCAGTGGCGGCGTGGATCCCGACGGGCTGTTCGGTGAGTCGCAGCTGCTCGGTTTTGATGCTGATCAATCGCGTCAGGTGGCGGTGCTGGGTTACCACAAGCAATCGGGTTCGCCTGAGATCACGGTCGAAGTACACAGGATTCTCGATCAGGCTCGGCATGTCTTCAGCGTGGACAATCTGGGCGCTGACAAGTATCTGGCCGTGCGTGACAGCGTCTTGCGAGCATCAGGCAGGTACCGGCCGCTGGCCCCAGGGGAAGTGCCGGATGGCCCTGGATTTTGCGTAGGCACCGGTTTGTTTGAGGATGAGAGTGCGCGCGACGTTGGTGGGGATGCGACGCTCGTGGCCCAATTTCCGGAGTATTCGAACGTATCGTTCAGCGTCGACGTTTCCGGCATTGCCCAAGTTGCCCGTGAAGGCGGCCTGCAGTCGCGCGTCGATAGTGATCTGGGCTTTCTGGCAACCGTCGCCTCTGGCGCAAGGACGCTGCGCCGAGGACAGAAGCGGTATGCATCACAGGATGGTTATCTGATTGCGGTCAGCGTTGAAGACGACGAAGGGCGTGTGCAGAAATTCTTTTGGGGCACCGATGGCGTACCAAATGATTCCCGCCAGCCGCTCGTCGAGATCCAGCTGGTCGCGGGCGAGTCGGGACCGTCACCGTTGACCGACGCAGAGATGGGCGAGCTCTGGGATCGTTTGCTGGAGGGCTTCCGGCTGCGCTAGCGGGAAATCGCGTTCCGTTAGCTTCAGCGCGACAGCCCGAACAGCGTCGAATTCACCCACCCCCGGTTGCCCAGCTCG
>CAZHAY010000204.1:0-2864 GCA_964530545.1 uncultured Marinobacter sp.
TAGCTGTTGATCGATGCATGGGCAAGATCCTAGCTCGCGTCAGGCGACCGTCGGCGACCGTCGGCAACCGGTGGATTTCCGAACGTCGCATTTAGGCTCGAAAACTTTACTCGATCAAATCTGATAAGTGTACGAGAAGTCTGTCTGGGAAACTGTGTGTAACTTTCGGGCGATCTTAGTGGTTACGGGATGCTCGTCGCGGAGCAGGAAAATCCGCTGACCGGTGGGCAAGCTCGATGATTGCAGTGCCTTTCATGAACTTAGGACGGCAGGGTTTCACCTTGAGTCAGGAACGCACTCAAGGCGTGAGCCAGCTTCCGATACGCATCAACCAAGCCAGGGAAATCATCCATCGGTTTTTCGAACTTTCTATATATGCCATGCCCTGCTGTTCTCTGTCCGGGACAACATCCTGGGCCCGAAAGCACCAGGCGTTGCACCTTGGGGTACCAACGAATCACTTACGTGGAGCAGTAGTTCGAAGAAACTGTCCCCCTCCTCGTAGCCGTGATAAATGGTTGCATTGTTCGCATTAACGCCACCCCAGCGATCGGCATAAAAGCGAGTCGCCGGACCCGATGGCCAGTCGGGGACCCTAGAATCGAAAACGTAGTCAGGACAATCCTCCCGCAGCCTCGCGGTAGCCAGCTGCTGGACAGCTTGACGATACTGATCCCGCATGTCCGCCATCTGGGTGCGAGCACATGGGTGAAAGCTCAACTTATCAGCCGGCTCGAGCATCACGCAGCGGACTTGCTCCGGAATTACCGCCTGGCCTGATACTCTTTTATTTCTGTTGATTGGACATCCCGGATTTCAGGGCAGCAGGTCAAGCATTTGCGATCGCGCTTTCATTGAGTGAATCACCAGTTCATTGCCACTGTCGAAAACGAGAACAACAGTTTCCAGCAGTCGCCCAGTCGTGTCGAAGCCGAGGCGCAGTTGTCGGCTTGAGTGCGGCTGGATGAACCTTCACCTGGTGGTGAACAGGGCTTCACGAATGACCTCAGAGCGGGTAGTTCCTTCACTCGCAGCTCGAGTGTCAAGCTCATCAAGCTCCTGCGGAGTGAGCCGGATTGCAACAACCTGGGAAGGATGTGCCCCGCGCCCGGGCCGGCCACGACCCCGTTTCTTCAGGGTAGCAACGTCAAAGCCGGCTTCGGCCTCAGTTGCCCATTCAGCAATCTGTTCTTCCGTGACAGGAACGCCTTTGATTGTCTCTGGTTCAGTCATGGCATTATTGTATTACGAATAGCGGGGGAGCCGTGCCAGTTTGCCCTATTCGGTAACCCCGATCTACCAATGTCATTACGCGATTTCCCCCTCCGGTACGAGCAAATCAGGACCGATGATCACACCAACGTGATCAACCTCAAGCCCTTGGCCTGTGTGCTCTACACCTAAATGGACATTAGCACCAAGGATTCCAAGTAGTTGCCACGTAGCAACTTTAAACAGCCCCTGCGCTTTAAGCGCTTAAAGAGAAGGAGATGGACCAGACCTGGGTCATTGCACGGATTGTAAATGCGATTGACAATCTATGCAGAAATTGAGTCGTTTGGGGACGTAGGCCATTCCCTTGTCAGCCCAGGTGCAGGTGGTGCCTACTGAGCCCAGATTGCTTGATGCCGGTGTTGCACCCGCATCGCTATCGGAGCGGTCTCATGTCGAACCTGAACGTCCCCAGGCTCCAGGAAACCCGGCAGCACCGGCGGAAAGGTGCCCCATGTCATACGGATACCTCATCGGAGTCGTCATTCACGGAGCATTGGTGCTGCTGACTCTTACAGCACCCCGCCGGCCGCGCGCGCTGGCCAACCTTGGCTTCAGGGTCGCAGCCGCGTATAACGAAGTTCCGTTCTTGTTCATCTACCTGTTGCTGGTGAGCACCACCCAGACGCTGTTCGAGGGAGAGTTCGGTTCGGCAGCGGACTGGGTGATTCTCGCCGCCGGCCTGCTGGTGATGGGCGGTCTTGTCTTCATCATCTGGCTGGGATCCAAGGCTCGGCCTGTTATTCAGCGGGCGCTCGAAGACGGTCTGGGCAGCGGGTGGCGCGCGCAAATCAGGTCCGATGCACTCGCCCAACTGCGGGACGGCCCTCCCCTGGCCAGCATCCTCCTCTTCCCCTTCGTCCTGCGACCGCGGGAGGTAGAGCGGATCGCGAACATCAGCTACGGCCCGGCCGACCGCGCCAACCTGCTGGATCTTTACCGGCATCGTTCAGCCCCTGAGAACGCGCCGGTTCTCGTCTACTTCCACGGTGGCGGTTATCGCAGCGGACAGAAGAGTTTCGAAAGCAGGGCGCTGCTGTTCCGACTCGCCAGGCAGGGCTGGGTGACCATCAGTGCCAACTATCGGTTAAGACCCGACGCTGACTTCTTCGATCACTTCACGGACGCCAAGCGGGTCATCGCCTGGGTACGGCAGCACGGCCAGGCGTACGGCGCCGACCCATCGACGCTGTTCCTAGCCGGAAGTTCCGCGGGCGGACACATGTCATCGATCGCCGCGCTGACCCAGAATGATCCACGCTACCAACCGGGCTTCGAAGCGGTCGATACGTCCGTAACCGGTGTCATCAGCATCTACGGCTGGTACGGCGGCTACTACGGCACGGGCGGGGCAGCGTCCGAAGTCGGCCCGCTGGGTCACGACGCAGTCAACGCGCCACCCTTCTTCATCGCTCACGGCGAGAACGACTCCCTCGCTATGGTCGAAACTGCCCGCCGCTTCGTTGATCACCTGCGCAGCGGCTCTGCAGAGCCGGTCGTTTACGCCGAACTGCCGGGCGCGCAGCACTCGTTCGATCTGTTCCACTCACTGCGCTACTCGGCGGTGGTGGACGGAGCCGAAGCTTTCGCCT
>CAZHAY010000205.1:0-2840 GCA_964530545.1 uncultured Marinobacter sp.
TACCGGTGATCTCGGCCATGATAAAGGCCCCAGCACCCATGATCGGCGGCATGATCTGACCACCTGACGAGGCGGCAGCTTCAATGGCGCCGGAGCTGCGGCCGGAGTACCCCACCTTCTTCATCAGCGGGATAGTCAATGAGCCGGTAGCTACCACGTTGCCGGCGCTGGTGCCGTTGATCATGCCCATCAGCCCCGAGGCGAAGACAGCCACCTTGGCCGGGCCACCCCGGGCACGGCCGGCGGCGGCGAAAGCGAAATTGACGAAATAGTCACCTACCTTGGATGCCTGGAGGAAGGCAGCAAAGATAATGAACAAGATAATGTAAGTCGAGGAGACCGCGGTAGTCTGGCCTAATACGCCGATATCCGTGTAAACCTGGCTGAAGAAGCGGTTGAGCGAGAGCCCAGGGTAACCCAGGAATCCGGGCAACAAGGGACCGGCAAATACGTAGAGCAGGAAGATAGCGGTGATAATCACCAGTGCATTGCCCGTCAGGCGCCGAGTCAGCTCAAGAATCAACAGGCAGCCGGCGATAGCAGCGTAGGAGATACCAATAGGGGCGAAAGCCGTCCCGGTCGACATCCGCAGAGGGCTGTTATACATCACCAACAAGTAACCGGCGCTGGCCAGCGCACACACCATTAATACTACATCAGGCAGCGAGAGCTTCTCACGTACCTGGCGATAGCCCCAGGAGATCAGGATTGCCGCCGCTGTGGCGAACATCAGCGGATAACCGAAGTGCCAGATTTCAATATGCGCATCGATGCGCATGGCACCGCCTTCCATCGTGCGCCACATCAGATAGGCTTGCAGCAAAGAGTAGGCTGCGGGGATCAGCAACAATGCGGAGAGTGCCGTCAGCCACTTGGGAGCAGTGACAGAGTCGTTGCTAGCGAAGCGGGCCCCGGTGAACAAGCCGAAGCCGAGAATCAGGGCGCCGGTAATGTGGATAATACGGTAGGACCAGGTTTCCAGCGGAAAGGCGTTGAGTACCGCCAAGTGGAAAGTGGAATAGACCACCGCCATAGCGGCGAACAGGGCCCACTGCCAGCCAGTGAAGAGGCGACGATTGGATTCGATGATTTCCTCATCGACACCCTCCGCCAAAAGTTCGGCGGCGTCCTTCTTCTCTAACGGCGTTTCGTCCTGAGCGGCCAGTGGGCGGTTGTCAGAAGTGTTGCTCATGGGAGGTGTTACTCTCGAATATCGGGGCCAATTGGAGTCGCTTGGCACAGACGTAAGCCATAGCTAGTGAACAAGGGCCGGCCTGCCTTGACAGGTACCGGCCCTGGATAACGCTGGTTAGCTATGATTAGCGAATCATGTCTTCGGCTATTTCATAACCGTTCTCGTTGAACCAGCGGGCAGCTCCCGGGTGGAACGGCATAACGGTGTTGTGCACCACGTTCTCCGGAATGCTGGTCTCCGCGCTGCGGTGAACGCCGATCATTTTGTCGTTGTTTTCCATGGTGATGCGAGTGACTTCGTAGACAAAGTCTTCCGGCAGGTCGCAGCGAGCAATCGCGAAGTTCCACATGGAAACAGCACGGGCGTCTTCTTCCAGTGTTTCGTAGGTGCTGGCAGGGATCATGAACTCGGAAACCGGAAACTCTTCGAGCACCTGGTCGCGCTCTTCCTCGGTGAATTCGATGATATTGACGTCGGTCTCCACTTCCAGCTGGCTCACAGCGGGGATCGGAATGCCGGCAGCGAAGGCAATTACATCGAGCAAGCCATCCTGGAGTTGGCCGCCCAGGTCGGACCAGCCACCGTTGCGACGCTCGAAGTTTACGCCCAGTGTTTCCAGAATATCGGGGAAGTAGGAATCTGAAGTGGAGCCGGCAGGGCCGAAGCCGATCCGGGCACCATCCGGAATTTCCGAAATACTGGTAATGCCGGAGCTAGACAGTACCGTCACTGAGAATGGGGTCTCGTACATCGGAAACATGGCACAGGCATTATCCATGACCATGCCCGGCGCTAGCGGGCTTTTGCCACTCATGGCGTCCGCTGCGGGGCCCATGGTGGTCATACCGAAGGCCAAGTCACCACTATGTACCAGTGCCAGGTTCTGTACCGGGCCGCCAGTGACTTCACCAGCGCCGGAGATGTCGCCCAACTCCTCGGCAATCAGGTTGGCCCAGCCAGAACCATAGATGAAGAAGGTGCCGCCCTGGCTGGCAGTACCCATAGTGAAGTTCGATGGCCACCCTTCTCGTTCCGCGTGAGCAGCGGAAGCGCCAATCAGCATGGCACCGGCAAGCGTGCCGGTAAGTATTTTAGTGGTGATATTACGCATTGCGTACTCCAGTTACAGTTATGTTTATAGCGCCTGTGGTAAAGGCTTGGTCAGAGCATCGTAGCACTGAACATCGTACAGTGAGTTACTTGGCTGAATATAGCAATTGTCATGCCATAGAGCTTATTTCTATGTAAATCATATTGTTAATGACAGGTGGTAAGACAAAAGTCGGAGGCTGACATAGAGGCTGCTGTCCGAGGTTACGCACAGTTATCAGGCCGGGTGTGCGGAAAGCCGCACACGATTTAAGAGGTTGAGTGAGGGCAGGTACCTACTGCCTGCCACAAACTTCACTTGGGGTCGAGGATTCTTACCGTCTGGATGGCGTTGCGCTGTTGCTCTTCACGCGCCCGATTGACACGAGTTTCAAGCTCATTGGCTGACTCTTCTTCGATTGAGGACTGCTCAAAGAAGTCACAGCTGACGCAGTCACGATAGCGCACTCCATTCTGTTCCCAGGCACGAATGCGGTCCAACGCAGCGCAGCGGGGGCAGACGGCGCCGGCAATGAAGCGTTTCTGAGTGGCCATG
>CAZHAY010000206.1:0-2838 GCA_964530545.1 uncultured Marinobacter sp.
GGCCTGGGTGGGCAGCCGGGTACGAAGACCTCCACCGGCACCACCGAGTTCACGTTCTGCACGATGGCGTAGTTGTTGAACATGCCGCCCGAAGAGGCGCAGGCGCCCATCGAGATTACCCATTTGGGGTCCGGCATCTGCTCGTACACGCGCCTGAGAACCGGTGCCATCTTCCTTGACAGCCGGCCGGCCACGATCATCACGTCAGCCTGGCGCGGGCTGGCGCGGAAGACCTCCGAACCGAAGCGGGCAAGGTCGTTGCGGGTATCGGTTGAGGCCATCATCTCGATTGCACAGCACGCCAGGCCGAAGGTGACCGGCCACAGGCTGTGGCTGCGGCCCCAGGCAACCAGTTTGGTCAGACTGGTGAACAGGATGCCTTCGGACTCGAGTTCCTGCCAGTCCTTTTCGAACAGTTCCCCTAAGCCCATACGCCTGATCTCACTTCCATCTGAGCACTCCCTTGCGGAGGATGTATATGTAGCCGACTGCCAATATGGCGACAAAGATGATGGCGTTCGCGAACAGGAACTGCGGTTCCAGCTTGAAGCGGACGGCCAGCGGGTAGAAGAATGCCGTTTCCAGGTCGAAGATGATGAACATCATCGCCACCAGGTAGAAGTGGACCGGGAACCGCTCGCGCGCGTTCCCCAGTGCGGGTATGCCTGACTCGTAGGCGGCCAGTTTGTCCGGATTGGGCTTCTTCGGCCCCAGCAGGTAGCCGACAGTCAAGGCAGCCACACCTATCCCGCCGGCCACCAGGAACATGATCAGGACGTTCTGATACACAACCGAAACTCCTCTCCAGGTCGGGGACCCGGAATGCAATGGTTGCCGGATGACGCACACCCGAGTATCTTGTGCGTCATTTCACAGCTTCGTGGCGTCATTGTAGCATCGGTCCCGGGAGCCAACAAGGTCGTTAATCCCGATGGGAACGGTATGAATTGAACTTTTCAACCGGGTTGCCATGCGCAATAATCAACGTGGATGAACGATTCCCGGTGGAACATCAGGCCCTACAGACCTTCGGACCTGGACAGTCTCTACGAGATCTGCCTGCGAACCGCAGCTTCGGGCGAGGATGGCAGCGAACTGTACAGACACTCACCCCGCGCAGTTGGCGACCATTATGCCGCGCCCTACGCGGCGCATTCGCCTGAGCTGTGCCTTGTACTCGAGGACGGTGCGGGCGTCTGCGGTTACGTACTCGGTGTGGCAGACACAGCTGTGTTCGAGGAGTGGCTTGAGCAGCACTGGTTTCCGCTCATGCGGGACCGCTACACCTGGCCCGAAGGGGACCCGGCCGATTTCACCGCCGCAGAGCGGTTGATTCGCCGGTTCTTCCAGCCCGTTCCAAGGGAATCCAGGCTGCTGCTGGCCGACTATCCGGCCCACCTGCACATTGATCTCCTGCCGCGCGCCCAGGGCAGGGGCTTCGGACGCGGCCTCATGGAAGAGTTCCTGGAGCTTCTAGGCGGACGTGGTGTTGGCGGCGTGCACCTGGGCCTGGGCCTGCGCAACCACCGCGCGCTTGCCTTCTACGAGCGACTGGGCTTCGAGGTACTGGAGAAACGGGGCGATCCGCCGCATTCCCTGCTGATGGGACGGAGTCTCTGAACTCCAATTGAAAGACCCGGGCAGATTACCTGCCCGGGTCCATAGTCAGGGGCTATCCCCGTGGCTCAACCGAACGCCATACCTCGCCCGGGAGCCTGCTTTACGCGTCCGAAATCTCGATTCTGCGGGTGCGTGCCTCTGCTGCCTTCGGAATGGTCAGGGTCAGCAGGCCGGCCTGCACCTGGGCGCCTATGCTTTCGGTGTCCACACTCGCCGGCAGACGGAAGTTGCGGCTGAAAGCACCACGTGGCATGGAGCGCAGCCAGTAACGGCGTCCCTCGGATTCTGCCTTGGGCAGTTCCGCCCGAATCGTCAGCTGACGGCCTTCGACATCGATGTCGATGTCCCTTGAGCTCAGGCCCGGGACCGCCAACTCAAGGACGAACTCGCCCTCGGTCTCGTAAAAGTCCATACCGGACTGCGTGCCATTGTTAACGGCACCGAAATCCTCGAAGAGGCGGCCGAAGCTGCCAAGAAGCTCATCCGTCAGGTTGCGCCGCTGTACGGGGTAACTGCTGTTGTTATCGCGAAGCTGATTCATGTACAAATCCCTCCTTGCTGGATTCAAGAAGGCAAGCGAGACCGCCTGCCACTGTTGACAAGCATACTACCTGAGTGCAGTCTTGTCAAGTTTACTGCGGCCATGGTGTATGGCTGGAGGTAATACAGGGGCTCCTGCTGACAGTCAGCCAGCAGGATTGCTCCTAGACTTCAGTCAGCAACATCAGAAAGGGGAATAACATGGCAGCAGCACTTACCGTCTTCAAGTTCAACCGCCCGGATGACGCCGAGCAGGCCTTGGCGAGCCTGCAGGAACTCCGTCAGCAGCACCTGATCAGCATCGCGGACGCCGCAGTGGTCACCTGGCCTGAGGGTCGCAAGGCCCCTCGTACCATCCAGGCGGTCAACACGACCGGAATGGGTGCCCTTGGGGGTACCTTCTGGGGCATGCTCATCGGCCTCCTGTTCATGATGCCCCTACTGGGTGCGGTCCTCGGAGCGGCAGCCGGGGCAGTCTCAGGCGCGCTCACCGACATCGGCATCGACGACAATTTCATCAAGCAGATCCGCGACAGTGTGCAGCCTGGCACCTCTGCCCTGTTCCTGCTGGCCGGCACCGAGGCTCCGGACAAGGTGGCGCAGCACCTGAGCAGGTTCGATCCGCAGTTACTGACCACCAACCTGTCCACCGAACAGGAAGAGCGGCTGCGCGAGCTG
>CAZHAY010000207.1:0-2827 GCA_964530545.1 uncultured Marinobacter sp.
CTTCAAAAGCCCGGGCGCTGTCCGGGGCGTAGCCGTTGTAGGTGGCGCTGACAATGACCAGAACGCCCCGCTCCGGCAATTCCGCCACCAGGTCGTCCAGCGGCAGGCTGCGGGCATCGAAATCCAGATCCGCGGCCCGGTTGGCCAGTTCTTCCGCAAGTTCCCGGGCGGTGCCCAGAGCTGAGCCCCAGGCAACGACGAAGGGCTCCCCTTGGCCGCTGACACTATGATGCTCCGGTGTCGGGGTTGCATCCGCTGTAGTCACCCCATTGACCGCCAGTCGTTCGTGTTCCTTTCGGCGGCGCACCCGCAGCCAGAACTGGTCTGGTTTGAGGGTGAGGGTTTCCTTGATCTTCAGCTGGTAGTCGTGGGCATCGTACAGGGCAAAACGTTGCAGGATCATCACCAGAGCCAGCTTGGCTTCGGTCAGGGCAAACTGACGCCCGATACACGCCCGCTCGCCATTGCCGAAGGGTTTATAGCCGTGGGGATGAATTTTGGCTTCATTTTCGGGCAGAAAACGATCGATATCGAAAACATCCGGGTTCTCCCAGACCTTCGGGTCCCGGTGCAATGCCGGTAAATGGATGGAGATGCCCTGATTTTTGGGCAGGCGATATTTGCCGCCGATCACTTCATCCTTGTAAGGGGCCACCATAAAGGCCGGCGCGGTGGGCCACATGCGAAGGGTTTCTTTCAGTGTGCGCTCAATAACATCCAGTTGCGCCATGTGGCGGTACTCAGGAATTGTGTCTGCGGGCAGCACCCGGTCCACTTCCCCGTAAGCCTGGGCCAGCACATGGGGATGACGCAGCAGAAAATAGAGAGCAAAGGTGAGCAACCCGCTGGTGGTCTCATGGCCTGCCACCAGAAATGTGAGGACCTGATGGCGGATGTTGAGGTCATCCAGGGCTTCCCCGGTCTCCGGGTCTTCCGCTGTCAGCATCAGGTTGAGCAGGTCATTGCCGTCTGTCGGCTGTTCCCGGCGCTGGCGGATGACGTCGTCCACCAGCTCGTTCATGGTGTCGATATCCGCCAGGTATGAGGCGGGGTCCTTGCGAAAGCGCTCCAGCATGGGCATCTGGGTGAGCTTGGCCATGTTGGCGGCGAGCACCCGCACCATGGCGCCGAGGAACGGATGCAGCTCTGCAGCCTGGAACGAATTGAACCGATAGCCGAAGCCGGCCAGGGAGATGGTGTCCAGTGTCAGCCGGGTCATATCATCGGCCACCAGAAGGTCTTCTTCCTGACGATCCGCCCAGGACTCGCACAGCTGTTCCGCCACGTCCCGCATGGCCTCAAAGTAACCGCGCATGGACCGTTGGCTGAACGCCGGCATCAGAATGCGGTGGGCCATCCCCCAGGGAGTTTCTTCACTTTTGGCGGTAAACAGGCCGTCGCCCACGATGTCCCGCAGCAGTGACAGCGGCGGCCGGATGACCTTGCGAAAGCGGGTCTCATCGCAAAGCTCTTCCACCAGGTCGGCGGAGAAGGCAAACGGTATCCGCACACCGGCAAAGTCCATCTCAAAAACCCCGTCAAAATCCCGGGATACTTCCGTAAAGTACTGAGCCATCTGATCCTTTGGGATCTGCAACAGATTGCCCAGCAGTGGCAGCCGGGGCGGATGGGGAAATGGCTGAAGCTCCCGTGCGGGTGGGGTCATCTGGGGGAAACTCGGATCCTGGCTCATGATTTTTATTATCGCCTTACGATGTCACGCAGCACCAGCCCCGGGTTATTGCCAATAATTACGGCCCCGGTGCGTAAAAAAGACTGACGGAAGCGAGAGATTTCCAGGGCGATCAGACGGAAGCTACTGGCCGGCCGGCCGCGGCCTTTGACCAGTAGCCCGTCAGGCAGACTCAGCCGTTTTTCTGGCTGGCAATCAGGTTGCTGATTTCCTGCTGGCCCTGGGCGCCGCCCATGCCCGGTACCTGGTCGTCGGTGCGGTCGGAGATTTCCGCGAAGCGTGCCGCGATCTGATCGGCTGCGTCTTCATCATCACCGATATAGACGCCCCGGGTCAGGGTGATGTGGGCAGTCTCAAACGAGCCCGCGCCCGCGGCCAGAATGGTACGGGTCGGCGCGTCTTCGGAGCACAGGAATACCACACCCGGGGAGACAGTTTCCGGCTTCAGCTTCTCCAGTACTTCTGGCGGCATCAGACCTTCGGTCATCTGGGTGGCCGCAGTCGGTGCCAGCGAGTTCACGCGGATGTTGTATTTGTGGCCTTCCAGGCTCAGGGTCTGCATCAGGCCCACCAGCGCCAGCTTGGCAGCGCCGTAGTTGGACTGACCGAAGTTGCCGAACAGGCCGGACGACGACGTAGTCATCACAATGCGCCCGTACTGCTGATTGCGCATGATCTCCCAGACTGCTTTTGTGCAGTTCACGGAGCCCATCAGGTGCACATCCACCACCGTTTTGAAATCATCCAGTTCCATCTTGGCAAAGGTCTTGTCCCGCAGGATACCGGCGTTATTGACCAGAATATCCACCCGGCCCCACTGATCCATGACCTTGCTGACCATGGCCTCAACGGCGTCGTAATCGGATACGGAACAGGCATGGCTGATGGCCTCGCCACCGGCAGCGCGGATTTCTTCTGCTACCGCCTCTGCGGGCTCCGCGCCGAGATCGTTAACAACGACTTTGGCACCCCGGGCCGCCAATGCCAGCGCATGGCAACGCCCCAGCCCGCCGCCGGCACCGGTCACAATCGCTACCTGGTCGTTTAGTCGGATGGTCATGTTGGTTCTCCTGAATGGTTGGTCTTGTGGATTATTATCTGTCTGGAAAGTGGTGGAGTATAAAGGGACGATGG
>CAZHAY010000208.1:0-2816 GCA_964530545.1 uncultured Marinobacter sp.
GTGCCCGTACCATATCGTCACCGAACAGTACCAGTGTCAGAACCTCAGCGTCGGCGGCCACCGCCTGTTCCAGAGCGGCCTGAAAATCCCCGGTCAGCGCTGTCGGGAAAGGGGTAGTCATGCCCGGATGGGCGCTGGTGTCGGCGGTGTCGGTAAAGTGTCGCAGGGACTCCTCCAACGACCAGCCCCAGGTGTAGTCTGCGGTAATATAGAAGTAGCGACTGTCGCTGTGGCTCTGCTCCAGGAACCGGCCCAGTGCTTTGGCCGCCATCCAGGCATTGTAGGGCTCGCGGAACATATGGCTGTGGCCCGCGCTGCCGGTGGTGGCATTGGCATAGGTTAGCGTGCCGAAATAGATCCGGTCGCGCTCCCGGGCTACGCGGCCGGAAGCGATGGCGACGGCGGACGAAACCCCGCCGAAGACCATCTGTACATCGTGCTGATCAATCAGCTCGGCGGTATTGCGGGCCCCCCGCTGGGGATCGCTGCGGGTGTTGCGGATGACCAGCTCCACCGGCTGACCTAGAATGCCACCGGATTCATTGATCTCCTCAACCGCCAGATAAGCGCCCAGGCGTTGCTGCAGGCCTTCGTCCTGATAACGGCCGGTTTCCGGATAGTTCAGGCCCAGTTTGAGCGTGTCCGCTGCCGAGTGCCAGGATAGCGTAAGCAGAACGGCGGTCAGCAATGCAAGATTTCTCATGGATAAAGCGCTCCTGCAGGGGGTCGCGTGCCACCTGTCTTTTTGAATTGTTAAATAATGCAAAGCGAATCAGTAGCACGAAGTCTTGTCGCTTGTGACTGGTTTCGCAATAGTCCAAAGGTAAAACTGAAGGGGTGAGGGGCAGAAAAGGCGTTAGGCTTCGCCAGGTATGTTCTCAGCTAGCCGAAACTGGTTCCGCCCAGCGGCCTTGGCCTGATACATGGCAGCGTCGGCGGCCTCCATCAGTTCTTCTGCGGTGACGCCATCCACCGGGTAGAGGCTGATTCCGATACTGGTGCCCACGCGCAGTTGGATATCCCCATGGCGATAGGGACGGGCGTTGGCCTCTATCAGGCGTTCAGCAACGTGGACGGCGTGGCGCGCGGTGTCCAGTTCGGGCAATAGCACGATGAATTCATCACCGCCAAGGCGGGCCAGGGTGTCGTCTTCCCGCAGACAGTTCTGCAGTCGTTCGGCGATCTGGACCAGAAGTTGATCGCCGGTAGCGTGGCCGTGGTTATCATTAATGGATTTGAAGTGATCCAGGTCGACGAACATGAGGGCAAGCATGTTCCGCTTACGGTGGGCACGACGAATGCCCTGCTGCAACCGGTCTTCCAGCAGGCGACGGTTTGGCAGCCGGGTCAGGACGTCGTAATACGCCAACTGGCGAATGCGTTCTTCATTCAGCCGGGCCTGGGTGATATCAGTAAACAGGCCGGCGTAATGGCTGATGTTACCGTCGTCGTCCCTGATGGTGGTGATGGTAAGCAGCTCCAGAAAGAGCTCGCCGTCCTTGCGCCGGTTCCAGATCTCGCCTCGCCAGTGACCGGTCGTACGCAGAATATCCCACATGGCCTTATAGAACGCAGCATCGTGGCGCCCGGATGACAGCACGGAAGGGGAGTGGCCGATGACTTCCTCGGGCCGGTAGCCGGTCAGGCGGACGAATGCCGGATTGACGAACTGGATCTTCAGGTCGGGGTCCGTAATCAGAACACCTTCCAGCGAAGACTCAATGACCCGCTCCGCCAACTGGAGGTGCCGGCGGGACTGCGCCAGCGCCGCGTCCCGTTTTTCCAGGGTCGCTCTCAGATCCTCCAGATACATGTGCTCGACGCCTGCCATCAGGTCAGACAACCCGAGCAGGCCGACCAGGTCGCCCTCGTTGCTGGTAACGCCCAGGTGCCGTAAGCGTTTCTCCAGGAGCAGGTCCCGGGCGCGTATCAGGGGCTCGTTCATGTCAATGGTTTGCAGGGGGCGGCTGGCCAGTTCAGTGGCAGGTGTATCACCGGGGTAATCGCAGATAAAGCGCAGGATGTCCCGCTCGGTCAGCACTCCTGGTCCGTTAACATCACAGGAAATTATCACCGCGTCGTGGGAGGCCTGGTGCATATGCCGGGCGACCGCCGACAGCCGGATCTCACCGCTGAGCATCAGTGGCGTACGGTTCAGGGCGGCGTGGACTTCCCGCAACCGAAGGTAGGGCTCCAGGCCCTGGTTCATGGCGACATCGCTCTGGCTGACAATCCCGGCCACCTGACCCGACGGGTCAGTGACCAGAAAGTGACGGCGGCCTTCCAGCCGGAAGCGCATCGCCACATCACCGATGAGTGTGCCGACCGGCAAGGTTGCCACTGGCGTACTCATGACCTCGGATACCGGGCGCTGCATGGCGTCGGGGGTAGCAAAATTCACCAGCAGGGCATCCCGTTCGGTCCAGATGCCCAGCGGCTCACCCTGGTCCATAATGACGATCGAGCTGCAGCGATGGTCCGTCATCAAGCGGGCTGCTTGATGGAGCGGCGTCTCCGGTGGGCAGTGCACCGGAACACCGGATCGCATAATACTTTCGATGGGCAGGTGACTGGTCATGGGTATCCGGTCGTTTTGGAGCCGATACCGGATATTATGTGGTCTGCATCACAGGCTGATGTTGATGGATATCAATTTAAGGCCTGTTCTTTCCCGCGATTCTAAAAAGGGATGCGGCCATTGGAAGTGCAAACGTTCACCACCGTTGTTCAGTCCTCAGTCCGGGACAGGTTCAGCCATTGCTGGGAGAGCCAGTAAAACTGTCCGTTACCGGCGGGGTAAGTGCAGTTGTACCGAA
>CAZHAY010000209.1:0-2775 GCA_964530545.1 uncultured Marinobacter sp.
GGCACGACACTCTACAAGCACCTTACGCATTTCACCTGAACGAAGGCGGAGGGTGGCATAAGCCCCTTCCCTTGCAACCAGCTGTACGGATGCGCCCGCAGAGCGAGCCAGCTGGGCACCTTTTCCAGGCTTGAGTTCGACGCAGTGAATCACAGAGCCAACCGGAATGTTCCGGAGCGGCAATGTGGAACCCACCTTGATCGGCGCGTCGATACCGGAACGCACAGGGTCACCGGCCTGCATACCTTTGGGAGCGATAATGTAGCGACGCTCGCCATCGGCGTACTTGATCAGTGCAATGTGCGCAGAGCGGTTCGGATCGTATTCCAGACGCTCGATGACGCCCGGCACACCGTCCTTGTTCCGCTTAAAGTCGATGAGGCGGTAATGTTGCTTATGACCACCACCGATGTGACGGGTGGTAATGCGGCCTCGGTTGTTACGACCACCTGTTCTGCTTTGATTCTCAACCAACGGCGCGAAAGGACGTCCTTTGTGCAAGTCCGAGTTGTAAAGCTTTACAACGTGACGGCGTCCGGCAGATGTTGGTTTGGTTTTGACGATCGGCATATTACGACCCCTTTACCTTATTCCACATCCAGAAAATCGATGTCCTGACCTTCTGCCAGCTTGACGTAAGCCTTGCGAATGTCATTACGTTTGCCGAACCCGCGGATAGTGCGCTTGACCTTACCCTTACGGTTCAGAACCTGAACACCTTCGACGGTGACGTTAAACAACTGTTCAACGGCTTTCTTGATCTCCGGCTTGGTAGCGTCGGGCGCCACACGGAAAACAATCTGATTGTTTTCAGCGACCAGAGAAGCTTTTTCTGATACGTGCGGTCCCAGAAGAACCTTGTAAATACGTTCCTGATTCATCCCAGCATCTCCTCGATCTTCTTAAGAGCCGGAACGGTAACCACAACCTTCTCGAAGGCCACCAGGCTTACCGGATCAAGACCAGCAACGTCACGGACGTCTACGTGCGGAATGTTGCGAGCCGCCAGATGAAGGTTCTGCTCTACATTCTCGGCGAGAATCAGGGCATTGCTCACGCCCAGATCCTTCAGCTTCTCGCTGAATGCCTTGGTTTTGGGGCTGTCGACATTGATGTCTTCAACCACGACCAGACGCTCTTGACGAACCAGCTCGGAAAAAATGGACTGCAGCGCGGCGCGGTACATCTTCCGGTTAACCTTCTGCTCGAAGCTGCGAGGCTTGGCAGCGAAGGTCACACCACCGGAGCGCCAGATCGGGCTGCGAATGGTTCCGGCACGCGCACGACCGGTGCCTTTCTGACGCCAGGGCTTCTTACCACCGCCCCTGACTTCTGAACGGGTTTTCTGAGCCTTGGTACCCTGGCGACCACCAGCCATATAGGCGGTGACGACCTGGTGAACCAGAGCCTCGTTGAATTCTTTGGCGAAGGCAGCCTCGGATACCGAAATACCCTTATCGCTACCAGTAATTGTCAATTCCATCGCACCGCTCCTCAGGCTTTGACTGCAGGCTTGATGATCAAGTCGCCACCGGTCGCACCGGGAACAGCGCCACGGACCAGCAGCAGATTGCGCTCAGCATCAACCCGAACCACTTGCAGATTCTGGGTAGTTACCTGCTTGTTGCCCATCTGTCCGGCCATCTTCTTGCCCTTGAACACCTTGCCCGGCGACTGGTTCTGACCGATAGAACCGGGAGCACGGTGAGACAGGGAGTTACCATGAGTAGCGTCCTGCATGGCGAAGTTCCAGCGCTTAACGCCACCCTGGAAACCCTTACCCTTGGACTGCGCAGTGGCGTCAACGATCTGACCGTCTTCAAACACGGAAACGGTAATTTCGCCACCAGCCTGAAGGTCTTCACCTTCACCTTCAGCCAGACGGAATTCCCAAAGACCACGCCCGGCCTCGACACCCACTTTCGCGTAGTGGCCAGCCTGCGCCTTGGTAACCCGGGAGGGACGGCGATTACCCACAGTCACCTGGACTGCACGATAGCCATCGCTTTCGAGAGTTTTAAGTTGGGTAATACGGTTGGCTTCAACCTCGATTACCGTAACGGGCACTGCCTGCCCGTCTTCCGTAAAAATACGGGTCATACCGGCCTTACGGCCGACTACACCAATTGCCATGTTTCACCTCTTAAGTGTACGGGGCTCGCACCCTCTATGGCCTTAGGACAGTTACACTGACTAATACCAGGCGGTATTAGCCGAGGCTGATCTGAACGTCTACACCTGCTGCCAGATCCAGCTTCATCAAAGCATCTACTGTCTTTTCCGTCGGCTCAACAATGTCGAGCAAACGCTTGTGAGTACGAATTTCGTACTGGTCCCGCGCATCTTTATTGACGTGCGGGGAAATCAGAACCGTGTATTTTTCCTTCCGCGTCGGCAGAGGGATAGGTCCACGCACCTGAGCGCCGGTCCGCTTGGCGGTATCGACGATCTCCTGCGTGGACTGGTCGATAAGGCGATAATCGAACGCCTTCAACCGGATTCGAATCTTTTGGCTTTGCATGATGCACCCAACTCCACTCGTAGCAGCTACTGTTAGCCGACCTTCAAAAAAAGGAGCCGCATTGTATGCATAATACCCAGCAGTGTCAACACGCCATAAGACAGCCGGGCTGCTGAATATGCATATCTACGGAACAGAAAAAGGGGCTGCAAAGGCAGCCCCTTGATCCGGATCGGCGAAATCTTACTCGATGATCTTGGCAACCACGCCGGCACCAACGGTACGGCCGCCTTCGCGAATCGCGAAACGCAGAC
>CAZHAY010000210.1:0-2772 GCA_964530545.1 uncultured Marinobacter sp.
AATGCTCTACAAGCAAGTCGACACAGACTTCCCGGGCCAACATTACGCCTTCCGAGTCGCGCCGCACGCATTCCCGGCAGTCCTGGCCAGAGTACAGGCCAACGACATCAAGTACTGGTCCACCCCAAAGGGCACCGGGGTCGGCGAAACCTACACACTGAATGGTGAAACAGGCTTCTACTTCCACGACCCCAACGGTCACCAGCTCGAGGTGCTGTTCACCGAGAACAGTTAGCCGAGTTACTCGGTGTCGGTGCAGGTGATTTCGACAGTATTGTTCATCGGATCCAGCAGCGGAAAGCTCAGGTAGCCGACGTGCTGAGGCTGTTCCGTCCAAGACGGCACACCGGCATTGCGTGCGGCGGTGACGATCCGGTCGAACTCGGCGCGATCACATTCAAGTGACCAGCTGGTGCGTTGTGCGGTGCCGCCTTGCCAGCCAGGCTGCACTGCGAACTCGGCCGCCGGCACTTCAATTCCCGGCGCCAGGGTGATGCTCAGCTGGTGGTCGCCAATCTTGAAGGCGATTGAGCTCTCATCCTCCCAGATTTGCTTCAACTGCAGGATGTCGGCATAGAAAGCTTTCATGGCCGGCAGGTCATTGCACTGAATGTACGTAAAACCGAGGCGGCTGGTCATGCGTTCAGGGTAACGCAGCCAGTTCCGGACATTACGCGAATTTGGGTTGACCTTGCTGACACAGTGTTAACTGCGCTTGTGTACCTTTGGTGGCAATGGCACCCACGTGGCCGGCATCGTGGCTGCAACCGGTAACAACACATCCGGTACAGCCTGAGTTGCCTGGGTCCGGATTCAGAGCCTCCAATTAAGGCACGGTACGTCGGGTGAACCCCGCTGATGCCCCCATAAGGGAGGGTGGCCGGAAACCCATGGAAAGGGCGAACGGTATCCCGTGGAATCAGTGCCCGGGTAACCGTGGAATACGCAGGAAGCGAACTGTCCCTTGAGCAGCGCCTGGAGGTAGCTCGCCAGACGCAGGTAGAGCAACCAGACGGGAAATTCGTTGTATGCGGCTGCGACCGTGGAGGCAAGCTTGGCCGGCGCGCGCCGCCTGCACGCGGACTCCGTTCGTCGTTCACTCACTCGCCCTATGTTCTGCCGCATTGGAAGGAGATGGACGCTGCCGCGACGGTCAAAGTCAACTAGCGCGCGGCAGGCGTGCCTGCACCGTTACTGGTTCGTGCTGATAGTGATCCCGAAATTCACGTGCGCTCCGTAGAACGTCGCTGAGGCGTACCCGTTGGCGATCGGATTCAGCGTGTGCGCAACCGTCGCACTCGCCTCCAACGCATGGATGACATAACGGGCGTAACGAATTTGCTTATACCTGCTGTTGTCAGAGCAAGGGCCGCCGATGCGGCCCGACCCAATACGGGCTGCGCTCGGCCAACGGAAGCCGAGCGCAGCAAGCTGAAACCAGATACATGGGCGGGTTCAGGTCGCGCCGCCAGGACGTTGCTACCGCCGAATCCCTATGGTGCCAATTGCGTGATTCTCAGCTGATTTCCGAACGGATCCCGCAGTCCGATGTCGGTACCGTATGGCTGCTCGACCGGTTCCTGGGTAATGTCGATGCCCTTCTCCACCAGAGTCGCATAAAGACTTTGAATGTCGTCGGTTGTGAAGCCGGCAGCGAAGCCGGATGCGCCACTCGCGATCAATGCCTTCATCCGGGCAGAGTTCTCTTCAGACAGTGACGGGGGTGCGACCAGCTCGAGAAGGATTTCTCGGCTGGCGTCGCCGGGCGTTCGCACTGTCAGCCAGCGCATCGGTCCGAAGTTCATGTCCGCGGACACCTCGAGGCCGAGCTTGTCCACGTAGAACTCGCGTGCCTCGTCCTGATCAAAAACGTAGATGCTGGAAATCCTGATTGATGTGATCATTCTTGCTGCTCCTTTCGCCTGCTTCCAGAGGGTACGGTGCCGCTGCCCGGTCGCGCTTCTCCGAAACTGCTCGGCCGTGTCCAGGCCATGGTGAAGCAGGTGGGTGCGCTCCCTGTGCTTGCGGCTGCGGTGTTTCGGTACGCGGATGGTGATTGCCCGACGATGTCCTTGAACGTACGGCTGAATGTGCCGAGGCTGCCGAAACCAACGTCGAAGCAGACGTCGGTCACGCTCGTGTCGGTCGCGCGTAACAGGTACATCGCGCGTTCAACCCGACGTCTCTGCAGGTACCGGTGCGGTGTCTCGCCGAACACTTCGCGGAATGTACGACTGAAATGTGCAGCTGATACGCCGGAAATCGCTGCGAGCGCTGGTACGTCCAGTGGATGCGCATAACGGCGGTCCATTTCATCGCGGGCGCGCAGCAGGTCGCGGTTGCGCTGGAAGACTCGGTCGGTCACGCCCCTGTGCCCAGCTGTGCTAGCGGGATTTGCTGCATGTTCGGTGCATAGTACCCGGTGTGGCAATCAATCAGTCAGGTTTCCCGCTGGTCACAGCACAGCCACCCGGCAGATTGTGCCGATTCCTCGCCACCCAGTTATAAGCGAATTCTGCGCATTGCCGTATACCCGGCACGAAGTAGAGCCTGGCGGGATTCCTCCTAAGGAAATACAGGACTCTGCTGCCAAGAGGGCGGCAGCAGAGTCCATACGGGGGGAGAATGCCCAGTTACCTGAGCGGGAAGAGTTCTAGTTCACGGCGCGTTGCAGTCCTCGGCCGGACGCTGACTTTCGTCGTCCGCTGCAATCAGGATTACGCCACGACCGATCAAGGTATTAAGTGCCTCCGCTACGGCAACGTCATTTGA
>CAZHAY010000211.1:0-2700 GCA_964530545.1 uncultured Marinobacter sp.
GGCCACCGGGGCGCGACCTGGGATACCGCATCGCCCCTGCCGGTCTGCTGCTGGCCATTCTCCTGATGGCTGTCGGTCCATCATGGCCCCGGCGGCGCAAAGGTGCAGCGGTCCCGGTAGCGGGTAAATAGGCGCCGGCCTGCCGCCGGGTGTCAACCAGCGCGGCGATGGATCTGGAGGACGTTACAAGGTGTTGGCCAGCGCCGGCAGTGCGGTACCGACAAAGGACAGGCAGCTCAGAATGAAGGCCGCTGCAATCAAGACGCCATACAGACGCAGTGGAACCGTTTTCCTGCCCGTCCCGATCATCAGGGCCAGCATGGGGATGATCGACAACAGGTATCTACCCTGGGGTTGGAAATCAGTGACCCAGCTGTGCAGCCACGAACTGGCCAGCACCAGCGCAACGCCGCCCGCGAAGATTGCCAGAGAAGGCAATGCCCCTCCCTCCCGGGTCCGAACCAAGGAAACAATTGCCAGTGCAGTGATCGCCAGTGTCAGGCCCTGTAGCGCCTGAAGCAGCCAGGCGGGCGGGTAGACGGATAGGTAGCTGTACACGCCAAAAGCTGTCGCCCAGCTCATCCCGAGCCAGTGGTAGGGCTCAAGCAGCACGTCTGTCAATGAGATGCCACGTTGTGCCATGGCGCGGCCGGGATAGGCCTGGTCGCCCGTCAGCTGGGATGGCTTGAAACCGTCGTCTGCATGGGTTTCCGCGATCAGTTTCAGGGTCTCCGCCTTTTGGCCCGGCGTTCCGTTGAGGGCCAGGTCCAGCCCGATCCAGGGCGACACGATCAGGATAGCGAGCCCGAATACCGTGACCAGCCGCAGCAGGCGGGCCCGGTATCCGGGTCTGCGCCAGACTTGGTAGACGGTGCATGCGGCGCCGGCGACAGCCAATGTGATTCCGGCTAGTACGGTCAAGGTGCTTTTGGCTGTACCCGGCCAGCCGGGCAGAGATTGAAGGTGCATCGAGGCACCCAGAAGTAGAAGCCCGGCGAGCATGGCGACGACCTCCCGGGTCCTCATGTCGACATGATGCACGGCCAGCCACAGGCCAAGTACCGGCACGATCGGCAGGAAAGTGCGTTTTGAGACCAGCAGCAGGCCGACAGCGATGGCGAACAGCAGGGTGCCGGCGCCGAAGCGGCTGCGTCCGTCGAGATAGCGGTTGAGGCTGCTATCCCGGTCGGCGGCTGCACAGGCCGTCACCATGGCCAAGGCGAAAGGCAGGGCATCGGCGTTGAAGTGGCTGAACAGGTACCAGGTCTGCGGATTGATCAGCATCACCGACAGGGGTAGGGCCCAGCGGGGGTGCCGGAATGCCAGGCCGGTCAGGCCCAGCAGCAAGATCAGGTTGAAACTGCGTGCAGCCATCATGTCATTGGCGAACCATGCCGAGAAGGCACCTGTCGTCCGGGCGGCAAGGGCGTACACCACATCCAGCTCGAACAGGTAGGAAAATCCATACAGTGACAGGGTTCGGACCAAGGCTGGATCATCGACCGGTCGCGGCCACAGATGATCAAGGTAGAACTGATAGCACCAGATGTTCGTATTTTCTTCCGGGTGCAGAACCCTCCCGGTGGAAGGTGACGACCAGGCCATGGTCCAGGCCAGAATGAAGACCATGCCCAGCCCCAAGGCAACGGCCAGTTGCCAGGACCAGATCCGGGACAGCGCCATGCGCCAGACAGTCAGGAGCACGACGACCAACAACGCCGCCGAGACGCCGGCAGTGACCAGCCTGGGAGGGGCTTCGCTCACGACAACGGGGCGGTCCGGCTCGAGAATCAGCTGCGGATGGCTGAAGCCCTCCGCCAGTACCACCTGCATTCCCGCGGGGGTGCTCTCCAGGCTGGCGATATGTTCCTCTGCCCGGAGATGATGGAGCGGGATTGCTCGCGGCGCTGCAAGCCGGGATGTAGTGACACGCATGCCTTGGATCCGCAATGGGGTGTCGCCCAGGAGCGGATCCATGCGCAACATCCGGATCTCGCCGGCAGGCAGCGGGAAATGCAGCATGCGTGCTTCCGGTCGAACCCAGGCAGTGCTGCTGTCTGCCTCGTTCAGACCATTGCCAAGGTCGTAGTAAAGCCGGACGGGGCGGGGATGAAAGGTGTCGGTGGTGAGGTGTACCTCCAGAACGCCCCGTGCCGGTTCGATCATCAACAAGCCGGCGAGCGCTGCCAGCCACATTCCGAACCCGATCATCAGCCATCGGGCGACTGATCCGGGTGGCCACAATGAGGGCGCATGAATTCCGCCGATATTGGGTTGCCTGACGTGTCTGGTCATGTTTTTCCGGCAAGCATTCGTCGCACGGCACGGCTCCTGTTGCCATACCCGGTAGCGTCGATACATGGGGGTTCGTTAAAAAGGGTACCATTCGCGGCTGTCACCGACCAATACAATCCATGTCATGAACCCAGCGCTGTCGACGGCTGCAACTTCCGAGCATCCGGTGGATATCACCGTGACGGTGCCGATCTACAACGAGCAGGACAACATCCCGCTGCTGTACGAGCGCACGCGCGATGCGCTGGTTTCGCTGGGTCGCAGCTGGGAGCTGATCCTGGTCAACGATGGCAGCAGTGATGATTCGGCGCCGCGTCTGGATGCGCTGGCGGCGGCCGATGAGCGTGTGAGGGTGATCCACCTGAGCCGCAACTATGGCCAGACGGCGGCGTTCATGGCCGGCCT
>CAZHAY010000212.1:0-2653 GCA_964530545.1 uncultured Marinobacter sp.
GGCGGCGGTCGATCCGTGTTCGTCTTGGATGTCACCGACCCGGACTCCTTCACGACGGATAACGTCCTTTGGGAGCGAAACAGCGCGATCGACAATGACATGGGGTACACCTACGGCAAGCCGCTGATCGTTCCCCTGGAAGACGGAAGCTGGGGGGTGATCTTCGGGAATGGTTATGGCGGGAATACGAGCGACCCGTCGCTTTATATTCTGAATGCGTTCACGGGAGAGGTGATCCGGAAGTTGACCGCTGATGACGGAAATCCGGCCGCTACTACCAGTGGATTTACAGACCTGATTTGCGGCGCATTGAACCTCCCGTGCGCACATGAAACCGATCCTTTCAACGGCCTAGGTCAAATTACTGCGATTGACAGGGATGGCAATGGCAGGGTTGACACGATTTATGGAGGGGATCTTCAGGGAAATCTCTGGAAGTTCGACCTGGGTTCGGATTCGTCGTCGGACTGGGATGTGGCTTTTAGCGGGGAGCCGCTGTTCACGGCGTCGCGCGACGGTGTTCGTCAACCTATTACCGGCGGGATCCGGGTGGCTGCCGGTCCAGGCACGGGCGTCATGGTGTTCTTCGGAACCGGCCGCTACCTGTATGCGCCTGACAACACGGTTGGCGATAATCCAGATATCCAGTCGCTGTATGGTGTATTTGACAACGACGCGAGCGCGGTGGCTGGCGGTCGCGCTTCGCTGGCCCAGCAGTTTGTCACCAGCGAAGTCACTACGGATGACCAAACCATCCGCGGCATCAGCCGCTCGGCGGTATCGTACTTCGGGGGCGCCGCCCGTCGAGGCTGGTTTATTGATCTTGCCGTGAATGCCGGCACGGCTGATGCGCCAGAGCTTGAGGCTCGAGGGGAGCGCTTTATTGCTACCCCGCTGATTCAGAGCGGTCGGGTCTTCTTCCCCACGTATACGCCGCTGGAAGACAGCTGCAATCCAGGTGGACTCAACTTCGTTTATGGTCTCGACCTGCTGTCCGGATCCGGCGCGCTGTCTGACGTTTCGGTGATATCCGGTGGCGATCCAATTTGTACGGATGGCCAGTGTGGCGCCGTGGCGCTAGATGGTGAAAGCGGCGGTGATGGAGAAGGGCCCGGTGCAAGTCCGCCGGTGACTAGCGCGAGCGCGCTGGCGATTAATCCGGTTTCGCCGGTCGACCCATCGTGTACCGGTCCAGGCTGCGCTACGTTCGAGCAGTGCCAGGTGGTGATTTATCCGGGCGCGTTCGTATTGCCGAGGCCTTGTGGGCGACAATCCTGGCGTCAGTTGAGATAGGGGAGGTCAAATGAAGGGTCCAGCTGGCAAAGTCGTTTACTTTTCGAGATCGAAGACAATGGAACGTGGGTTCCAGTCGGGATTCACGCTGATTGAGCTGATGGTCGTGGTCGCAGTTGTGGCCATCCTGGTTGCCGTTGCTCTTCCCTCGTACCATGAGTCGGTCAGGAAAGGGCACCGTGGCCAGGCGAAGGCAGACTTGGTGGATGTCGCGCAGCAGGCCGAGCGGTTTCGGACGGTCAATAACACCTACACGGGTTTCTCTCCCCCGAGTGACCAGTCGCCTGTCGTTGGTACTGCCAAGTACGACATAGAAGTTGAGATCACCGGCGATGGGGCAGGCTTCACGGCAACCGCGTCGCCGGTAAGCGGTTCATCCCAGGCGAGCGACCGCTGCGGCACGCTTACCATCAACCAGGCAGGTACGAAGTGGCATACAACCGGATCAGACTCCGAGTGCAGCTTTGGCACGGTAGGCCCCTGACTGGGCACGAGACCTTGCTCATCGGCCCTGGCTCGCCGAACAGCAGACACAAAAAAAGCCGCGGGTCGCCCCGCGGCTTTTTCTTTGTCTGGCGCCCGAAGTTGGACTCGAACCAACGACCCCCTGATTAACAGTCAAGTGCTCTAACCAGCTGAGCTATTCGGGCGGGGATGGCCATTTTAAGCAGTTGCGCGCGGCGGTCAAGCTGCCTCGGCGTGCAGCCGCACGCCAAGGGCGCGGATCACCCGGAACAGCGTTTCGGCGCGCGGCTTGGCCCCGGGGGCCAAGGCCTTGTACAGGCTTTCGCGGCCCAGCCCGGAGTCCCGGGCGACCTGGGCCATGCCGCGCGCCCTTGCGACGTGGCCAAGCGCCCGAAGGAGTTCGTCGAGATCACCATCAGCCAGCACCTGATTCAGGTATTCGGTGACTGCCTCCGGGCTGTCCAGGTGGGCAGCCATGTCGAAGGGCTGCGTATTTCGGGTCATGGTCAGTTCTCCTTCGCCAATTGTTGCGCCCGGCGAATGTCCGCTCGCTGTGTCTGCTTGTCACCGCCGCAAAGCAGCAGTACGCGCTTTTTCCGTTGTCGGGTGAAGTACACCCGGTAACCGGGACCGATGTCGATGCGGAGTTCGAAGACGCTGCCACCGACCGGCTTCGCATCACCGAAGTTGCCTGCTGCCATGCGTTCGATCCGCCGAGCGATTGCAATGCGTGCCCGCAGATCGCGTAGCCCGGCAAGCCACTTGGCGAAGTGCTCCGTCTGATCAATGAGGCGATTGTCGGCGGGAAGTGTATTCATTTGGATACGGTCGTGCAAGCAATCCTGCCTCCCGTCGGAACGCCGGTCTGGTGTTGTTCATCCATGGGGGCAGGGCG
>CAZHAY010000213.1:0-2647 GCA_964530545.1 uncultured Marinobacter sp.
ACTGGCGCGAATGCGCTCCACGGTCACCTTGGGGTAAAAGCACCGGGCGTTCTGGTTTTGCAGATTCCTCAGCGCCCGGTCACCCTGGGCGGGTTTGTGTTGGATGGCATACCAGGGCATTGAGCGCTCCTTGCGAATTTTATCTCAGCTTAGCCAGAGGCGGAGGGCCTGGGAATCTTCAAACCCCAAAGGGCGCAGAGGTTACGCGCGAAGACACCGAAAACAATCGCAAAGCTGATTCTTTAACAAACGTTAACTAAAAGATAGGTGAGAAGTCTGGTTTAAAGATACCAGCACCTTGCTGTTAAGCCATCGTAAAGAAGAATCTGCTTCGCAAACTTCAAGAAGATCACGAAGCAGTCCATTACCGATATTGTTGAAGTGGTCCGCGTCATCTCAATACTGCAGCGCGATGGCCCACTGGAAGACAGGCACGTTGACCACCCACTGGTCGATTGCCACTTCTGAACCTTTCGACCACCAACACCCTCACGACGACAAAGAAAAAGGTGCGTTCCTGAAGCTTTGACATGACTTAACGCAAAGACACACCGAAAATCTCTCCTTGGACCAAAGTGCCCTTGCCGTAGAAGTTTGATGACGTAGAATTGCATCACACTTTGCCGGGCTGCGGGCCCGGCTGGTAATCACAATCAATGCTATTGCCAGAACACACTGCGAACGGGTCGGTGGGGCGGTAGCGTGCCCGAGCGCATGTGACAGACAGGAAAGCGGATGAGCCAGCCAGAACAGCACCACCAACGGTACGACGATGAAATCAGCCTGGTCGATCTTGCGACCACCTTTATCCGTCGGCGGAACGTCTTCTTTGTCGTCTTTGGCGGAGTGGTTATTATCGCGCTGCTCTATGCCTTCCTTGTGGTTGGCGAAGTGCGGGAATACCGTACGCTGGTCCAGCTGGCGGAAGAAAATAACCGAGCCGTTGAAGCCCCCGCTGCCGTTGTAGCCGCTATCCAGAGCCGTTGGTTCCCTGAGTGGCAGTCGGTATACGCCGAAACTGAAGGTGAGAAGCTGGAGATTAAGCTTGCCGCCGAGCATCCGGAAAATACCAATCTGATCAAGCTGACCTCGGAAGCATCTCCGGAAGATGCTGAGCTTGTGATCACGACCCATCAGAAGATGGTGGATGAGATTCTGCAGCGGCAGAACACCATGATCACCCGAAGCCGAAAAACGCTCGAACAGCGTCTGGAATCCATCAACGATATTCTTGAGCAGCTCACGGGGCAGGAAGGTGCAGGCGAGGCTATCGCACAAACCATCAAGGAGCGTGTAGACCTGGAGGCCAGGCTGGAAGCTCTGCAGCCGGCAGAGGTTCTGGTGGTTGCCCGCCAGGGCACAGACAATAAAGGTACATCCAAGAAGCTCATTCTAGCCCTGGCTTTGGTGCTGGGCGGTATGTTTGGCATCTTCGCCGCTTTTATGGCGGAGTTCGCCAGCCACGTACGCAAGGCTATGGCTGAAAGCCGCACCTGAACGGACCTCATCAACAAGGGCAACGGAAATGCCAAAACCAGACATAGAACACCACGGCGCAAAAACCGGCGTCACCGGCTCCTGCCACCAACTGCACATCAACGCCGACAACAGCCTGCTGGTAGATTGCGGCCTGTTCCAGGGCAAAGAGGCAGACAACAGCCGGGATAGCCAGGCTATCGACTTTGACATCAGCACGGTCAAGGCGCTGATTGCCACCCACGTCCACATCGACCACGTGGGCCGCATACCCTGGCTGCTGGCCGCCGGCTTTACCGGGCCGATTATCTGCTCCCGGCCCTCGGCAAAATTACTGCCGCTGGTACTGGAAGACGCCTTCAAGCTGGGCATCAGCCGCGAACGGCACCAGGTAGAGCGCTACCTGAGCACCATAGAAAAACGCCTGCTGCCCCTGCCGTACAACCAGTGGCACACCGTATTGGACACGCCTGAACACCAGGTGAAGATCAGGCTCCAGCGGGCGGGCCACATACTCGGCTCCGCTTATGTGGAAGTGGACCACAACGACACCCGCATCGTATTCAGCGGTGACCTGGGAGCCAGCCACACGCCGCTGCTGCAGGAACCGAAGTCGCCAGAACGCGCAGACACCCTGGTACTGGAGAGCACCTACGGCGACCGCAACCACGAAAGCCGGGCCGACCGCAAACACCGGTTAAAAGCGGCCATCGACCGCGCCCTGCAGAACCAGGGCACCGTACTGATTCCGGCCTTCAGCATAGGCCGCACCCAGGAGCTGCTGTACGAATTTGAGGAAATGATCGACGGCGAACTGCCCGTCATCCTGGATTCGCCCCTGGCCGCCAGATTCACCGCCGCCTACCGGGAACTGCAGCCCTACTGGGACGAAGAAGCCCACGCCCGGCTGCAACAGGGCCGCAAGCCCCTGGCCTTCGACAACCTGCTGACCGTGGAAGGCCACCACGAACACCTGAAAATGGTCCACCACCTGGCCCGCAGCGCAAGGCCCGCCATCGTCATCGCCGGCAGTGGCATGTGCAACGCCGGGCGCATCGTCAACTACCTGAAAGCCATGCTGGGAGACGAGCGGCACGATGTGCTGTTTGTGGGCTACCAGGCGGAAGGAACCCCCGGCAGGGATATTCAGCGTTACGGCCCGACCAATGGC
>CAZHAY010000214.1:0-2640 GCA_964530545.1 uncultured Marinobacter sp.
TCATGCTCATCCGCATGCTCAACCACGGCCCGGACCACCTGCCCTGGCTGCAGCCCGGTTTCACCGTTCAGGTACACCATACCGTCGATCTCCGGTGCATCCGCCTTTGAACGGCCAATGGCGCCTTCGTCGTCCACCTCATCAATCAGCACATCGATGGTCTTGCCGATCTTCGCCTGCAGCCGCGCTGCAGAAATTTCAGCCTGCTTTGCCATAAACCGCGCCAGCCGCTCTTCCTTGACGGCTTCCGGCACGGCACCGTCCAGCTCATTGGCTTTCGCACCTTCTACCGGGCTGTAAGTGAACGCGCCGACGCGATCAAGCTGGGCTTCGTCCAGCCAGTCGAGCAGGTACTGGAAGTCCTCTTCGGTCTCACCGGGGAAGCCAACAATAAAGGTGGAACGGATGGTCAGCTCGGGGCAGATCTCCCGCCACCGGCGGATGCGCTCCAGCGTCTTGCTGTCATGGGCCGGCCGTTTCATGGCACGGAGCACTTTCGGGCTGGCGTGCTGGAACGGAATGTCCAGATACGGCAGGATCTTGCCTTCGGCCATCAGCGGGATCACGTCATCCACGTGGGGATAGGGATACACATAGTGCAGCCGCACCCACACGCCCATGTCGCCCAGCGCCTCACAGAGCGCCTGCATCTTCGTCTTTAGGGGGCGCCCCTGCCAGAACCCGGTGCGGTACTTGATGTCTACACCATAAGCGGAAGTGTCCTGTGAGATCACCAGCAGTTCCTTCACGCCCGCATCAACCAGTCGCTGGGCCTCGTCCATCACATCGCCGATGGGCCGGCTTACCAGCTTGCCGCGCATATCCGGAATGATGCAGAAAGTGCAGCTGTGATTGCAGCCCTCGGAGATTTTCAGGTAGGCATAGTGACGTGGGGTCAGCTTGATCCCCTGGGGCGGAACCAGATCCACGAAGGGATCGTGATCTTTTGCCGGCGGCACATACTGGTGCACGGCGCCGACCACTTCCTCGTAGGCCTGGGGGCCGGACACGGCCAGTACGCCCGGGTGGGCTTTGCGGATCCGTTCGGCTTCCACCCCCATACAGCCGGTGACAATGACCTTGCCATTCTCATTGATGGCTTCGCCGATGGCGTCCAGCGACTCCTGCTTGGCCGCGTCGATAAAACCGCAGGTATTGACCACGACGATATCCGCGTCGTTATAGGTGGGTACCACCTCGTAACCATCAAGCCGCAGCTGGGTCAGAATGCGCTCCGAATCCACCAGTGCCTTGGGGCAGCCCAGGCTGATAAATCCGACTTTGCCACTGCTCGTGGCGGAGTTTTTTTTCGTCATTGGGAAGCCGTTAGATCAGAAAATGTACGGGGCGCATTCTACCCCAGCAACGGCCCCGCCAGAAGTGACTTAAATGCGATTCAAACGAATGTTTAAGAACATGACAGCCATCACGGCACTCCCTTGCTGCTCATTAATCCACCAGCTACACTCGCGATTAATAAAACTGTAAACTCCGCCCGAAGTTACCAACACAACTTACGAGCCTCCGCAGAGAGCGCCGGGGCCGGCAGCAACCTTGCCGGCGAGGATTCAGCGACAGTGGGATTATTGTCAGGGCGCAGGACGCGCACCAGGCTTTCACGGACGCCGTTACCTTGTTCGGGCGAAATGGGTAACAAGACCGAACAGGATAATCACCATGGGAAAGCCGCTCAATGTCGGGTCCGCCTCTGCCAGGCCACTACGAATGAAGCCCCGCTCTTCTGAACCCAACCTCCGTGATCAGCAACGGGCTGATGTTGCTCTCGGTGTGACCCTGAGCCGACCGGGCCAACCGGCCATAGAATGTGAGATATGCAATCTGTCCCGATCAGGCATGATGATCCGCTGCACCCGGGAAGTCACTGAAGCGCTGATTCCTGGCAAGCGGCCACCGGCGCCGGGCAACTGGGTGGAGGTCAATGCACGTTTCGAGATGCCGGTGCTGCCACACCAGACAGTCAACCTCTCCGTAAAAGGCCATATCGCTCATCTGCGCCGTATTGCCCGGAACGAATTCCACCTGGGGATCCGCTTTGTGGACTTCGACGGGCATGGTTTCGATTACGTCGACCAGTACGTACACCGCCTGCTCGCGGAACGTTCCTGCTAGCGCCCCAGCGACTCGTACTGTGGGGCCACAGCGGGATACCCGGCTATAACCGCACCGTGATCCGGTGCATATTGTTATAACTGAAAACTCTATTTGTTCATCTTCTTATAAGCACTGGCCGCTGGTATAGTAATTCGCCTCTGAGAACACTTCTTTACCCTGATTCGGGCACCGCCTCTTGCGTGCCCCGGTGAGCTTAACTATGACCCAGTACAACCTGACCCATCTTAAACAGCTGGAAGCTGAAAGCATCCATATCATCCGGGAAGTCGCCGCCGAGTTCGACAATCCGGTGATGCTCTACTCCATCGGCAAGGATTCCGCGGTCATGCTGCACCTGGCCCGCAAGGCGTTCTACCCGGGCAAGCCGCCGTTTCCCCTGATGCATGTGGACACCACCTGGAAATTCCGGGACATGATCGAATTTCGCGACCGCAAGGTGCAGGAATACGGTCTCGACCTGATTATTCACGTCAATGAAGATGGCGTGAAACAGGGCATTGGCCCCTT
>CAZHAY010000215.1:0-2609 GCA_964530545.1 uncultured Marinobacter sp.
TGTATTTAACGAAGGCCCCAGCAGCAGGGCGGTGACCCAGCCAATAACCAGGCCGAAGGCCAGTGTAATGACAGCGGAGGTGGACCGGGCATTCAGGCTGCCCACGGTCCAGGGAAAGGCCGCGTTTGCCGAGTCGATAGCCACCCGGCTCAGCATCACCTGGGTAATGGCACCGGCGATGGCGCCAATACCAAGCCCCGCAATAATAAAGCGATAACCCCGCGTGCCGTTGGCGCCGGCGAGACCAAAGGCCAGTGCCGTCGCAATGGCTGCGCCCACCAACGCCATGGCTGGAGGCGCGATGCTAATGCCGGTACCGATCACCGACGCAACGGCGAAGGCGGTGGCCGCGTTATCAATACCGATAATACCGGGAGTGGCCAGGCGGTTACGGGCCACGGTCTGCATCAGGCATCCGGCCAGGGCGAAGGCAGCGCCCGCCAGGGCACCTGCAACAACCCGAGGCAGTCGTAGTTCATGAATCACGAAGCGGTGTATGGCGTTACCCTGGCCGACGAGTACATCCATCAGCCCGTCCAGCGGAACCGCAACGGTTCCGAAAATGAGCGACGTGATTACCGCCAGTGTCAGCGCAGCCGTAAGGCCAAGGTGTGCGGTGAGGTTGCGGTACCGGACTACAAGCTGGAACATGACAACCTCACAACGTGGGCATGCGCCCGGAGCGCACAATATACAGCAGTACTGGTGCCCCCAGCAGCGCGGTAATGACGCCCAGGGGAAGCTCGGCCGGCGCGCCTATTACCCGGGCCAGGGTGTCAGCGACCAGTAACAGCGCTGGCCCGATGGGCAAACACAGCCACAGGGTTTTGCGAATGTCCGGACCGCCCAGGGCACGGGCGATAAAGGGCACTACCAGCCCCGCGAACACCAGCGGACCGGCCAGGGCCGTGGCGCCGCCTACCAGCAGCGCTACAGCGACCAGAACCATCAGCCGGATACGACCGGGGTTGTGCCCAAGGCCCAGAGCGGCCCGCTCTCCCAGCGACATGGCTGCCAGCGGTGAGGCCACCATGACCACCAGTACGCCGGCCACCAGCATGGTGGGCAGCACGGCCAGCAAATGGGAAAACGGCGTACCGGCGATACTGCCGGTGATCCAGAACCGGATTTCATCCGCCGCCCGCTGGTCGGCCAGCATCAGTACCGAGGTCAGCGACAGGAGCAGGCCGGTCACCGTCGCACCGGCCAGCACCAGCCGCACCGGATCTGCGGCCAGCCCCCGGGAGCGGGTAGCCAGCATCACCAGGCTGCAACCGGCCAGCGCACCCGCCTGAGCAACTAGCGTGGTAAGAGTCGCAGAACTGGCTCCCAGCATGACCGCCAGGGTCACCGCAAAGGCACTGCCGCCGCTGACGCCGAGAAGGCCGGGTTCGGCCAGGGGGTTGCGGGTCAACGCCTGCAATAAGGCGCCGGCACTGGCAAGCGCCAGTCCGGTAACAATGGCGATGGCGGTGCGCGGCAGGCGGAGTTCCAGGATCACAAAGCGGGCATCTTCCGTGCCCTGGCCGATCAGCACCTGCAGGGCTTCAGCCGGACCAACGGGCCCGGCACCCCAGAGCAGACTGGCGAGAGCCGCTGCCAGAACGAAAAAAACCGCCGCAGTGAGCGGCGGCACAAGGGCACGAGATGCAAGCGTGAGCGGTACAGCGTGTTCAGTCATCAGGGTTGCTGCGGCAAGGCGTCCTCAATGTGGTCAAGAATCGCCATAGCGGCCAGTGGGCCTGAGGCGCTGGTCCAGAGATGGCCGTCCACCGGGATAACCTGATCGTTCCCATTGGCTTTCAGGCGCTGGAAGGCAGGGGCCTGACGCGCCGCCTCAAGTGCCTCGCGACCGTCCTCATTCAGCGTGGCGAGGAATACCCAGTTCTGGTCCATCAGCGAGAGGTTTTCCAGGCTGAGGGGCTGGCTGTGGGGGCGGCCTTCTTTCACCATGTCAGAATCTTCAACCTCGAACCCCGCAGAGGCCAGTACCGTGGAAGAGAACAGGTTTTCAGACATTACCAGCGGGCCCTGGGGCATCCAGCGAACCAGGGCGGTATCCCGCTGGTTTACGGGGACAGCCGCGGTGACCTTTTCGCGAACCTCGGCCGCACGCCGGGCCACTTCTTCGATCACTTCATCCGCACGATCTTCCCGGCCCAGGGCCCGTGCGAAACCCTTCAGCTCCCGCTGCCAGGTGTCCGGCTGGAACAGGGGTACGTCAAGCACGATAGTGGGCGCCATCTGCGACAGCAGCTGGTACTGCTCTTTGCTGGTCTGGCGAGTGGCCAGTATCAGGTCCGGCTGCAGGGCCAGCACGGCCTCGAAATTGGTTTCGGCGGGCGCTCCCACAATAGCAATGTCACCAGTCGCCTTCTGAATATAACCTGCCACGTGCTGACCACCACGGGTTACCACGGCGCCGATCGGCTGTACGCCCACCGCAATGGCCGAGTCCAGGGCGCCTTCATACAGGGTAACCACCCGCTCCGGCTGGCCTTCCACGGTGACCTCTCCGTAGAGCGTATGGATGGTACTTGTCTCGGCGAGTGCCGCCTGGCTCGCGATGAACATGGCCAGCGCGGTAACCAGCCCCTGGCTGATCCGGT
>CAZHAY010000216.1:0-2585 GCA_964530545.1 uncultured Marinobacter sp.
ACGAACTCCGACGCTGTAGTCGGTCCGATCGCCGTTCATGTCCACAAGCATAGGTCCACGCTTTTCGTCGTCTTTGGTCTCAAGCCAGCCTGCCATGACATAAGGTGTGAATGCGCCAAAGCGATGACCGACGGAAAGATAAGCGGCGTCGGTATCTGGCATGAAGCCATCGACTTCGGTGCGGGCGGCTTCAGAAATAATCTGCCAGTTGCCGTCGTCGTAGCTGATACCAAGCCCCATATAGCTGGCACTTTCATCTTCGACCGTAAGTTGATTCAGGCTGATATCACCCCAGGAATAGACACCACGTAATGTCCAGACGTGGTCCGTCCAGGAGACGCTGACGCCGCTGCTGTTTCGCACCTCCAAGTCTGCGCCATCAATAGTTTCATCAATGTAGCCGTAGAAAGCCTGAGTCGTAATGGAGGAGCTGTTTAGCGGAATCGTATAGGACGCATCGGCGCCAACATAGCTGCTGTTCACTGAGCCATAGATAACCTGCGGCGCACGGGCCCAGGGCTGGGCATATCCAAGGTCCATGTAATCGGAGTACATGAACAGCGGCTGCCGCATTTTGCCCGCCCGCAGCTGAAGATCAGCGGTAGGACGATAGCTCAGGTAGGCCCACTCCATATCGGTATCCCAGTCATCATCTCCGCGGGAGAGGATCTGCATGACCGCCTGAACTTCATCGGTAATCTCAAATGACGCCTGCAGGGCTGCCAGCGTGAGATCCTGGACCTCGGTGGTTTCGGTGATGCCCGCGTAACCGGCGTTATTGCTGGCGCGGGCAACGCCGGTGCTCATAAAGCCGTTAAACCGGACGCGATCCTGAACCGGGGTGTTGACCTGCTGGCGCAGGGAATCGATCTGCTGCTGCATGGACGCCAGTCTGTCATCCTCACTCTGGGCCAGTGCAGGGCTTGCCGCGATGGCAATGGCCAGCGGGCTGATACGAAGCAATAGTTTCATCAGGGGGTATTCCTCAACTTGCTCTTTAGGGCGTGTTTACACACGAAACTGTCCGGAGACGGATTGCAGTCCATTGCTTACGGTTTTTATATCGCCACTGATCGTGTCCAGTTCACCGGTGCTCTCCATTACGGCTTCGGCATTCCGGTAGATACTGGTCATGTGTTCGGTGACTTGGTTAAAGGTTGCGCTCTGTTCGTAGGTGGCTGCGGCGATCTGCTCGTTCAGCTCACTGATCTGCTGAACGTTCTGCAGAATCTGCTGCAGGATCTCGCCGGATTCTGTCGTTGCAGCGACCCCTTCCTGAGCTCTGGTAACGCTGGTCTGCATCGAGCCAACGGCGGAGGAGGAGAGTTTCGCCAGCTCGGAGATAACGCCCTGAATCTCTTCCGTCGCCTTATGGGTCCGAACGGCCAGGCCGCGTACCTCATCGGCGACGACTGCGAAGCCCCGGCCGTGCTCACCGGCCCGGGCTGCCTCAATGGCTGCGTTCAGGGCCAGCAGGTTGGTCTGATCAGCGACGGTCTGGATGGTGTCCAGAAGCCCGCCGACGTTCCCGGACATCTCCTCGAACTGGTTCACCAGCTTTGCGGTGTCCTCAATGTCGGCTGCGAGCTGACGGATGGTGGTGACGTTCAGTTCGACTTTTTCCTGACCGGTGCGGGCGAAACGTGCGGCATCCTGTGTCTGGTCAGAGGCGCTGGAGGCGAAGCCGGCAACTTCCTCAACGCTGCGCACCAGTTCATCCACAGAGTTGCGGGTGGATGAAATCGCCTGGGACTGACTGCTGATGCGCTCCAGGTTGGTGCGGCTCGTGGTGGTCAAATGATCTGATGCCGTATTCAGGCCGTTAATATCCGTCTTGATTCTGGCAAAGGAGCCATGAAGCTTTTCAACAAACAGGTTGAACTGGTCCACCAGCTCCCGGAGTTCATCCCGGGCTGTGTAGTGAATGCGGGACGTGAGGTCGCCTTCGCCGGAGGCCATTCCCTTAAGGGAAGTAATGACCTGGTTCAGGCTGTTGAAAATGGATCGGCCAATGAACAGGCTCAGGAGGATCAGTACCACCACGGTCACAAGAAGAATCACGATGGAGATTGAGCTTGACTGGCGTGATGCGGACAGCGTGTTGTTGATGGCACTCTGGAAGCGCTCCAAAGTGAGGTCGCGCATGGCTTCCAGGTCGTTATGCAGGGCTCGTAAGCGATCGGCGTTGGCGGCCGCCTGATTGCCGATCGTGCTGAAGTCGGCGGTTCCGTCAATCATGGACGTGGCAATGGACACGGCCGTGTTGTAGTAGGTGTCCAGATCGCCTCGCAGTTTTTGGGCGTGGGGCGCAAGCTCCGGATCAAGGGCAGCGATGCTCTGCAGATTGGCACTGATGGTATCGAGCTGCTCTCGAGTAGAGGCGAGCTGATGGTCATCACCGGTGGTCACCGCGCTATTGATCTGCTGTTCCATCAGTTTGAGCTGCCCCTGGTTCACCGTGGTCAGGTCCAGGGCCGGGTAAAGCCGGTCTCTCACCGTAGCCAGACGCTCGGAGTTGGACTTTTCCGTCAGGATGGAGAAACCCTGTGTGCCGACAAACGCCGCAATGGCGATCACAACCAGCA
>CAZHAY010000217.1:0-2515 GCA_964530545.1 uncultured Marinobacter sp.
GAGAGCATTTATCGCAAGGTGGGCAAGGCGGTCGCCAAGGGCCGGTTGCCAGCGGAAGCCCTGCACCCGGAGCAGCAGTTTGAGGCGGCTTACGAGGCCGAGATTCTCAGTGATGAAGAGATCGTCTTTATGCGGGAATACGAAAGGAATGTGCTGGACATGCTGACGGTGGATGACTTCCCCATCGATGCGCTGGCCATGGACAAGTCCACTCTGATCAATCACAACCCATCCCCGTCGGCAGTGTAAGCCGGCAGATGGGCGGCCGGCAGCGCAATCGCATGCTGGTCGCCCATCTGATCGCGGAGCGGCAGTGACGTTTAGGAAGAAACAGAAAAGGCAGCCCGAAGGCTGCCTTTTTCGTTTTCAGGAGCGTCTGCCCGAAAGCGGGACGCCACCTGCGCTGAAGCCTGATTTTACAGGGCTACAACGTTCTCCGCCTGAGGACCTTTCTGGCCCTGGGTGACGGTGAACTCAACCTGCTGGCCTTCGGCCAGGGTCTTGAAGCCGCCGCCCTGAATGGCACTGTAGTGAACGAAAACGTCCGGTCCGGACTCACGGGTGATGAAGCCAAAGCCTTTCGCTTCGTTGAAGAACTTAACAGTACCGGTAACAGTAGACATACTCGAAATTCCTGTATTCAAAACACTTACTTGATTGTTGCCCTTCACCTACCGTAACCGGCTGCGACGAAGGACCTTTGGGAGGAAATACAGAGCGGCGGATTCACAAACAGGACGGGCGAACTACTGCAACAGTGCGATACGTCTTTCGTTAATGAAAATGCTTTACTGATCTTTCCTTAGTTCCGACTCTACTCTGGCTCTTTGCGGAATACCAGCCTTTCAGATACAAAAGTTCACGTAGATATACTTACGGGGCAGCGCCCGTGTATAAGAAGCCGCCCCGTCGCGTTTACTGGCTGAAAATGTCCTGGTAGAAGCGCATGGTTCCTTCCCAGGAGCGCTCTGCGGCATCCCGGTCATAAGCGATGGGCATGCTGTACTTTCTGGCAACTTCGTCAGCGCCGGGGTTCATAAAGGAGTGTTTCACGCCGGGAAAGCTGGTGACGGAGAAGTCCGCTTCGGCCTTCTGCATACTGGCGACGAAGTCTGCCACCTGATCCGCAGGGACCATCTGGTCAGCGCCGCCGGTATAGACCAGAACCCGCGCCTTGATATCGCCTGGTGAGGGCTCGAGAGGGCTGCCCAGAGCGCCGTGGTAGCTCACCACGCCGGCCAGGTCCATGCCCAGACGGGCCATATTAAGCACCACAGCTCCCCCGAAGCAGTAGCCCTGGGCGGCGATGCGGCTGTCGTCCACGGTTTCGTGGTTCCGCAGTTCCTCCAGCGCAGCGGCAAAGCGGGTTTGCAGGGCGTCCAGATCACCCGTCGCTTCCTTCATAAAGGCCTGGGCTTCATCCGGATGATCCGCCAGTTTGCCGTCGCCATACATATCCAGAGCGAACGCTGTGTAGCCGGCGGCTGCCAGCTTCTCCGCCTCTTCACGCACAAACCCATCGTGGCCCCACCACTCGTGCACCACAAGTATTCCCGGGCGCTCGCCTTCGTAGGCGTCATTCCAGGCCATATAGCCGGTGAACGTTTTACCATCCACCGTGTATTCAACGGTTTCCGTCTGCAGGGCAGCGGCGGCGGTACCTACGCTCAGGGAAAGAGCGAGCATGGCCGCAGCGGGGCTCAGTTTCGACGTCATGGTTCAGTCCTTTTAACGTGGGTGACTCGATTCAGTAATGACGCATCCCGGCAGATGATAGACCAGTTTTTTTCCGCCCGTCGAGCACAAACGCCATTAAGCAGGATCAGAGCCGGTCGCGAACCCGGGCCAGAATCTCAAGGGCATGGCGACGTTGCGCCGGATCGTACAGGTCCACAGTGAACATGAGCTCGTCCACCTCCACGGTCGCCAGAATCTGCTGCAGCCGCTCGGTGATCGCGTCTTCGTCCCCCAGCACCTGCAGGCCATGAAAGTCCCGCACGCCGGCTTCTTCGGCGGGGCTCCACAGGCCGTCCATGGAATCCACCGGAGGTTTGAGCCAAAGGGGCTGGCCCCGGAACAGTGAAAGGATCCGCTGATAGCTGGTGGTGCTGATGTGCTTTGCCTCCTCCACAGTGTCCGCCGGGACGGCGGGGAGGCAGAGCATGGCCAGCGGCCGCTCCTGCTGTTCGGAAGGCCGGAAGTGCTCCCGGTAAACCCGCAGCGCTTCCTTATACAGACGCGGCGCGAAATGCCCCGCAAATGCGTAAGGCAGGCCGCGCAGTGCAGCCAGCTGGGCGCTGAACAGGGAGGATCCCAGCAGCCAGATGGGCACATTGGTGCCTGCGCCGGGAATCGCCTTGACCGGCTGCCCCGGTGTGAGCGGCCCCAGCAGTTCCTGCAGCTTCTGCACGTCGTCCGGGAACTGCTCGGCGCCAATGCCGTCCCGTCGCAGTGCCCGGCTGGTGATGGGGTCGGTGCCCGGCGCGCGGCCCAGGCCCAGGTCGATACGGCCGGG
>CAZHAY010000218.1:0-2475 GCA_964530545.1 uncultured Marinobacter sp.
CCACGTATCCATGGACAACCCGATCGTAGACATTACCGATGGCGCCGCCGAGAATTAGGGCGATGGCGATGGCTACCCAGGTTTCGTGGCGTTTGAGACCTTTCAGCCAGTACACCAGTACGACGCTGACGATAAGCGCCAGCCCCACAAAGAACCAGCGCTGCCAGCCGGCGGCATCGGCCAGGAAACTGAAGGCCGCGCCAGTGTTGTGCAGCAGGGTAAAGTTGAACATGGGCACCACCGGCACCGGCTGACCATAGCTCAGCATGGCGGTCGCCATGGCCTTGGTGCCCAGATCGAGGGCAATGACCGCCACCGCCAGCCACAGCCACTTCAACTTGCTACCGGCCTGTTCCTGGGTCATGGCAGTTTCCATCATCTTTAGGTCCGGTCAGGCAAAGGCGCGGGTTTCACCCGGGCCTTCGACGTTGTCAACGCAACGACCGCACAGGTCGTCGTACTTTTCGTGTTGGCCAACGTCTTCCCGGTGATGCCAGCAACGCTCGCACTTGGCATGGGCGGTGGGCATCACCTTGACCTTCAGCCCATCGTAGCCGGTCTGTTCAGCCCCTTCCGCATCGGCGCCGGGACGCACAGTGGCCTCTGAGGTTATCAGCACGAAACGGAGCTCTTCGCCAAGATGCTTCAGCCGATCCGCCAGTTCGCCATCACAATAGAGGGTCACTTCAGCGCTGAGGGAACCCTTGATTTCCCCCTTGCCCCGGGCATCTTCCAGGCATTTGTTGACGGCTTCTTTGACGCTGTAGAGCTCGCGCCAGTAGTTGCGGCCCAGCCCGGCATTGTCCGGCAGTGCGGTCAGGCCTTCGTACCAGGTCTCATAAAATACCGTCTCGCCGCGCTCGCCGGGCAGGTGCTGCCAGATTTCGTCAGCGGTGAAGCTCAGGATGGGCGCGATCCAGCGCACCAGGGCTTCGGCCACATGATACAGAGCGGTCTGGCAGGACCGGCGCGCCAGGCTGTCCGCCGGGGTGGTGTACTGGCGATCCTTGATGATGTCCAGATAGAAGCCACCCAGGGTAGCCTCACAGAAGTTGTAGACTTTCTGGTAGATCCGCAGGAAGGCGTAGTTGCTGTAGTCTTCGCTCAGTTCATTCTGCAGCTGTAGCGCGCGGTCGACCATCCAGCGGTCCAGCGCGATCATATCCTCTGGCGCGACCATATGCTGGGCGGGGTCGAAGCCGGTGAGGTTGCTCAGCAGGAAGCGGGCGGTATTGCGGATACGCCGGTAGCCATCGGCGGTCTGGCGCAGGATGTCCTTCGAGACGGTCATCTCGCCGCTGTAGTCGGTGGCGGAAACCCACAGCCGCAGAATATCGGCGCCCAGCTCGTTCATGACCTCTTGGGGCGCAATCACGTTACCCAGTGACTTGGACATCTTGCGGCCATTGCCATCCACGGTGAAACCGTGAGTCAGCACCTGCCTGTAGGGTGCGACGCCATTCATGGCGATAGATGTCTTGAGCGAGGACTGAAACCAGCCCCGGTGCTGGTCAGAGCCTTCCAGGTACAGGTCTGCCGGGAACTGGGCCAGTTCTGGACGGGGGCGCAACACGGAGTCGTGGGTCACGCCGGAGTCGAACCATACGTCGAGGGTGTCAGTGACCTTCTCATAACGGTCAGCATCGGCACCCAGCATGTCGTTGATGTCCAGCTCGTACCAGGCATCAATGCCGTCTTTATCGATGGCCTGAGCAGCTTTTTCGATCAGGGCCTGGGTGTCCGGGTGCAGCTCCTGGGTTTCTTTATTGACGAACAGCGTGATGGGCACGCCCCAGGTCCGCTGCCGGGAAATACACCAGTCCGGACTCTGTTCGAACATGGCTTCGATCCGGTTCTGACCCCAGGAAGGCACCCAGCGCACGCCTTTGATGGCTTCCAGGGCGTCGGCGCGGAGATTTTTCTTCTCCATGCTGATAAACCATTGCGGCGTCGCCCGATAGATCAGCGGCGTTTTGGTCCGCCAGCAGTGGGGATAGCTGTGCCGGAATTTTTCCTGATGTACCAGCTTGCCTTCACGCTCAAGGGCAGCGCACACTGGCTCATCGGCCTTGTAAACGTGTACTCCGGCAAACTCGCCGGCGGCCTCGGTGTAGGTACCGTCGGCCCGAACCAGGTTAATGGTGCCGATGCCGTAGGCCTTGCTCACGTCAAAGTCTTCCATACCATGATCAGGAGCGGTATGGACGGCGCCAGTCCCGGCGTCGGTGGACACGTGATCGCCCAGTATCACCGGCACCTGTTTTTCATAGATGGGGTGGTGCAATGGCAGTCGTTCCAGCGCCTGCCCCTGGCAGGTCGCCAGCACTTCAAACTGCTCCACGCCCCAGCGGCTCATGACGCCGTCGACCATGTCAGCCGCGAGGATCATCCGCTCGGCACCCCGGCCCACGTCGACCTGCACCAGTGCGTTTTCAAGCTCTGCGTGGAGCGATACGGCCTGGTTGGCAGGAATGG
>CAZHAY010000219.1:0-2464 GCA_964530545.1 uncultured Marinobacter sp.
TGTTACGGCTACGGCTTGTACCGCTACCTGCCCAAAGGGGCAGAAATGCCGCTGTACGTGCACGGTGGCAAGTTGCCAGCGAGCCCGTCAGTGATCGCCGTCGACCCCCACGGAGGCGTTCTGGTATGGCTCGGCGCAAGCGGCCCGCGCCCTGGCGGCAATCCGACTCAGGCGTTTTACGATTATCTGCAGGGCGTTCTGGCGAGCCATTATGATCACTAGATGGCTACCCTGTACCTGACGGGCGAGGCGACTGAGCTGGCCCGGCCGGGGGTGAGGGAGCAGATATTCTCGGAGGAGAACGGGCAGCCGGTGATTCATTTTATTCGCCAGGCCAAGCAGATCATGACAGACCATGAACGGGCACTTCCAAAAAGAGCCTGTTATTTGTCGCAGAATACGTCATTGACGCCACAAGGTAGTGCTGTATAAATAACCATTACTGTATTTGTAAGCAGTGCTGCCTGAGCTAGAGTTACGATTCGCAAGGAGTGCGTATGGCAACGAACCACGACCACAGCTATAAACTGCTGTTTTCCCACCCTGAAATGGTAAAAGACCTGCTCACCGGCTTTGTTAAGGAAGAATGGGTTAACCAGCTCGACTACAGCACCCTGGAAAAAGTCAGCAGCACTTACGTTGCCGATGAACTGCGTGACCGAGAAGGTGATGTTATCTGGCGTGTGCGTTGGGGCGAAAGCTGGCTTTATGTGTATCTGCTGCTGGAGTTCCAGTCGACGGTGGACAGATACATGGCCGTCCGGGTCATGAGCTACCTGGGGCTGCTGTATCAGGACCTGATCCGTCAGAAGAACCTGACGCCCAGCGGCAAACTGCCTCCGGTATTGCCTGTGGTTCTCTACAATGGCGAAAAGCGTTGGAAAGCCGCTCAAAATGTTAGGCAACTGATTGAGGTCATTCCTGGTGGCCTGGAGCAGTACCGTCCCGCGTTACAGTATTTGCTGCTCGATGAGGGCGCTATCGTAAACTCTCCAGCATGGCCCGGCGATGCCCGCAACCTTGTAGCCGGGTTGTTCCGTCTTGAACATAATCGGGATGAGCAGGATATGCTCAATGTTCTGGGCCGTCTGGTAGAATGGTTGAAAGCACCAGAGCAAACATCATTAAGACGGGCATTTGTAATCTGGATACGCCGAGTGCTGCTGCCCGATCGCATGCCCGGCATGGAATTACCAGAGTTCAATAGCCTGCAGGATTTGCACGAGGTACACGATATGTTGTCAGAGCGGATAAAGAAGTGGCCTGATCGCTGGCTTGAGGAAGGTCGGCAGGAAGGTCGGCAGGAAGGGATACACGAAGGTCGGCTTGAAGCAAAGAGATCGATTGCCAGGAAGCTAGTGGTCAGCACAGCGATGGATGACCAGATGATTGCGGAGATTTCGGAGTTACCCGTGGCTGAGGTTATTGCTCTTCGTGCTGAAGCTCAGCATTGATGATTGGCCACAGGAGTGCCGAGTAGAGCAGCGCTGCCAGCCGCGAGCTTTCGCGCCTGGCGGTCGATCTCGATGAGCTGATGGGTCAGAATAATCATAATTAAATCAGTTGGTTATCGAGGTTCCGCGAAGGAGCGCGGCCGGCTCAGGCACGAGCTCACCCAGTTACTACGACGTAACGTTTTTACATCTACGAGGCGTGCCACAATTTACCCGTAAAACGATGTTTCGATCATAAGCCGGTAATAGCTGCCTGGCTTGAAACAGGGAATGTTATGGGTCTTCGACAAAGCCTCGGTATGGTAAAGCGCTACCTGTTTGGTGGTATATCTCCACGTCTTCATGCCCATATTGGCGCCATGCGTTGGTGCCAGCGTCATGGCAAGGTCCGCACGGCACGATGGCTGGCCAGGCGCATGCAGCTGAAATACAGCGTTTTTATCTCCACAAAAAGCACCATTAGTAAAGGTGTGCAATTTCGTCATCCGGTGGGTATCGTGGTCGGTGATGGCGTTGTCCTGGAAGAAGGTGTAGTGGTGTATCAGGGGGTGACCCTGGGGGGCGCCCGGGTGGGTGATGCCGGCATGAATAACTACCCCGTTATTGGTGCGGGTACGGTGATATCCGCCGGGGCCGTTGTGGTTGGGGGCATCCGGGTGGGGCGGGGTTGCATCATCGGCGCCAATGCCGTTGTGACACAGGATGTGCCGGACGGAGCCACAGCCGTGGGCGTACCGGCACGGAATGTCCCCAAACGCGTGACTGACCCGCAATAAGAGTCCTTCGTCGTTGCGTAAGGATTTGCTGTAATCAGGAGGCGGATATGGCGGAGGATCGGCCCGAACCAACGCAGCATCGTGTTCTGATTCTGGTGACCAGCGGGCCCAGTACGCCGGCTCGTTGCGCGGCACCGTTTCATACGGCGACTTTGCTGGCCTGCCTGGATGCGGAGGTTACCCTGTACCTGACTGGCGAGGCCACGGAGCTGGCCCGGCCCGGGGTGGCGGAGC
>CAZHAY010000220.1:0-2431 GCA_964530545.1 uncultured Marinobacter sp.
CAGGTGAGCGCCCACACCACCAGCTTCAGACACATCGAATCGTAATAGGGCGGTATCTCATACCCGGTATAGATCGCGGTATCCACCCGCACGCCGGGGCCACCCGGGGCGTAGTAATGGGTCACCCGGCCAAAACTTGGCAGGAAGTCGTTTTTCGGGTCCTCGGCGTTGATGCGAAACTGAAGGGCATAACCCCGGTAGGCGATGTCCTCCTGCCGGAACGACAGCGGCAGGCCAGAGGCGATGCGCAACTGCTCCCGCACAATGTCTACCCCGGTAATGGCTTCGGTAATGGTGTGCTCCACCTGCACCCGGGTATTCATTTCCATAAAGTACACTTCGTTGCCTGACAGCAGGAACTCCACCGTGCCGGCGTTCTCATAGCCCACGGTTTTTGCAGCCCTGACCGCCAGCCCGCCAATGTACTGGCGTTGCTCCGGGGTCAGTTGCGGGCTCGGCGCGATCTCGATGAGCTTCTGGTTCCTGCGCTGGATAGAACAGTCCCGCTCAAACAGATGGATGGCGTTACCCTGCCGGTCCGCCAGCACCTGCACTTCAATATGGCGCGGGTTCACGATGCACTTTTCCATAAACACTTCGGCGCAGCCGAAGGCCTTGGTGGCTTCGGAGATGACCCGGGGGTACTGGGTCTTCAGCTCGGCCGGGGAGTCACAGCGCCGTATGCCCCGGCCACCGCCCCCGGATGTTGCCTTCAGCATGACTGGATAGCCGATAGCGTCTGCCACGGACAGGGCTTCATCCATATCCGCCAGGTTGCCCTCAGAGCCCGGTGTGATTGGTACACCCGCGTTGCGCATGCTGTCCCGGGCCTGGGTTTTGTCCCCCATCTTGTGAATGACGTCGGAGCGGGGACCGATAAAGGTGATGCCTCTTTGCTCGCACAATTGGGCAAAGCGGGGGTTCTCCGAAAGAAAACCATAGCCGGGGTGTATGGCATCACAGCCGGTTTCCAGCGCGAGATTGACGATGCGGGCCGGGTCCAGGTAGCCCGCCAGTGGATCCTCTCCCAGGGACCAGGATTCGTCGGCCCGCTTTACGTGCAGCCCGTAGCGGTCGGGCTCGGTGTAGATGGCGACGGAGCGAATGCCCATCTCGGCGCAGGCCCGGATAATGCGGACCGCGATTTCGCCCCGATTGGCGATCAGAACTTTCTTCAACATGGGTCGCTCCTCGATGCCGGTTCCGAACCAGGTGATAAACGCTCAAGTGGACTCGAAGAGTATCTGGCTTTAACGATCAGAAAAAATTGATAATACTTCTGGAATGTATAAGTTATACGTTATGGGTTGGCCGGGGTAGGGAATAGAGTTATGCCGCTCACTATACAAAAACTCGCCAGTCGTCTGACGTTCCGTCAGCTACAGGTGTTCAAGGCCGTTCATGAGTTACGGAATTACAGCCGGGCCGGAGAGATGCTGGGCCTGACCCAGCCGGCGGTGAGCAGCCAGATGCGTCATCTGGAGCAGGCGGTGGGCATGCCGATGTTTGAGTACGTTGGCCGGAAGCTCTATTGCACCGCGGCCGGCGAAGAGATGGCCGCGTGCGTACAGTCGGTATTCCGGGAACTGGCCGATATGCAGAACCGGCTGGCGGCTCTGGAGGGGCGGGTCGCCGGAGATCTCCGTCTGGTGGCGGTCAGTACGGCACAGTATGTGGTGCCGTATCTGCTGGGTTCGTTTTTGCAGCTGAATCCGCAAGTGAATGTGTCGGTGTCGGTGGTTAACCGGGCTACGGCGTTGCAGCGCCTGAACGACAACAAGGATGATCTGGTGATCATGGGCATGGTGCCGCCGGACCGGCCATTGACATCGCTGCCTTTTCTTGACAACCGGCTGGTGCCCACTGTGCCTGCCGGGCATCCGCTGCTGGAACAGGAGAGGGTCATGCCGGAAGATTTTCTGGGCAGCCGGCTACTGGCCAGGGAGCCCGGTTCGGGCAGTCGCCTGGCACTGGAGGTTTATTGTCAGCAGCATCGGTACAGGATGGAGCCCACCATGGAGCTGGGCTCCAACGAAGCCATCAAGCATGCGGTCATGGCAGGGCTTGGGGTGGCAGTGATTCCCGAACTCAGTATTCGTGCGGAACTGGCACTGGGCACCGTTCAGGCGCTGGATATTGAGGGCTTTCCCCTGCGTCGTAGCTGGTGTGTGGTGTACCCCAGCGGACGACAGCCAACACCGGCTATGCAGTCTTTTGTAGACTACATCCAGCAGAATATTGCCCAGTTCGACCGGTTATTCGGACGCCTGGGCTCGTAGATGGGTAAAGAACGCAGTCAGGCAGGGCAGGGCCAGGGGTGTCTGGCCCATCCATTAACCGCCCAGTTTGCGAACCAGAATCTCGTTGAACAGTTTGGGGTTGCCCTGGCCTTTGGAAGCCTTCATTAATGGGCCCATAAAGCCGCCCAGCA
>CAZHAY010000221.1:0-2426 GCA_964530545.1 uncultured Marinobacter sp.
AGATCTCCCTGCTGCTGCGTCGTCCGCCGGGCCGTGAAGCCTACCCCGGTGACGTTTTCTACCTGCACTCCCGTCTGCTGGAGCGTGCTTCCCGGGTTAACGCCGACTACGTCGAGCAGATGACCAACGGTGAAGTCAAAGGCAAGACCGGTTCACTGACCGCGCTGCCAATGATCGAAACCCAGGCTGGTGACGTTTCGGCGTTTGTTCCGACCAACGTTATCTCCATCACCGACGGTCAGATCTTCCTGGAAACCAACCTGTTTAACTCCGGTATCCGCCCGGCCATGAACGCCGGTATCTCGGTATCCCGGGTAGGTGGTGCCGCCCAGACCAAGATCATGAAAAAGCTTGGCGGTAACATTCGTCTGGCCCTGGCCCAGTACCGGGAACTGGCGGCGTTTGCCCAGTTCGCTTCTGACCTTGATGAGACAACCCGGAAGCAACTGGAGCATGGTCAGCGCGTTACAGAACTGATGAAGCAGAACCAGTACAGCCCCATGACCGTCGCAGAAATGGGTACCGTACTGTTCGCAGCTAACGAAGGCTTTCTGGACGATGTTGAGGTCGAGAAGATCGTCAAGTTCGAAGCGCAGCTTCTGGACTGGATGCGTGCCGAGCAGAAGGAGCTTCTGGACAAGATCGGTTCAGAAGGCAACTTCAACGATGACATCGTTGCTGGCCTGAAAGCTGCTTTGGAGAAATTCAAGACCACTCAAAGCTGGTAAGCCCGCTGGCCCGCTTCGTTGCGGGCCAGGTGGTCCACATGAGTGTCTAACTTGAAAAGGCAGTGACTATGGCCATCGGAAAAGAAATACGTAACCAGATCACCAGCATCCGGAGCACGCAGAAAATCACTTCCGCCATGGAAATGGTGGCGGCGAGTAAAATGCGCAAGGCTCAGGAGCGCATGCAGGCAACCCGCCCGTATGCGGAAAAGATGCGTCAGGTTATTGGGCACATCGCCCTGGCCAACCCGGAGTATCGTCACAGTTTCCTGATGGACCGTGAGATAAAACGGGTCGGGTTTATCGTGATTTCCTCTGACCGGGGACTGGCCGGGGGCCTGAACAGCAACCTGTTCCGGGTGCTGGTCCGTGAAATGCGTGACTGGAAAGAGAAGGGTGTCGACGCTGACATCTGTGCAATCGGTCAGAAAGGCGCCTCGTTTTTTCGCAACTATGGCGGCAACGTGATCGCGGCATTGACCCATCTGGGCGACGACCCGGGTGCCGATCAGCTGGTCGGTAACGTCAAGGTCATGCTGGACGCGTTCGAGGAAGGTCGCATCGACCGGCTTTACGTGGTGCATAACGAGTTTGTTAACACCATGACCCAGAAGCCGAAGGTGGTGCAGCTCCTGCCCCTGCCGCCAAGCGAAGACGAAACGATCAGAAGCCAGTGGGATTACATCTATGAGCCGGCTGCGGCTCCGATCCTGGATGGCCTCCTGCCACGTTACATTGAATCCCAGGTGTATCAGGGTGTGGTGGAGAATCTGGCCTGCGAGCAGGCTGCCCGGATGATTGCGATGAAGAGCGCAACCGATAACGCCGGCAGCATTATTGATGAGCTGCAACTGGCCTATAACAAGGCCCGTCAGGCTGCCATCACCCAGGAAATTTCGGAGATTGTGAGCGGCGCGGCTTCGGTCTGATGCGGATCACGATCCTACTGGTTTAAAGACTATTGAGATAACGAGGAACCGAGCATGAGTAGCGGACACATCGTTCAGATCATTGGCGCGGTTATCGACGTGGAATTTCCACGTGACTCCGTACCCAAAGTTTATGACGCACTGCTGCTTGAAGGTGGCGAGACAACCCTGGAAGTCCAGCAGCAGCTGGGTGACGGTATTGTCCGTACCATCGCCATGGGCAGCACCGAAGGCCTCAAGCGGGGCCTGAAGGCAGAAAACACCGGCAAGCCGATCTCCGTACCCGTGGGTACCGCGACGTTGGGCCGTATCATGGACGTTCTGGGTCGTCCTATCGACGAACAGGGCGACATCGGTGAGGAAGAGCGCTGGGGCATCCATCGCAAGGCACCGGGATATGCGGATCAGGCAGCCTCTGCCGACCTGCTGGAAACCGGCATCAAGGTTATCGACCTGATCTGCCCGTTTGCCAAGGGTGGTAAGGTTGGCCTGTTCGGTGGCGCCGGCGTTGGCAAGACCGTAAACATGATGGAACTGATCAACAACATCGCGAAAGAGCACTCCGGTCTCTCTGTATTCGCCGGTGTTGGTGAGCGGACCCGGGAAGGTAACGACTTCTACTACGAAATGAAGGAGTCCAACGTTCTCGATAAAGTGGCCATGGTTTACGGCCAGATGAACGAGCCCCCCGGAAACCGTCTGCGGGTTGCACTGACCGGCCTGACAATGGCTGAGAAGTTCCGTGACGAAGGCCGTGACGTTCTGCTGT
>CAZHAY010000222.1:0-2403 GCA_964530545.1 uncultured Marinobacter sp.
CAAACCGACTTTCATGGTTCCTCCGGTTCCCGGCCTGATACTCACCGGACAGGAAAGTCAGGTTAAACAACGGCCGGCGTATGAATAAGTTAGGTCAGACTGTTCTATCACCATAACGTAACCGGTGAAGAAATCGAACGACTGAGCGAACAATACCACTGACCACCATAAAATTTGACGTTCTATTACATAGTGTCCGCGGACGGGCACCCAGGACAACGCCAGCACTGACCGATATACTGCCGCGCTGCCGAACCCCGCAGCAATTGAGGTCAAGATGTCAGCAACCTTCGACGTGGTCATTATCGGCGCCGGCGCCGCCGGCCTGATGTGTGCAGCTACCGCCGGCTATCGCGGCCGGAAGGTGCTGGTGATCGACCATGCCCCCCGGGCCGGTCGCAAGATTCTGATGTCGGGGGGCGGTCGCTGTAATTTCACCAACCTGAACAGCGCACCGACCAACTTTCTTTCCGACAACCCCTCTTTCTGCATATCCGCCCTCAGGCGTTATACACCCCAGACCTTTCTGGAGCTGGTCGAGCGCCACGGCATCGAATACGAGGAGAAAGCTGCCGGGCAACTGTTTTGCCAGCATACCGCCAAAGATATTCTGGATATGCTGCTGACAGAGTGTGAATGGGCCGGCGCCGAAATCCGCTTAAAAACCTCGGTTGAAGGAATAAGGCAGGCGGGTAGCGGATACCGCATCCGGACCAGCGGCGGCACTGTCGAGTGCGCGTCAGTGGTTGTTGCCACCGGCGGGCTGTCCATTCCCACCATGGGCGCCACCGGTTTTGGCTACGATGTGGCCCGCCAGTTCGGGCTGACGGTGCTTCCGGTCCGGGCCGGGCTGGTGCCGTTTACGCTGAGCGCCGGGCTCAGGGAACAGCTGGCCCCTCTGTCCGGGGTCAGCTGCCCGGTGGAAGTGCGTTGTAACGGCGAGCGCTTTCGTGAACCCATGCTGGTCACTCACCGCGGCCTGAGCGGACCGGCAATTCTGCAGATTTCCAGTTTCTGGCAGCCCGGCGACGCCATCGCCATCAATCTCTTGCCGGGCCAGTCGACCCGGGAGGCGCTGAGCCGGCTGAAAGCGAAGAGCCCCGGTACGACCGTTGAAAGCTACCTGACGGGCACCCTGCCCCGGCGCTTCGCCCGTGCTTTTACGCAATGGCAGGGCTGGAACCGCCCCCTCCAGGAGTACCGCAACAGCGAACTGGATACCATTGCGGAAACCCTGTCGAACTGGAACCTGAAACCGGCGGGCACCGAGGGCTATCGGACTGCGGAAGTCACCCTGGGTGGTGTGGATACCCGCCAGCTGTCCTCACAGACCTTGGCGGCCAACGATATTCCGGGCCTGTTCTTCATCGGCGAAGTGGTGGATGTCACCGGGCACCTGGGTGGGCACAATTTCCAGTGGGCGTGGGCCTCCGGCGTCGCGGCAGGCAACGCTGTCTAGATTAAGCTTCAGTCATTCTCCGTCAACCTGTCACCGGATCACGCCGCCAGAGGCCGTCAGAGCAGGGGTTTGGCGCCCTTCCCATATCCGATTCGACCCAGATCCGGGCGTCAGCCCGCACCTGCACAAGTGGTTTTTTGTTAAGAGGTTCCTGTTACACGGGTGCGAATAACGGCACACTATCAACAACGGTTACATCAGAAGTACAAAAAACCCATTGACAAACGTCATCGGCACAAAAACCCGACATTGATATCGAGAGGGGCTCTCCATGATGGACTTTAACGCCAGAGTGATCCCGCTTCACCTTCATCCCCTGGGCTTTATTGAAGTGTTCACCCGGCACGGCGCGAATCTCACCGATTTGCTCCGGGGAACCGGCATTTCACCAGCCATGTTCGATATGCAGGATATCCGGATCAGCTATCTGCAACAGCAGGCGCTGGTGCGCAACGGTCTCCACCATTGTCGCAAGCCCGGCCTCGGGCTGATCACCGGGATGGAACTGGACTGGAGTTTCTGGGGCACTTTGGGTTACACCATCCACTCCAGCCCCAGCCTGAAAGAGGCCGGTGAAGCCTTCCGCCGTTATCTGGTGATCGCCCAGCCCTATTACGCGCTGATGGTGTCGCGCCCAACCACGTACATCGACTGCAACCGCCGGGTTGTTGACCCGCTGGAGTACTCGGCCGACGAGGCCTACGAAGAAGACGTCCGCCAGTTCACGCTGGAATTCCGGGTCGCCATGACGGCGCGCCTGTGGACACTCTGTGGCAACCCGGAGGCGCGGGACACGGATGTGCACGTGACCCTGGACTATCCTGAACCGGCCCACGTCGACCTGTACAGCGAATTACCCTGCAAGTCGGTGACGTTCGGTGCCGAGAAAACCGCAATCTCGGCGGACTACAGTTACGTGATCAAACCGTTCCGCCCCTACCGGC
>CAZHAY010000223.1:0-2391 GCA_964530545.1 uncultured Marinobacter sp.
GAGTCACCTCCTTCCTCGAGAAGCGCCCGGCGGAGTTCCCCAACAAGGTTTCTACGGATATGCCGGAGTTTTTCCCATGGTGGGAAGAGCCTGTGTTTGAGTAAGTCTCAGATTTACTCAGGAAGTTGAGAAGTCAGCGCCGGAGCCCTGTCGATCAGACAGTGCTCCGGCGTTTTCTTATCCCATGTCTAGAGAAGATAGGGGCCGCTTCCCTCCCGCTAGATCTCCACTTCTTCAAAAAGCTCCGGCGCCTCACAATCCCAGCCGAACCGGTCACGGATATGCTTGCGCATCACGTCCGCAGCCAGCATTTCGCCATGCGTAATGTAGACCTTATCCGGCTTAAGCTGGCCCTGACTCAGCCACTCCAGAATCTCCTGATAATCGCCGTGGGCCGATAACGATTCCAGGTTGTGGATTTCGGCCTTCACAGGCCAGTATTCACCGTGAATCTTCACCGTTTCCGCACCGTTCACCATGGCATCTCCACGAGTGCCCGGTGCCTGGAAGCCCGCAAACACGACACTGTTGCGGGGGTTAGGTAACAGTGCTTTCAGGTGGTGTAACACCCGCCCCCCACTGGCCATACCGCTCGCGGAGACAATTACCGACGGGAACTTTTTGCTCACCAGCTCAATGGACTCCTCCACCGTGCGCACAAAATGGGTCCGGTCATCCATCAGCTCGCACTGGGCCTGATCCAGCCGGTGCTCCCGGTGATGACGACAGAAAATCTCCGTAGCGCGGATAGCCATGGGGCTGTTCAGATACACCGGCAGGCTGGGAATCTTGCCCTGGGCCATCAACCGATGCACGAGATAAAGCAGTGTCTGGGCACGCCCGACCGCAAACGCCGGCATCAGCACCACGCCGCCCCGGGCAGCGGTTGTGTTGATGATCTCAGCCAGCTCCTGTTCCGGATCTGTGTCGCTGTGGAGGCGGTCACCGTAAGTGGATTCGCATACCAGCACATCGGCTTTTTGAATGGGCTCGGGCGGACGCATGATCACGTCGTTCTGCCGGCCCACATCGCCACTGAAAACCACCGTGCGGCCGTGTCCTGCATGCTGTACGTGCACGCAGGCCGAGCCCAGAATATGCCCGGCAGGGGTTAAGGTGACATGAAAGCCCTTAACGGGCTCAAACGCCTGATGAAACGGCCGGGACTCGAACAGCTTCAGCGCCTCGTGGGCATCTTTCTCAGTGAAGAGGGGTTCGGGCTTTTGATGTCGGGAAAACCCCTTGCGAAACGCGTACTTCGCATCTTCTTCCTGAAGATAACCAGCGTCTGGCAGCAGTACCCGGCACAGCTCGTGAGTGGCGGTTGTGCAGTATACCTTGCCCCGAAAACCGTTCTTTACCAGAGCGGGCAAATAGCCGGAGTGATCGATATGCGCATGGGTCAACACCACTGCATCAATGGAGCGGGGCTCTACCGGAAACGGCGTCCAATTACGGCGCCGTAACGTCTTTACGCCTTGATACATGCCACAATCCACCAGCAAACGATGACTGTCATCACTGACCAGATAACGTGAGCCAGTGACAGTACCGGTGCCGCCGAGAAACTGTAATTTCATTCGGGTATCCTTTTTGGGAATTCATGCTCAAGTATGGAGCATAGTCTTTCAAGGCACTTTGACCGGATGCAAGAAAGTGAGCCACAGTGATTGGGCTGATACACTTCAGGCCTTCCGGTACCTCGTTATTACAAATCAGGAATGCGAATGAACCACCAATCCCTGCTGGACAAAGTCCTCGAAATCGCCGATTCCGCAAGCCGCAAGGTAATGGAAATCTACCGCACTGATTTTGAGGTACAGACCAAGGAAGACAACAGCCCGATCACCGCAGCCGACCTTGCCAGTCACCATGTGATCGTGGATGGCCTGCGGGCCCTGACGCCGGAGATTCCTATTCTTTCCGAAGAGTCCGCCAATGCCCCCTGGACGGAGCGCAAGAACTGGACGCGGTTCTGGCTGGTGGACCCCATCGATGGCACCAAGGACTTCACCAACCGCACCGGCGAATTCACCGTCAATATCGCGCTGATTGAGAACGGCGAGCCGGTCATGGGCGTTGTCACTGCGCCGGCCCTGGATGAGGCCTACTGGGGCATTAAAGGGCTGGGCGCGTGGAAGCGTGATGCTGATGGCATTACCCGCAAGCTGGAAGTGGTCGATCCACCCAAAGCCGTTCGCGCCGTCGCCAGCAAAAACCATATGAACGACGAAACCCGCGCCTTTATTGAGCAGCTGGGCGAGCACGAGCTGGTGCAGGCGGGCAGCAGCCTGAAGTTCTGCCGCATTGCCGAAGGCCAGGCAGACATATACCCCCGCCTGGGCCCCACCTGCGAGTGGGACACCGGCGCGGCCCATGCTGTGTTATCCG
>CAZHAY010000224.1:0-2339 GCA_964530545.1 uncultured Marinobacter sp.
CAGTTGATTCGCCCGTCGGAGCTTGGCGGGCTGTTCTCGGCGACCGTCCGTGCCGGCGACTTCACCGGGCTGATTCAACTGCTGGGAGAGCAAGGTAACGTCCAGACCCTGTCCAGCCCCCGAATCGCCACTATCAATAACCAGAAGGCGGTGATCAAGGTCGGCACCGACGAGTTTTTTGTTACGGACATTGATTTCAATGACAACAACTCGGCCATTGCCGCTACCGATCGCACCTCGACGTCGGTAGAGCTGACGCCGTTTTTCTCCGGCATCTCGCTGGATGTCACGCCACAGATTGCGGACGACGGTTCCGTGACCCTGCATGTGCACCCCTCGGTCAGCGAGGTCACCGATCAGGAAAAAGTCATCACCATCGGCGAGCGGGACGTTACCCTGCCGCTGGCCCGCAGTACCGTCCGTGAAACCGATAGTGTGATCCGGGCCCAGAGTGGCCAGATTGTGGTGATTGGCGGCCTGATCCAGACCACCAGTGAAGAAAACAACGCCAGCGTGCCGTTCTTCAACCGCTTGCCGGTGGTGGGTGAGTTGTTCCGCCAGCGGAACTTCCAGTCCAGGAAAAGCGAGCTGGTCATACTGCTGCGCCCGATTGTCGTCGGCGCAGAAATCATGAACCGTGATATTGCCGCCAGCCGCGAGCGTATGCAGCAGCTGCAGGAGTTGTTGCAGTCGCCGGGGTCCGTCGTACCTGAGCCGGAGGGCGGGGCACGCTGATATGGCTGAACCGAGACGTAAAATCCGCATCGGTGACTTACTGGTCCAGCACCAGGTCATCACCGACCAGCAGCTTCAGACCGCCCTGAGGGAACAAAAAAGTTCGGGGCGCAAACTCGGCCGTACGCTGATTGATCTGGGCTATGTGGATGAAGACAGCCTGCTGGACATTCTGTCACGCCAGCTGGACGTGCCGTTTGTTCAGCTGCGCAACTACCAGTTCGACCAGAACCTGGTCAAAAAGCTGCCGGAAGCCCTGGCCCGGCGCTTCCGCTCCATCGTGCTGGCAGAACAGCACGGCGAACTGCTGGTGGGCATGGCCGACCCGCTGGATATCTTCGCCTATGACGAGCTGGTGCGGGTACTCCGCCAGCCGGTCAAACAGGCCGTCGTGCGGGAGAGCGAACTGCTCAGCACCCTCGACCTGGTGTACCGCCGCACCGAAGAAATCGCCTCGCTGGCGGAAGCGCTGGAAGACGAGCTGGGAGACGATGCCTTCGACCTGGCGGACCTGTCGGACGGCACCAGCAGTGAAGACGCGCCGGTGGTCCGGCTGCTCAAGACCCTGTTTGAGGATGCGGTGCAGGCCCGCAGCTCGGATATCCACATCGAGCCGGACGAAACGGTCGTCCGCATCCGCCAGCGGGTAGACGGCGTGCTGCAGGAACAGGTGATGAAGGAAAAGCGTGTCAACGCCGCCCTTGTCCTGCGCCTGAAGCTGATGGCGGGTCTTAATATCTCCGAGAAACGCTTGCCGCAGGACGGCCGTTTCAACGTGCGGGTCAAGGGCCGCAGCGTAGACGTGCGCGTGTCCACCATGCCGGTTCAGTACGGCGAATCGGTGGTCATGCGTCTGCTGGATCAGACCGGGGGCAGCCTGGATCTTGAATCCACCGGTATGCCCGAGCAACTGCTGCAGAACTTCCGCCGCATGATCAGCCGGCCCCACGGCATGATCCTCGTCACCGGCCCCACTGGTAGCGGTAAGACCACCACCCTTTACGGTGCGCTGACGGAACTGAACCGTCCGGAAGTGAAAATCATCACCGCCGAAGACCCGGTTGAGTATCGCCTGCCTCGCATCACACAGGTTCAGGTGAACCCGAAAATCGGGCTGGAATTCTCCACGGTACTGCGGTCCGCCCTACGCCAGGACCCGGATGTGATCCTGGTGGGCGAAATGCGTGACCAGGAAACCGTGGAAATTGGCCTGCGGGCGGCCATGACCGGTCACCTGGTGCTATCGACCCTGCACACCAACGACTCCATTTCCAGCGCCATGCGCCTGATCGACATGGGCGCCGAGCCCTTCCTTGTGGCCAGCTCCCTGATCGGTATCGTCGCCCAGCGCCTGGTGCGCAAAGTCTGCGACAACTGCCGCGAATCCTATGAGCCCACCCAGCAGGAAAGGATATGGCTGACCAGCTTTGATCTGGACCCACTGGATCTGGAAGCAGGGTTCGTCCACGGCAAAGGCTGTTACCAATGCAGCAACACCGGCTACAAGGGCCGGATTGGCGTCTACGAGATGCTGGAGATGGACGAAGCCATGCTCGACGCCCTGCGTCGCCGGGATGTGTCCGGCTTTACCCGGGCCGCCCGCA
>CAZHAY010000225.1:0-2293 GCA_964530545.1 uncultured Marinobacter sp.
CACGGAACACTCCGCCGTTCCGCACTTCCAGACTGGTGTCACCGAGCAGGTAATTCACGGCGTTCGGGGCCGTCGCCGAGGACCCCAGGCTCTTCACCTGGGTTTCGGTGCAACCGTCAAGCTCGCAGAGATCCTTGATTGAGAGGCCGGCACTTGCATCAAAACGCCGGGCGTCAGCTGCACGGTGCCCGTAGAAAACACGGCGAGCCGAATAGTCTGGCAGCCTGGAACTCGCCTTCCACGCCGACACGAATTCAGGCTGATTGTTGGCGCCCACCCTGATGACGCTGGCTTCCAGCTCGCCGGACCAGTCCGTGCCGTTGTTCTGGACGTCGTAGCTGGGCGTAACCTGAAGGGATCCAGCACCGATTCGAGCCCCGGTGATTGCAATGCTGCCTGACCTCGCGGCGCCAGCCTGGACTGAAGACAGAATATCCTCCAGCGCGGCTGCAATGTCAGATGGGCGGCCTGCATTGATCAATGCGCCCCGTGCGTTGATCGTAGCGTGCCACAGGTCGTCGATCGCAGACGGATGTCGCTCATGGAACTCCGTAGGCCAGGCAGGAATATTCTCATACGGATCCGCGGTTGCCGCCGCATTGACGCCGTATTCCATACCCCTGGCGTTCAACGTGATGGCGAAGAAATTCATGTGCGGATTATTGTTGCAATCCAGCCGTGGATCGGGGTTTCCGCCAGAGCACTCGGACGGAATCGGAACCTGGCCCGGAGTCAGATCATCCGGCCGCAGATTGGTCGAATAATAATGCGCAGCGATATCCGCCATCGTATCTGACGCGCTATCGCCAAAAACGTCATGGTGGTTGAAATGCTTGTTCCCGGGATCGCCATCCACGTTGCCAAAGTTGCCAATGGTTTGCTTGTTGCTGAAACCATCAGTGAAGAGCATGCCGTAGTTCTTCTGGCACGCGAGCTGGATAGGGCTGTTCGCGTCTCTCCGCTCGAACTGTTCCCCCATGTGGTTGACCGCCCGTTTATTGGGGGTGCCGCCACCCGTCTTATAAAGAGAAAAGATGCTCTCAAAGAGCGCCTTTCTTTCTTCAGGCTGCTGCATGTTCCGCATGACAACATCCCGCACACTGCTGATCTTGAAGTAACCCGCACGAAGGGTGCGCTCTGAGTTCGCGAACGCACGGCTCATGCCCGCCCGGGTCGCGAGATTACGCTTGCGATAATAACTGAACCAATTCGCAAAGTTATTGATGGCGGCTTGGTAGTTGGCAGGATCCTTGAAGTTGCCTCCCTTAATCTCAAAACGCCGTAGCGCGACCCCATCCGGTGTGAATCCCTCGGATGCGGGCGTGGCGGTGTATCCGATCTCCGCAGCCACGGCAGCGGCATCAGCCTCCTCGACATAAAACGTGGCCGGGAAAAAGCGGATCGCTATCAAACAGTTGCTGTTGGGACTATTGCCTGTAACTTTCACATCAGCGGCTGCGACCTTCCAATCCGTATCCTTTCCTGACGCGCCACTGTTGCCCTGTGAGCCATCATCAACCTTCCCGCCGGACTCACAACTGCTCAGGCGATAGTGAGTGCCCTGCGGGATCGTCATCCCGGGGTGAAACATGAATTCCTCGTTGGCACCGGTGCGGGCCCAATCGTCCGTAAGATCCAGCCGCATGGAACCGACGACCGGGTCCCCGGGCGCTGCGGCCGGGGACACCTGTCCCGTATCCCCATTGATGCCAACAGTGTTCTGGAGAAAACGTCCGTCAGCGTCGAGCCACGGTTCATAAGTAACCAGGGGATCAAAGTAGGCTCGATTGACCGCAGCTGCTCTGGCCCATGCGTACTCTCGTACTGGAGGGAGCGCGTAGTGGTGATCCAGCTTCACCTCATCCCTCATTGCCCGGCCGTCGTCGCCGTTCGCACCATACGGAAACAGATAGGTGTATTTCTTCCAACGATTGTTCGCCGGACCACTCAGGGGCTTACCGGTCGCACCTCCCCGGTTGAAGTTGAGAACCCCCGGGGCGTTCTGGTCGTTCTGGTCCAGGCCGGTAAAAGACTCGGTCCCGGTCCACCACCAGGCAGCCCCGTCATTGGTAGGAAGCAGGATTTCCGTATCCATCGATCCGGAATCATCAACGCCCATGATAAAGGCGGGAGTGACCTGAACGTGTGCATTCAGCGGGGCCTGGGCAAGCTGGCCCCCTTGCGCCTGTGCTGCGAATAATGAATACACAAGCGGAAGCGAGCACGCAAGAGCGACCACAAAACCGAGGGCCAGGAAGGTTTTTTTACGGGCAATCATGGCCGACCTCACAGT
>CAZHAY010000226.1:0-2287 GCA_964530545.1 uncultured Marinobacter sp.
GAACATTACTAAGCTGAAAACGGTTAAGCTAGAGGGGAGCAGGTCAGCGCGAGCTATCTTAACTGAGAGCAACTGTATGGCTTATGTGAAGTGTCCCAAATGCGGAGCGGAGAAGCATGAGTTCATGAGTGCAAAAAATGCGGGTTTTCCCGCCGCCTCCACGAGCCAGGTGCTTACTCAACCTATTACACGGACAACCAAGACGACTGGGCTAACTCAAAACCAAAAGATGCACTCCACCGAGCATCAACCGGCGGCGGATTCGAGCGTAACCGCAGAAAGCATTGAACAGACGGAGCGAAAATGAAAAACGGCTGGATGATTCGCGCCGGCAACGGCGGCCGATACTTTGACGACTTCAAGGACAACGACTGCGTAGCCATTGGCTGGAATAGCCTGGGCGACTTGCGCAACTACAAAAGCCCCGAAGCGCTGAAGGAAGCCTACATACAGCATTTCGGCAATGCCAAGCCAGGGCGCACGGCCAACGCGATTGCGATGATTCGCAAGTTCCGTGACGACATAAAACAAGGTGACCTACTCATCACCTACAGCCAGGAACACCGGGAATACCTGGTTGGCGAGGACCAGGGCCAGTATGAGTTTCGACCTGAGTCTGAGCAGGTTGGCGAGTTTTCACACGTCCGCCGGGCCAGGTGGCTGGGGCGGGTATCCAGAGACCTTTTCAGCCAGTCCACTAGAAACAGCCTCGGTTCAGTTCTCACGGTGTTTTCGCTCTCAGAGCCAGTCATCAATGAAGTGCAGGACCGACTAGCGGGAAGACAGGCAGAAATATCTCCACCGAACGACGACCTATCAACCGCCGAAGCGGAAATCGAACTTCTGCGCGAGGACGTCGTCTCGAGGGGCCATGAGCTTATCAAAGACAAAATTCAGGGCCTGGACCCGGAGGAAATGGAAGAGCTCACTGCTGCGCTTCTCCGAGCAATGGGTTATCAAACCCGGGTTTCTGCCAGAGGGCCAGACCGCGGTGTAGACGTACTGGCCTCCCCCGATGGTCTGGGGCTTACTCAACCCCGCATCAAGGCCGAAGTGAAGCATCGAAGCGGCAGCATGGGCTCAAACCCTATCCGTAGCTTCATTGGCGCCCTTCGGGAGGGAGATCAGGGACTGTTTATCAGCACGGGTGGTTTTACCCGGGAAGCCCGCTACGAAGCCGAGCGGGCTACGATTCCGGTAACACTCATCGACATCGACCTGCTGGCCGACCTAGTGGTGGCGAACTACGAGCGATTCGATGTTGAAGGGCAGCGCTTACTACCGTTGGTGAAGGTTTACTGGCCAGCAGAATAGCGGGTTTCCATGAGTAAATACGCAGCGGACGGTACCGCGTGAGAGTCCAGACTCAACAAGCTACAATGCTACCCGCCCCACAACCCCTGGAACCCGTACAATGTCCCGCTTCAACGAAATCGGCACCGCCACCATCCCCGGTAACGGCACTCGCCTGCGTCTGCTGCAACGTAATGACGAGTTCTCTATCAAGATTGCCGGTAAACCCGGTGAACTGATGAACAGCCGGTTGCACGGGTCGGAAGATGCGCTGGCTACGCTTGCGTGTGAACGCCTGAGCCATTTGGCGGAGCCGCGGATTCTGATTGGTGGGCTGGGCATGGGGTTCACCCTGGCTGCGGCGCTGGCCTCGACGGGGGATAAAGCCCGGGTAACAGTGGCAGAACTTGTTCCAGAGGTCGAAACGTGGAACCGGGGCCCGCTGGGTGCGGCGTCTGGTTATCCTCTTAACGATACCCGAACGCGGGTACACATTGGCGATGTGGCCGAACTCCTGAAACAGGGGGATGGCAACTGGGATGCCATTTTGCTGGATGTCGACAACGGCCCCGAAGGCCTTACCCGCGAGGAAAACAACTGGATCTACTCGCCAGAAGGCATCGCCGCCGCTCAGAAATCCCTGAGTAGTGATGGCATCCTGGCCTACTGGTCCGCGGGACCGGAGCACGCCTTCACCGAACGCCTGCGCCGCGCCGGATTCTCTGTTGAGCCGGTTATCGTGCGTGCCCTACGCCCCGGCAAGGGCGCCAGGCATACCATCTGGCTGGCCTGGTAATCACGCCCCAGGTGATCCTGCAAGCGATACGGACCCTCGCGCCAGCATCGTGCAAGCGGCATTCGCAAGCGGCATTCGCAAGCGGCATTCGCAAGCGGCCGCTCAGGATGCGCCGGAATTTCCCGACCTAGAACAGCCACAGTACTTCGTGCGACTTCCGGACTAAAACCGGAGCCGCACGGCGGGGTCATCTTTTCA
>CAZHAY010000227.1:0-2271 GCA_964530545.1 uncultured Marinobacter sp.
CCATAGGCGACGTGATTTCCCGTTACCAGCGCATGCAGGGCAAGAACGTCATGCAGCCCATGGGATGGGACGCCTTCGGCCTGCCCGCTGAAAACGCTGCCATCGCCAATAAAACAGCCCCGGCCAAGTGGACCCGGTCGAACATCGAGTATATGAAGCGCCAGCTCAGACAGCTGGGCTTCGGCTACGACTGGAATCGTGAACTGGCCACCTGTGACCCGGACTACTACCGCTGGGAGCAATGGTTCTTCGCACGCCTGTACGAGAAAGGCCTGGTCTACAGAAAGATGTCCACCGTGAACTGGGACCCGGTCGACCAGACCGTCCTCGCCAACGAGCAGGTCGTGGACGGGCGCGGCTGGCGCTCGGGGGCGCTGGTTGAGCAGAAGAAAATTCCCCAGTGGTTTATCCGCATCACCGATTACGCCGAAGAGCTGCTGAGCGATCTGGACACGCTGGAGAATTGGCCGGAACAGGTCAAGACCATGCAGCGCAACTGGATCGGCAAGTCGGAAGGTACCGAACTGACCTTCCCGTTAAAGGACCAGGAAGGCGGGCTGACCGTCTATACGACCCGGCCGGACACCCTGATGGGCGTGACCTACATGGCAGTGGCCGCCGAGCACCCGCTGGCCCGCGAGGCCGCTGAGCAACACTCCGACGTCGCCCGCTTTGTGGAAGAATGCCGCAACAGCAAGGTTGCCGAAGCCGATATGGCAACCATGGACAAGCGGGGTATCGATACCGGCTTCAAGGCCATCCACCCCCTTACCCAGGAAGAAATCCCGGTCTGGGTCGCCAACTTTGTGCTGATGGATTACGGCACCGGCGCATTGATGGCGGTGCCGGGCCATGACGAACGGGACCATGAATTCGCCCGCAAGTACCGCCTGCCCATCAAACAGGTCATTGCCGCCGCGGATGGCCGCGAGCTTGACGTACAGGAACAGGCGTTTACCGAGAAAGGTACCCTCGTTTCCTCCGGTCGCTACAGCGGCCTTACCAGTGACGAGGCTTTCGATGCCATTGCCGCTCACCTGGCGGAAAACGGCATTGGCCGGCGCACGGTCAACTATCGCCTGCGGGACTGGGGCGTATCCCGTCAGCGATACTGGGGTGCCCCCATTCCCATGATGACCCTGGACGACGGCACCGAAATGCCGGTTCCCGACGATCAGCTGCCGGTGCGCCTGCCGGAAGATGTGGAGATGAACGGTGTGCAGTCGCCGTTAAAGGCAGATCCGGAGTGGGCAAAAACCGAATATAACGGTCAGCCGGCAACCCTGGAAACGGACACCTTCGACACCTTCATGGAGTCCTCCTGGTACTACGCCCGCTTCTGTAGCCCCAACTACGACAAGGGCATGCTGGACCCGGCCGCTGCCAACTACTGGTTGCCGGTGGATCAGTACATCGGCGGCATTGAGCACGCCATCCTGCATCTGCTGTATGCCCGCTTTTTCCACAAGCTGCTGCGGGACGTCGGCCTGGTCACCAGCTCTGAACCCTTCAACCGCCTGCTCTGTCAGGGCATGGTACTGGCAGAGACCTACTACCGCACGGATGAGTCCGGCAAGACCACCTGGATCGCGCCGGCAGACGTCACGGTTGAGCGGGACAGCAAGGGTAATGTCGTCCGGGCTACCCACCGGGAAGACGGCCAGCCGGTGGAAGTCGGCGGCGTAACCAAGATGTCGAAGTCCAAGAACAACGGCATCGACCCTCAAGCCATTATCGACCAGTACGGCGCTGACACCGTGCGCCTGTTTATCATGTTTGCCGCGCCGCCGGAGCAGTCGCTGGAATGGTCAGACAGCGGTGTGGAGGGTGCCAACCGCTTCCTCAAACGTCTGTGGCGCCTGGTTCGCGAACACACCACCGGTGGCCCGGTCCAGGCCATTGACGTCGAGAAACTGAACGACGCCCGCCGCGACCTGCGCCGGAAGACCCACGAAACCATTGCCAAGGTCAGCGACGATATCAGCCGCCGCCTGACCTTTAACACCGCCATTGCCGCCGTCATGGAACTGCTGAACGAGATCTCCCGTCTTGATCCGATTGATGAACAGGACCGGGCGGTGGTTCAGGAAGCCCTGGATACTGCGGTACTGATGCTGTCTCCCATTGCGCCCCACATCTGCCACCGGCTCTGGCAGGCCATGGGTCACGACCAGGCCGTGGTGGATGCCCCCTGGCCCGCTGCCGACGATAGCGCCCTGGTGCGCAGCCAGATTCAGGTGGTACTGCAGGTGAACGGCAAGGTGCGGGGCA
>CAZHAY010000228.1:0-2256 GCA_964530545.1 uncultured Marinobacter sp.
TCCAGCTGCTGGCGTATGTCATCGGTTAGCGGGGCGGGCCGGTTTGTTTCAAGATCAACCACGACCATGACACTGTTGGCGATCGCGTGGACGCCATGTCGGCTCTGGGCACCGCCGGCCAGCTGGAACGAGGTATTTCCGATATGGCTGACGCCAGTCACCAGTTCCACCGGTGTGGCACTTGCCCGGTAGTGCAGGTAGGTGATGTCCAGTGCGGCGATCAGCAGCCCCAGCTCGCCCATATTCACACTCTGCAGGGTACCGAAACGGGCCTGCTCCATGTAGCGGGCAATGGCTGCCTCACTTCGCTGGCTGTCGGCGTCGAAATCTGCATAACGGGGGGTCAGCTCGCGGTGCACCGGAAACCGGGAGAAGTCGTCCGCGTAGTGGCTGTATTCCTCCTTTGGCATATCTGCCGGTGCCGCATCCACATCCGCGCTAAAGCTGCTGAAAACCGCATCCGGCAGCGGTACCCGTTCATGATTCAGAAACGCCCCCAGCCAGATATCCTGAATGCCCACTAACTGACCGTTCTGATGCAGCTCACTGCGCAACTGGATACAGTCCCGGTCAACCCCTGTCAGGCTGACTGAAAACCGGATATCGCTGCCGTAAAAACTCATCGCCCGGAACTGGGTAATCGCGCGCAGGGGCCGCAGGCGTTCGGCGTCTGAAAACCAGGCATCCGGACCAAAACGATGCACCAGTGCCTGCATCCGCGCCTCGATATGAAGCTGATAGGCACGGGAGTTGTTAACGTGGCGCCAGGTGTCCTGGTCGGTATAACGGGGCGTCAGCGTGCCTGTGAACACGGCGCCGGAAGAAGGTTTTGCATTCATGATCAAACAGCTTTCCTGCAACGGACGAATTTTCTAGCATCCATTTTCCTACCCGGCAACGCAACCCCACTTCGCCTGGGGCACCGTATTTCTGTCAGTCCTGTCCTTATCAAGCGTACTCTGGAGCAGTTTTAGCCCAGTAGAGATTCGTATCAGGCACGAGGTTGTTCCATTTTGACCATGGACCGCGCTCCAGGAAAACCGATATTCTGGGTATAAGCCCGAACTTCAAAGGTAAGACCCCGTGAACAATGATCCGATCGTAATCACCAGCATGGCCCGAACCCCCATGGGGGCTTTCCAGGGCGCACTGAAAAATCTGTCTGGCACTGACCTGGGGGCAGCGGCAATCAGGGCCACCATTGAGCGCTCGTCCCTGGGCAGCGGAGAGGTGTGCGAAGTCATGATGGGCAACGTATTGCCCGCCGGCCTCGGCCAGGCTCCCGCCCGCCAGGCCGCCCTCGGTGCCGGGCTGGACCCGTCGACGCCCTGCACCACCATCAGCAAAGTGTGCGGTTCCGGCATGAAAGCGGCCATGCTCGCTCATGACCTGATTGCCGTGGGCAGCGCGAATATCATCATCGCCGGCGGTATGGAGAGCATGACCAACGCCCCCTACCTGGTGCCGAAGATGCGCAGCGGCGCCCGCCTGGGCCACGCCCAGATGCTGGATCACATGTTCTTCGACGGCCTGGAAGACGCTTACGACAAGGGCCAGCTGATGGGCACCTTTGCAGAATCCTGCGCGGACCATTACCAGTTTTCCCGTGAGCAACAGGATGAATACGCCCTGGCCTCCCTGGCCCGCGCGCTCAAGGCGATTGAAAGCGGGCATTTCCGCAATGAAATCGTCGCCGTCGACATTCCTGGCAGCGTAATGGACACCGATGAACAGCCCGGCAAGGCCCGACCGGAGAAAATTCCGACCCTGAAACCCGCCTTCCGCAAGGATGGCACAGTAACCGCCGCTAACGCGTCGTCTATCTCGGACGGCGGTGTTGCCCTGGTACTGATGCGTCAGTCTGAAGCGGAAAAGCGGGGGCTCAAACCCCTCGCCGCCATTCGCGGCCACAGCAGCCACGCCCGGGCACCGGAATGGTTCACCACCGCACCGGTAGGCGCCATCCAGCAACTGATGGAGAAAACCGGCTGGAACGTTTCCGACGTCGACCTGTTCGAAATCAACGAAGCTTTCGCGGTGGTTCCGCTGGCGGCCATGAAGGAACTGGACATTCCCCATGATAAGGTCAACGTGCACGGTGGCGCCTGCGCCCTGGGCCACCCGCTTGGAGCATCCGGCGCGCGTATTATCGTGACCCTGCTGGGCGCCCTGGAAACCTACGGCCTGAAGCGAGGGGTGGCGTCACTGTGTATTGGTGGCGGTGAGGCGACGGCGATTGCGCTGGAGCGGATCTGA
>CAZHAY010000229.1:0-2246 GCA_964530545.1 uncultured Marinobacter sp.
TGCACCCAGGTCCATGATGGCCTGGGTGTAGTCCCGTGCCCGGGCCTCGGGTGTGTGTTGCTCGGCATGGGTCCAGAGGGCGTTCAGAGTGCGGGTTTGCCCGGGCCAGCCGGGGACGGCGTGGTATCGGGCCAGTACCCGTTTTACGTTGCCATCGAGGATAACTGCCCGACAATCCATGGACTGGGCGATGATGGCGGCGGCGGTTGACCGGCCGATGCCGGGCAGGTTTTCCAGCTCTTCCTGAGTTTGAGGAAAATAGCCGTTGTAATCCTCCACCACCTGAATGGCGGCCTTATGAAGGTTTCTGGCCCGGGCGTAATAGCCAAGACCGGACCAGTGGCTCAGCACGTCATCGATTGGCGCTTCCGCCAGGTTGAGAACCGTGGGGAAACGTTCCATAAAACGCTGATAGTAGGGGATAACCGTCGCCACCTGGGTTTGCTGGAGCATGATCTCCGATACCCAGACGCGATAGGCGGTGCGGTTGTGATGCCACGGCAGGTCGTGCCTGCCGTGTTTGTCGTACCAGTCGAGAAGGCGTTCGGCGAACCGGTCGGTCATCGGTTGAACAGGCCCCGAATCGCGTCTTTTACCTTGTTGTCGCCTTCGCTTTCACCTTCGGCATCCTCGCCACGATTCAGGCGCTCACCCAGCTTTTCCCGTACCCGGTCTTCGACTTTTTCCCGCGCCCGGTCTGCTTCTTCCCGGACCTTTCCCCGGGCTGCATTCGCCGCAATGTCCTTGAGGGTGTCCCGGAAGCGGGAGCCGTCGAAGGAGCACAGACCAGCGGGGTCTTCCGAGAAGTCGCCACGGCATTCCACCGGGATAATGACGTTCTGGACATAGTCACTGACCCGACAGGCCTCGTCACGGTGAATCTCGCCGACAATGCGCAGGCCGGCTTCGTAGTCGATGTCGGAGGTGGCCATGTTCAGGGTGCCGTTACCTTCCAGTCGCATACCGGCCAGCGCCGCGACCAGGCTGGTGTTATTGAAGGTGTTGCCCTCGATCTGCAGGGTTCCCTGCATATCGTTAAAGTGTGTCGTCTCGCCCCAGTCGGCCGAAGCCAGCTCTTCCTGATTCACCAGGGCGATGCCCTGACAGGCCAGGCGGGTCAGGTTCATGCGGGTGAACTCGCCTTCGGCCAGGTTAAAATTGACCGTGCCGTCGGCGTTCTCACGCAGCAGGGACATCCGGTTGCCTTGAGTGCTGACGTTGATGTTTATGTTGGCAGCACCCGCCAGCATGTCGATTTCGGCCAGATCCTGCAGCAGGGGCTGGCTCTCAACCCCCGATACCTGTGCATTCAACTGCCAGTTGGGGTTATCGGGGCGAGCGTCAATTGTAATGTCGGACTGAAAGCCACCACCATAAAGGCGACCGCTGAAATCCGTCAGGCCCAGCCGACCGTCGGCTGCGTCAATCGATGTGTTGATATCGGTGATGGTGAGATTGCTGATAATCAGCTCGCCCAGGCCCAGGTCAATGTCCAGCTCCAGGTCACGCAGCGTCTCCAGCGGTAGCAGCTCACCCTCGACAGCAGCGGTTGTCGTTGTGCCCGGGCTCTGGGTCGGGGGCTGTGACGCTTCGGTCTCCTCAGCAGGCGGCGGCAGATACCGGTCAGCATTGAGGGCATCGCCTTCCAGCTGGAAGGTCAGTGCACCGGAGGCGATGTTGTATCTGGCGCCACCCTTAAAGGTCGTGTCGTCGAGCACGATGGTCAGGTCAGAAAGCTCGGCCACCCCTGCCGGGCCGGTCAGGCGAGTGCTGAGAGATAGCTTGTTCAGCACATCCGGGTCCGTGGTCTCGGGCTCTTCCATGCCCATGGTCTGCATCAGCTCCCGCAGTGAGAATTCCGCCACGGACAGATCACCATTAACCCGGGCCTGCGGGCCAAAGCCTTCAATGTCGAGGTTGGTGGTCAGTTCCAGGTTGGCAAGCGTAGCGCGGAGGTTGGCCAGTTTTGCGGTTTCTGTGGCGGTATTGGCGTCAACGCTGCCGGTAATGCGGGCCTGCAAGGTACGATTGTCGAACGCGTCACCGGATAGACCGAATTTGGCGTCCAGGCCTTTTACCGAGAATTCCGTCAGCTCTTCGTTGGCGGTCAGCCTGGCGGTAATGTCCCCTTCAACCGACATTTCCGGTTCGCCGGTATTTACCAGAAAGCCGACTTCCAGTGGGAACTCTGAACCCAGCATGATCTGGCTGGCCAGCAGGGTGAAATCCTGAAGCACGATGGACTG
>CAZHAY010000230.1:0-2212 GCA_964530545.1 uncultured Marinobacter sp.
CGGAGGCTTCCGCAAAGGCCCGGAACGCAGCCTCCGCATGGGCCCGGGAAACGCCACCGCCACTGTACAGCAGGGGCTTGTGACTGCTTCGGATCAGGGCGAGTGCCGCGCTGATATCAACATCATCAGCGGTAGCGTCAGGGGCTGTGACCGCGGGTTCGGCGGTAATTTCCGTCAGCAGGATGTCCTTGGGAATATCAATCCAGACCGGGCCCGGCCGGCCTTCGTTCGCCAGCCGGAAGGCCTCTTCGAGGATGGCCGGCAGCTCGTCAGCCTGTTCTACCAGATAGCTGTGCTTGACGATGCCCAGGGTCATGCCCAGCACGTCGGTTTCCTGGAAGGCGTCGGTACCCACAAGCCCGGTCGGCACCTGGCCGGTGATAACCAGCATGGGCACCGAATCCCGGTGGGCATTGGCCACACCGGTGATCAGGTTGGTGGCACCCGGGCCAGAGGTGGCCAGGCAAACACCGGTTTTACCGCTGGCCCGGGCATAGCCATCGGCCGCCAGGGCACAGGCCTGCTCGTGGCGACACAGCACATGCTCCACCACCGCATCGTCGACCAGTACATCGTACAGCGGCATGATACAGCCGCCGGGATAGCCGAAAACCGTGTCGATGTGGTGGCGGTGGAACGCCTCCAGAATGTGCTGTGCGCCGTTCATGATGTGTTCCCTTCTTTTCTCGGGTCAAAAAAAAGCCCCCGGAACCTTTCGGTGCCGGGGGCCTTGGTGTTCGTCTGGTCTGTCAGTCAGTCAACCGTCTGTCCACGCAAAAGCCCCCGGATGGCACCACGACCACCAGGACTAGCTTCACGAGTACAACAACGGCGTTCAGATTCATCAGTATAAAATTCGATCTGTTTGACAGGAGCCCTGAATCTACCCCGACCGCAGCCATTGCGCAACCCTGTTCCGTCAATTCTGGATAGAGGGTGGGCTTTCTCTTGGATGGCGTAGGTGAAATTCCGCCGATGGGGCGCCCCGGTAGGAGATTGCGGCGGCGTTGTTATAAGCTGGGCACCATCGGTATAAAGCGTGCGAGGTGCCTGCTTGAAAACAGTAGTCGTGGTGTTGGTACTGGCAGGTGTGCTGGCGGCCGGGCTGGCCGGCTGGCATCAGCCCGAGCCCGTGGAGCAGCGACTGATCGGTATCCACGCCCGTGAAACCCTGCCCGATATCGATGGCATACAGGTATTTCCGGTCGAGCTGCAGGCTGCCCTGCTCGATCTGGCGGACGACCCGCTGGTGTCCCTGAAAGCCCGGGCAGCTCTGGTGCGGTATCCGGACATGGCAATGCAGGTGTTTCCGCTGTATGCCTCGGAGCCAGCGTTCCAGGAGGTGCTGGGTCGCTATGGTGAAGCAGTGTTGCCGCCCGTGGTGTACTTTCTCGAGAATCCGGTAACAACCGTGGAGGCCATGGACACCCTGTCCCGCCAATACGCACGCCTGAAAGCGTTTGTTGAGGGCTTTCAGTCAGACCACTCCCAAGGGATCCCTGAAGGCTCCGAGTCGACCTCGGCGCCATCCGGACTGACACCCGAGCAGCGGGGCTGGTATGCCGTGAACTTTATCGGTGCAGAAGGCCATGGTTTTCTGGGGCAGTTCGAGGTGGCGGATGATGGCTCCGTCCATTGGATCCAGACGGAGCGCATCACCGAAGGTGTCACCGATTTCTTCACCAGTGGTCTCCGTACCCTGGAAACCCGCCAGCGTACCGGCGAAGAAATCCGCCTGTCGGATGTCGGCTGGGCATCGGTGGATGTGCTGATCTTCGCCAGCGCCGTGAAGGTACTCCGTGCCGGCCGTGCGGTGGCCGCCACGAGCCGGGGGGCGGGCTTCTCCACACGGTCAGCGGCGCTGGCGGCCCGGGTAACCGGTGCCGGGAGTATGGTGTTGCGCAGTGCCCGTTATGCCCGTTGGCCATTGGTTATCGGCGCGGGCTATCTGGTCATCTGTCACCCCGTGGTGATCAGTGACTTGCTTGCGGAGGTTGCGCGCCTGGCCGGAACGCCTGTCTGGCTGATGCAGTGGGCAGGGTGGACCCTGATCCTGTTGCCGTTGCTGTTCCTCCTGCGCTGGCTGATGTGGCCACTGGCGCTGGCATTGCGGGCATTGCTCCCGGTACTGTTCTGGCTCAGTGGCCGGATAAGGGCGGCTCGCGCGCTCCGTGGAGGAAGCTGGTGACCGGTGCTTTCCCCTATCATCGGA
>CAZHAY010000231.1:0-2190 GCA_964530545.1 uncultured Marinobacter sp.
ATAAGTACCTTTGGATAGGTCAGGAAGATACGGAGGCGCCTGGGAGCCCGATCAAGTGCAGTGGCCAGATAGCGTGAAGCTTCCGCCAGGCGATTTTCCGCAAGAGCGAGAGATGCCAGATTTGCGTAAGTGTTTGATCTGACGAAAGATGGCTCCGAATCAAGCAGCAACAGTGAATCTTGCAGCTTATTTTCCAGTCCCAGGGTCTCACCGATCAAGATGCCGACGGCCGCGGTGTTATTCACAATCCTGACGCGCCTGCTTACATCCCCAATCCCGGCCTCGTCCAGAACGTTGAGGGCCCATTGTCCCCAATGTAAAGACTGACGCAGATCGCCCTTGAAAATGTACGCTTCGGCCAAGGTGCCGGCGTTGCGACCCGTTTCATAGGCCATGCCGCGTTCCTCAGCCATGTGCACGGACTCTTGCAATAACGTTATGGCAGACTCTGTTTCCATCCCCAATCGGCCTGCCTGCCACAGGGTGAGTGGCGATCTCAGCATGGACAAAGCCTTTTGGGCTGCAGCAAATCGTTGTTCCGGTGGCAGCAAAGCAGCGCGCCTCGCAAGCAATTCGGGCGAGTCGTTGCTGGCCAGAAACTCGTCCACTTCGTTCAGCATTTCGCGGAAGTCGCCAACTGCAACACCCGCAACGAGGCGCCATTCCAATGTCGCTTCGAGTTCCGACCACGGTTCGTCCAGGGAAGACAGCAAGACGTGCAGTCGCTCCAGCTGACCGTTGCTCTGGAAAACGGGCCCGCCTTTGCGAATGATTCCCTCCACCAGGCGTGGTGCCGCCTGAACCGCCAGTTCCAACGCCTCCTCATAGCGCTTCTGTCGCATCAACGCCGCTACGACCAGATTCGGGGCGTGACGTTCTCCGTCCGTGCGCAGCCTGGATGTGGTTCCCGGGTCCAATCCACCCGACGGAAACACTCCGGCGCGGGAGTTGATTCGATTCATGAAGGCAGGGCGCAAGTACTGTGCCGCTTCCAGATCACGTTTGAGTTCGTCCGGAGGAATGCCGTAGGGAGCCAACTGCTCAGCTTCAGCCAGAGTCAGGCTGAACATGGACAGCGGCAGAGGCTCCATGCCCGCCGGGACTTCCGAGATTTCCGTAAAGTCCAGCAACAGGTGTACTCCAGACGGTGCAGCTTCGCAGATGGCAGAAATCAAATCAGTTGCAGCCCCGGCATTGGTGACGGCCAGGGTGAGGGGCGTCAGCTCCGCTGTATATCGGTTCAGCCGGTCGAGATGGCGCCCGGGTGCCAGGCCCTTGTGGAACAGCCTCGTACTGGTGGCAGCATTCAACGCTCCCGCGAGAGCATTCCCTTGCAACACGGGATCGTCTTGCAACCTGGCTGTTGCTTCGATCCAGCCGAGACTATGTTCCTCCTGCAGTCTGGCGAGCACAAGCGGCAAGCCCCAACGGTCCCCACCAGTGGTGACAACAGGAGAAGGAGCTGTTGTAAGCAAATTTGTCAGCCGCTCGAGCCAGATGCCCATTACCCGACATTATTATCTGTCTGTGTCGGATTTATCGGTACCGACTGGTCACTGGAGTGTTGGCGCCCGTAAACTTCCGTTATGGTTGGCAGCAATGTAAGTAGTGAACACAGCCGGGTTCGAGCCCGAGAGATATTGGCCGGACGACTCGGCCTGCTTCCTGCTGGTGCTCGAAACTCGATCACAGACGTAACCGGGGTATTGGTTGGACACCATACTTTGAGTGTGGGTGACGACATTCGAACTGGCGTCACCGCCATCAAACCGCACTCCGGAAATCTGTATCAGGAACGCGTGCCTGCTGGCCTCTCGGTGGCGAATGGGTTCGGAAAGCTGATTGGGGCGACGCAAGTTCAAGAGCTGGGCGAACTTGAAACCCCGATTCTGCTGACAAATACCTTGGCTGCGCCCAGAGCGGCGGATGCGCTGATTCGTTGGACCCTGAATCAACCGGGCAATGAAGAAGTGACCACGGTCAATCCGTTTGTTGGGGAAACGAACGATGGCAGGCTCAACGATATCCGAAAACCCTCGGTGCAACCCGAGCATATATGCGCCGCACTCGACATCGCGAATGAGGGACCCGTGGATGAAGGTGCAGTGGGCGCAGGCACAGGTACGGTCGCATTCGGTTTTAAAGGTGGGATAGGAACCAGCTCAAGAGTCCTACTTGAGCCCCTGGGCG
>CAZHAY010000232.1:0-2188 GCA_964530545.1 uncultured Marinobacter sp.
ATGGGGCGGAGCGCTGGGTTCTGGCACTGGCGAACAACATTGATAAAGACCATGTGGTCTGCGACCTCGCCGTCACGCGGGAAGGTCCAGGGCAGGATCTCGCCCTGGCTGAATACTACTCCACAGAGTCCGGGCAGCAGGTCCATTATCTCGACATGAAAGGACGCTTTGACCCTTCCGTGGTTAAACAGCTGTGTCAGGTTATTCGTGAAAGAGATATTGATGTCATTCACACTCATGGCTACAAGTCCGACATTCTCGGGCTCATAGCGGCGCGGCGTACCGGCATTCCCTGTGTCAGCACCCCCCACGGTTTTTCTGGCAAGGTGGGCCTGAAGATGGCGCTCTTTGTTAAGGCTGGCACACACCTTTTGCGTTACTTCGACCAGGTAGTGCCCCTGTCAGATGAGCTGATGAGTGACATGAAACGCTTCGGCGTGCCCGAAGCCAGAACCCGGTTTATCCGAAACGGTGTGGACCTGCTGGAAATTGATGCCGCCGTAGCCGCCAATCCGGGCAGAGACAGGTCCGCATCGGAAGTGCAGCGTATCGGTTTTATCGGACAGGTCATTCCCCGCAAGGGCCTGGGCGACCTGATTGATGTTTTTGACCAACTGTATGCGGCAAACACCTCCCTCGAACTGGACCTGGTCGGAGATGGGCGGCAGCGGGCAGAGCTGGAGAGCAAGGCGCAGCAACTGCCTAGTGCCGATGCCATACACTTTCTTGGTTTCCGCAGCGACCGGCTGGCCTTGCTGTCCGGCTTCAGTCTGTTTGTCATGACATCATCGTTGGAAGGCATCCCCCGCTGCATGATGGAAGCCATGGCAGTGGGTGTCCCCGTGGTCGCCTATGATATTCCGGGGGTCGATCAGCTGGTTGAGCATGGCAAGACAGGCCTTTTGGCACCCCATGGCGACAAGGCGGCGCTTGCCCGTTGTTGCGAACAGATCCTTCAGGACCCCGGCCTGGCCCATGAACTGGCGTCCAATGCCCGGCGATTGATTGATGAGCGCTACTCAGCCGCTCGCATGGCGCGGGAGTACGAAGAACTTTTCAGCGAGCTGGTGAATAAACCGGCGAATTCCGTCCAGAAAACCCAGACAGGCTGATATGTGCGGTTTAGCCGGATTTCTCCGAACACCGAATACACCGGAGCGGGACAGGCACCAGCAGTGGGTCACCCGCATGGCCGACGCCATCGTTCATCGTGGTCCGGATGCTGGCGGCGTCTGGCTGGATAAGGGTATTGCGCTAGCGCACCGCCGGCTGAGCATTATTGATCTTAGCGAGGCCGGGAACCAGCCAATGACATCCCATTCGGGGCGCTATGTTGTCGCGTTCAATGGTGAGATTTATAACTTTCAGGAACTCCGGGCAGAAATGGTCGGGCGTGGCCATGAGTTTCGCACTGGAACCGATACAGAAGTGCTGGTCACGCTCTATGAGGAGCATGGCGCGGACTGTTTGGACCTCCTGAATGGCATGTTCGCCATTGCCATCTGGGACCGTGAAGCAAGTTCACTCTTCCTGGCCCGCGACCGGCTGGGCAAGAAACCGCTCTTCTACTATGAGTATGGCGGTCAGTTTGCGTTCGCCTCTGAGATCAAGGCCCTGCTGCCGGCGCCCTTTGTAACGACCCAAATACGCCCTGACGCGGTACGGGACTTTTTTGCTTATCAGTATGTGCCGGACCCTAAAACCATCTACCGCAGCATACACAAGGTTCCACCGGGGCATTGGCTGTCGACGGACGGCAAGTCCAGCAAGCTGACCCAATACTGGGACGTCAGCTTTGCCAGTACCATGGCCGGGTCCGTGGAGCAGCTTGCTGGTGGCCTTCACGAACTCATCGATGATGCGGTTCGCCTGCGCATGGTCAGTGATGTTCCCCTGGGAGCGTTTCTCAGCGGCGGCGTTGACTCCAGCGCGGTGGTGGGACTGATGGCGAAGCATGCGGATCACGCGGTGACCACCTGTTCCATAGGGTTCGATTCGAAGCAATTCGACGAAGTGCACTGGGCCAGAAAGGTGGCTGAGCAATTTGGCACGGACCATCATGAATTCACCGTTCGTGAAAATGTCGCGGGCAGCCTGGCTGATATCGCCCGATATTTCGATGAACCGTTCGCCGATCCGTCCTTTGTTCCGACCTTTTTCGTATCCCAGCTGGCACGTCAACAGGTAA
>CAZHAY010000233.1:0-2172 GCA_964530545.1 uncultured Marinobacter sp.
ATGAACGAGATGGCGAGCACAACGGGTGAAGTTGCCGCCAGTGCGGAAAGCGCGGCGAGCAGCGCGCACCAGGCCGACGAGCAGACGCACAACAGTCGTGATCTGGTGGCGTCGACCACCTCGGCGATTCACCATCTCAGCCGTCGCATTACGGATGTGGCCGGGCAGATTCGTGGTGTCAGGGACAGTTCTGCACAGATTGAAAGTGTACTGGATGTGATCCAGGCCATTGCCGAGCAGACCAACCTGCTGGCCCTGAACGCTGCCATTGAGGCCGCCCGGGCTGGTGAGCAGGGCCGCGGATTCGCGGTGGTAGCTGACGAGGTTCGTTCCCTGGCCAACCGCACCCAGGAGTCTGCCCGTCAGGTGGTAAGCGTTATCGATACCTTACGACAAAATGCGGATATTGCGGTCACGGAAGCGGCCGGGGCAGTTCAGGATGTGGAGCGGGTTGTCGAAGGGTCCCGGTCTACCACGGAGTCCCTCGATGCGATCGTTGCCGCCGTTGCTCAGATCTCTGAACAGAACACGGCAATTGCAACCTCAGCGGAGGAGCAGAGCCAGGTGGCGCAGGAAATGGACCGGAACATCGTGCGGGTTCACGACGCGTCAAAAGAAACCCTGAGTGAAACCGAACATGCCCATGCCACCAGCGGAGAACTCACCGGACTGGCCAACCGGGTAGCGGGTAGTATTAGCCGTTATCGGGTGGTGTAGGGGCCAGGCAGGTCATGTTCCTCTGGCCACGAAAGCGTCGTAGCCAGAGGACTTCCTCAGAACGAAATCTTGTCCCGGTTCGCCAACCCAAGGTTATTCCAGATTTTCAGGCTGGGTTCGGCCTGGTTCAGAGTGTAGAAGTGCAGCCCGGGCGCGCCGGCGACCAGCAGGCGTTCGCACATACGGGTGACGACTTCTTCACCAAACTTGCGGATGCTGTCGGTGTCATCGCCGTAGGACTCCAGCTGTTTGCGGATCCAGCGGGGGATCTCTGCCCCGCACATATCTGAAAAGCGCACCAGACTGGAGAAGTTGACGATGGGCATGATGCCGGGCACTACCGGAATGGTGATGTTCATCTTTTCCAGGCGGTCGATGAAGTAGAAATAACTGTCCGCATTGAAGAAGTACTGGGTAATGGCGCTGTTGGCGCCGGCTTCTATCTTGCGGGCAAAGTTCTTCAGATCTTCTTCAGCGTTCCGGGCCTGGGGATGAAATTCCGGATAGGCCGCCACTTCCAGGTTGAAAGTATCGCCGCTGTGCTCGCGAATGAACGACACCAGCTCGTTGGCATACCGAAGCTCACCGGATGCCCCCATGCCGGAGGGCAGGTCGCCCCGCAGGGCGACGATACGGCTGACACCGCTTTCCCGGTAGATATCCAGCAGTTCGGCAATGCTCTCGCGGGTACCGCCGACGCAGGACAGGTGGGGCGCGGTAGAGATACCCTGGCTGTGCAGGTTCAGCACGGTTTCAACGGTACGGTCACGGGTTGAGCCGCCGGCCCCGAAGGTGACCGAGAAAAAATCCGGGTGCACTTCCGCCAGCCGGTTGCGTACGGTCTGGAGCTTTTCCCGGCCCTGGTCGGTCTTGGGCGGGAAAAACTCGAAACTGAAGCGTCGTTTGAATTGCTTCTGGGTTTTCATGTTGGCTTCCAATCAGTACTTGTAGCTGTCTGGTTTGTAGGGGCCTTCCACGGGTACGCCGATGTATTTCGCCTGGTCTGGTGTCATTTTGGTGATGACGCCGCCAAAGCCTTCCACCATGGCCCGGGCCACTTCTTCGTCCAGTTTCTTGGGCAGCACTTTCACGTAAATGCCGTTGGCCTTTTCAGCGGTGGGCAGCTCCGCGAACCGGCGTTCGTACAGGTACATCTGTGCCAGCACCTGGTTGGCAAAGGAGCCATCCATGATCCGCGACGGATGACCCGTCGCGTTGCCCAGGTTCACCAGGCGTCCTTCTGACAGCAGGATCAGATGATCGTCGGTGGCCTTGTCGCGGTACACCACGTGGACCTGCGGCTTGACCTCGTCCCACTCCCAGTGCTTACGCATGTAGGCCGTATCGATCTCGTTGTCGAAGTGGCCGATGTTACAGACGACTGCACCGTTCTTGAGGGCCTTGAGCATATTGGCGTCACAGACGTTGACGTTGCCGGTGGTGGTGACCAGCAGG
>CAZHAY010000234.1:0-2153 GCA_964530545.1 uncultured Marinobacter sp.
ATGCGCCCGGAACACCGGAAACCCTCGCCGCCTTGCGCTCGCGCCAGCAGCACCCTTCGGAGCTGGTGCGCGAGCACGTCACCTGGGCGCTGGCGCAGCATGGCGTTTGAAAGATCAGCACATCCGCCACGATTCATTACATAGCCCGCCGGCCGACGCCCGGCCGACAATTGGCCCGACACCATCGCCGCCCGCTATCGTCGGCTGATGATTGGCTGATCACCTGATCAACGGCCGCTGTCAGGAACCGCCCATGACGATCCGCACCCTGCTTCTGCTTGCCCTCGGCCTGGCGCTGGCAGCTCCCGCGCACGCCCTCAGCATCCATGAAGTGGCTTACGCCGCGCAGGCCGACATCAAGGTCTACCGGGTCAACCACGCCGCCCAGGCCGACCTGCGCATCTACTGGGTACAGCACCGTAGCCAGGCCAAGGGCGACGCCCTGTGGTGGCGGGCGGCCCATGCCGCGCAGGCGCAGGTGAAGATCTTCTACGTCGAACACGCCGCCCAGGCCGACCTGAAAGTTTTCGAGGTTGATTACATCAGCCAGGCACGCTGGAACGGCTCGCCGCGGGGGCTGGAGATCCGATAGCATCCGACTGGACGCGCGCAACGATAACCTGGGCGGCTAATTGGTATGACAGCAGGATCGCGAATAGGCGTTGGCACACACCCATCTTTTGGCTCGCCGATCAACGCTTCGGAGTGAGGTGCAAAATGGCCGCATGATGATTCTGCCACCCCCCGGACCTGGTGGACCCTCTGATCAGGACCTGGTCCCCCGACGAGGACACCTTGATTGCCTCGCGTTCTGTCCAAGGGCCCGTGTCTTCTTCCAACTCACCGAGAAGACCAACTTCGTCCAGAACGTCCGACAGCAACACCATGCCGGTATCCTGAGTCCATAAAATGGCTTTGGCCGTATTGATGTCCGGCGAATAAACGCCTACCGCCAAGGAGCCGTCATGGGTGACATCAAGGATACTGAAACTCGGCATGCCATAAGAATTTTGGGGGATATCCTGAAAGGTTCCCAGATAAGCCATATGACCAGGCTCTATCCAGTACCAGGCCTCGCGGACGTTGGGATGGCTGTCATCCAGCAACATCTGGCCATATCCAAAAACTACCCGACCGACCGAATCGGTTGCACTAGCCCAGCCCAGTTGAAATCCAGAATTGTCAAGCAAAGGCTCCGGGGGCAAATCGTCAACCCAACGGACCGCACCCGGGCGCGCGAATCCTACGCCATAGGGGTCATGGATCGTGGTGCCGAATACGATGCGTCCATCATCAGAGGCACTGCCCGGGTACGCACCGACATCCAGTCCCTCCGATAACCGCAGCAACCTCGGCCCATTCTCAACATTCCAGATCCATGGCGTCTGGCCGCCTTCTTCACCGAGTGTGGACCAGCCAACAATATGGCCGTGATCGGGCGAGACGCCCGTGAAGGCGGTGCGTTCGAAACCAAGAAACCCCGGCAACGGCTGCCAGACACCGGTTGCAACATGCCAGCGCACCGGGGGTGAAAACGGCGAGACCTCCGGGTTCGCATTTCCCCCGACCATCGTCCTGGCGTCAGGCGATAGCAATACATTGGTCCGAACGCGATTGAGATTGGCCACCAGTTGCCACTGGCCGTCATCTGGCTGCAAGCGCTCCACACCCACGCCAACGACGGATGCGATAACTGTGCCATCGTCGGCCAGGTCACGGACCAGCCGTCCGCGATTAAGCGGGCCACTGCCTTCGGTAGGCAAACGGGTCAGACTCATATCGTACAGGTCGTTAAATGCAGGTGCCTGCCACGGACAACCAAGCCCCGCCAGCGAGGTCAGGCGCTCCAGAGTGTCAAACTGCCCGGTACCGAAGACAGGGTTGCTGGACTGATACCAAAGCCACCCGGAATCACAATCCAGCCCGAGTTCCAAACGCCCCCAGGCGACCCGCTCCACATCAGCCGAATCGAAATCACCGCCAAATCGCCCCCCGTGCGTGGAATACACTTCCGGGAATACAACACGACCACCCTCTTTCTCTCCCTCACCAATCAGCCAGACCTGATTGCCTTGATCGTCATAGGTATACCAGGTGATCAGTGCGCGGTTACTCGACATCCACTGCAGCAACCAGCCTTCACCCTCATGGTC
>CAZHAY010000235.1:0-2103 GCA_964530545.1 uncultured Marinobacter sp.
TTTATTCCCCGCCATAATGGCGCCCTGTCACACTACCGCACGGTCTCGTCATACTTCTCGGGGGTCTCAATGGCAATAAACTGGTTTCCTGGCCACATGCATAAGGCCCGCAAGGAGATCAAGCAGGTCATGCCTCAGATGGACCTGATTATCGAAGTACTGGATGCCCGCATTCCCTTCAGTAGCGAGAACCCGATGGTGCCGGCGCTGCGTGGTGATACGCCCGTTATCAAGGTGCTCAACAAACGGGATCTGGCCGACCCGGAGGTCACCGCGTCGTGGCAGCAATGGCTGGAACGGGAAAAAGGCACAAGGGCGATCACCCTGACCCATAACCAGCGCAGCGAAGCCCTGGAGATCCTGCAGCTGGCCCAGACCATGGTGTCGGAATCCATTCGTGACACCCGGGCCCTGCGCATCATGATTCTGGGCATACCCAACGTCGGCAAGTCGACACTGATCAATACGCTGGCCGGACGAGCGGTGGCGAAAACCGGGAATGAACCCGCTGTAACCCGCGCGCAACAAGCTATCAAGCTGCCGGATAACATCCTGTTGTATGATACGCCGGGTTTTCTCTGGCCCAAACTGACGCCTGAAGAATGCGGCTATCGTCTCGCCGTCACCGGCGCCATCCGGGCCGCCGTCATCGAATTCGAGGATGTGGCCCTGTTCGCAGCGGATTACCTGCTGCAGGCCTACCCTGACCGGGTTTGCGAACGCTACGGGCTGGACGAGAGACCGCAGGACGGCCTTGCGCTAATGGACGCTATCGCGGCGCATCGCCGCTTTTTTGCCCGGGGCGGCATTCCGGACCTGCACAAGGTGTCAGAAGTACTGCTGAACGAGCTGCGGGCTGGCACCCTCGGCCCCGTGTCCCTGGAGACCCCGGCCATGGTGGAGCGGGAGCAGGCCCTGGAGACCGAGCGCGAGGCCCAGCAACAGGAAAAGGAACAGGCGCGAAATCAGCAGCGCAGGGCCAAGGGCAAACGCAACAGGAACGGAGAGTTCTGACGAAGGTCAAATATCAATCGACGGCCGTTTTGTCTAAAATCCCGCGCCAACATTTAACAGGCTGGTGAATGCAGTCGCCGCCGAGACCAGACATCCGGGTCACGCTCGTCGCTATGGTGGGTGGCCCGCACCAAGGAGAACAGTATGAGACGGGTCGTGGTTACTGGTATGGGCATTGTGTCCTGCCTGGGCAATTCCCTGGACGAAGTCACAACCAGCCTGAAAGAGGGCAGGTCCGGCATCCGCTTTAACGAAACCTACAAGGAACTGGGCTTTCGCAGCCAGATCTGTGGCACGGTTGACGTGGACACCTCCGTCATCGACCGCAAGGTGCGCCGGTTTATGGGCGAATCTGCCATGTACGCCTACCTGTCCATGGAGCAGGCCATCGAGCAGGCCGGCCTGACCCCTGAAATGGTTTCCAATGACCGCACCGGGCTGATTGCCGGGTCTGGCGGCGCTTCCTGCTCCAGTCAGGTGGAAGCGGTTGATATCATGCGGGAAAAAGGCGTGAAACGCATTGGTGCGTTTATGGTCCCCCGCATCATGACATCCACCGTTTCCGCCTGCCTGGCCACCGCCTTCAAAATTCGTGGCGTGAACTATTCCATGTCATCCGCCTGCGCCACCAGCGCCCACTGTATCGGCCACGCCATGGAACAGATCCAGAGCGGCAAGCAGGACATCGTCTTCGCCGGCGGCGGTGAAGAGGAAGACTGGAGCCTGACCATGCTGTTCGATGCCATGGGCGCGCTCTCATTCAAGTATAACGATGCGCCAGAGACTGCATCCCGGCCTTTTGACAGTGCCCGGGACGGCTTTGTCATCGCCGGTGGCGGCGGCATGCTGGTTCTGGAAGAACTGGAACACGCCCGCAAGCGTGGCGCCAATATTATCGCGGAGCTCACCGGCTATGGCGCCACGTCTGACGGTTATGACATGGTGGCGCCCTCCGGCGAAGGCGCTGCCCGCTGCATGCGCGAAGCGCTGGCCACGGTGAACGGAGAGATTGACTACATCAACGCCCACGGCACCAGCACACCGGTCGGCGATATGGCAGAGATGAAAGCGGTGCGCACGGTATTTGGT
>CAZHAY010000236.1:0-2102 GCA_964530545.1 uncultured Marinobacter sp.
AGGGGAATCTGCCGGGATAAAGTGGTGACCTGGGGCCACATGCCGTAAAAACCCGTAAAGGCCTGATGTTCATGAAACCGGACCGGTATGACTTCGCCGTTGGCGCCGGTCAGTTCCAGGTCAGTAATGTTGAAGGACCCGGGAATGGTCAACGGGTGAAAGGCGTGGTCTATTTCCAGGTCGAGGTAGGGCTGGCTCGAAAAGGAGGTCGATGGCGAATAGCGGAAGCCAAAGGTGTCAGCGGGCAGGAGCAGGCCCGTTTGCAGCGCCTGTTGCTGATACTCTTCCAGTTGCCCCGGCTTCGGCCCTTCCCCCAGGTAGGCCCAGCCCTCGAAACGCTCAGCATGATCGGCATGTTCCACCACTCCCTTGGCGGTGAATGGCGCCGCACCATCGGCAATCATCACCACCAGTTGCCTGCTGCGTCCTGAGTTACCCTGCGCCTCGAAGGAACTGCTGGTGTAAAGCGCAAGACGCCGGAGCCATCCGGTGTCCCGCTCCAACACCATTACCCCCGCGATCCTGGCGTTATCCTTGCCCTTACCTTCCAGATCCACGGTCACTTCGGTTCCAGTAACTTTGCGGGTGGTAAGGGTCACCTCCTGAAGCTCGCCTGGCTCCTCAACGGTGACGGTTTCGCCTTCCGTCAGGGATATACCAGAGAACAGCGGCCCCGGTTTGGCCATCTGCTGCTCCAGCTGGTTGATCAGGGGCGCGATCGCAGCCTCTTCCTGAATGGTCTGCCAGAGGTCTTCATTGCGGCTGGTAAAATCCTTGAGTTCGCCAGATCGAGCGTCAATGATCAACTCGAAGCCGGATTCCATCAGTTCACGCACGACCGCGGTACCGCTCTCGGTGGGCCCGAAACTGGAAACCGTGCGGTCGCCCATTTCCATCCAGAAGTATTCAGGCTGCATGGCAATGCGCAGTTGCCGCCCGGAACCCAGCACCTCATAGTCGACGATCATATTGCTGTCGATGGTAAGAGAGTCAGTTCCCCACTCCCCGTCCACTTCCAGGAAGGTTCGGGTATAAATATCATAAAGGCGGGTATCACCCTTCGCCGGGCTGAACGTCAGGGAGTCAGGAGTGGCGGTCAGCAAACCGCAGGCGGAGATCAACAGCGTGACGGACAGCAGCAGGCTGCCCGCAATTCTTGGCGGCAGAAACATCGAAATCCCTTTCATCGCGTTTTCAAGAGTGTGAACAACCGGACGTCCTGTCCATCACGTTAGAGCAGCCGCCAGTGTCCCGTCTGGGCAAATCGTTTACCGACTGCCACCGGGCCACTGGTCCGGAACAAGAGCCGTTACTGTCGTGGCAGAGTCCATATCGGAGCCGAATATAACCCCTGAACACCTACAAATCCAGTGGCAGAGTTAAAGGGGCGGCATCCGACTTCCGGATCGGTTAATGCCAGCCCCTTCTCACAGAATTACCCGAAACCGGGACCTGAGCCGAAACAAGATCTGTCCCGATTTGACTTAAAGTTCACAACAAGGCACCCGGACGAAGCCACTGATTTACCATAAAAAAGTTGTCACTGATCTGTCATACCGCCCTGATAGGTTCTTAGGCCTAACCAATCAGGGAGTCATCATGCGTAAACCACTACTTGTTGCCAGCGTAACTTGTCTGTCACTGCTTGCCAGCGCGGTCCATGCCGAATCACTGGGGAATCTGGCGTTTTCCCAAACAACGCCTTATACCTCAGAAATGACCTCGAAAGATGACTACACCATCGTCGGCAATCAGGATTTGATGCAGATGGATGCCCTCAATGGCGATGGCACGGCCAGGGCTATCGTGGAAATACCCACCGGTACCTCCGCCAAGTGGGAAGTCAGCAAAGACGATCCTAAAGCTGTGTACTGGGAATACAAAAATGGCGAGCCACGAGTCGTCAATTATCTGGGCTATCCGGGCAATTACGGCGCCATTCCCGGAACTGCCCTGCCCAAGGAGCTAGGCGGTGACGGCGATCCGCTGGATGTCATCATACTGGGTCAGGCGGTACCCCGGGGTGAGATTGTTGACGTACGCGTCATCGGTGTATTGAAAATGATGGACGGCGGCGAGCAGGACGACAAGCTGATCGCTGT
>CAZHAY010000237.1:0-2086 GCA_964530545.1 uncultured Marinobacter sp.
CAGGAGTAACGGGATGGGTGTACGACGTTGTTGCCGTTCGGACGTGTTGCTGTGGTGCCGCCTGCATGGCGTCGCGCTATGTCTGTTGATCGTCCTGCTGGCCCTGACAGGTTGTCGCTATCCCACGGACATCGAGCATACTTCGGAGAAGATCCGTGGTGGTGTGCTGGATGTGGGGCTGACGGAGAACCCTCCCTGGGTAATGCGCTCCGACAATGGCCCCGCAGGGCTTGAACCAGAGCTCATCAAAGAGCTCGCCGAGAAACTCGACGCGGACGTCCGTTGGCATTGGGGTAGCGAAGGGGTCCTGGTTCAGGCTCTGAAAGAGCACCAGCTCGACCTGGTGATCGGCGGGATCACCAAGAGTTCCAGTCTGAGCAAGCATGCGGCGCTTACGAAGCCCTATTACAGCAGCACTTATACCGTGGGCTATCCCGACTCCATGGCAGTGCCAGCGTCTCTGGATGGAGAGCGTGTTGCGATCCGTCCGGTCAACCATTTTATCGACGCGTTGCGGGATGAGGGCGCTAATCCCGAGCGGCAGATGGACCCTGATGAGACTGGCGGAGCCGTCGCCGCGCCCATCTGGTGGCTGAAGGCTCATGGGTACCAGCCAGGCCCGTGGGAACTGGCGGTTGATGAGCATGTGATGGTTCTGCCGAACGGCGAGAACGCCTGGATGCTGACCGTGCAGCGTCATATCAGCAGCCAGAACGATATTGGTGAGCGCTTGCAGCAACTGGAGGCCGGCCGATGAAGATCCGTGAGCCTTATCAACTGCCGCCTGAAAAGCAGGCCGACCTGGACTATCTGATCCGTCTGGAATGGTGGAGTCTGGGCACGCGTTTATCGATAGTTGTAGTGCTGGCATTCGTTCTCGGCAGCAGTCAGGCCATGAAAGCGGCCTGGCTGGAGGACATACTATCGCTGATCCCCCCTATCGCCTTCCTGATCGCAATGCGCTTTCGAAACCGCCCACCCGATAATGACTTTCCCTATGGCTATCAGCGTATAACGAACATTGCTTTCCTCTGTTCCGCCGTGGCGTTGACGTTAATGGGCGTTTATCTGCTATTCGACTCCGTGCTCAAGCTGATCAAGATGGAGCACCCGAGCATTGGCGCTATCGAGCTGTTTGGCGAAACCATCTGGCTAGGCTGGCTGATGATTGCCGCGCTGATTTATAGCGTAATTCCGCCGGTGATCATTGGCCACATGCAGGTCAAGGCCGCAGTGAAAGTCCATGAAAAAACCGTCTTCGTGGACGGCAAGATGAGCAAGGCCGACTGGATGACGGGCCTTGCTGCCATCATTGGCATTCTCGGCGTCGGGGCCGGCTTCTGGTGGGCGGATGCCCTGGCAGGGGGGCTGATCGCCCTGGATGTCACCAAGGACGGTGTCAAAAGCCTTAAAGGAGCAATCGGTGACCTGCTGGACCGTCGCCCGCGTTTTACTTCCAAATCTGAGCCCGAAGGGCTTGAAGAAGAGCTGGAGGCCGAATTGTGTGCCATGGACTGGGTGGACAGTGCGGCCGTAAGGCTGCGGGAGGAGGGCCACATGTTCAGCGGCGAAGCGTTTGTCGTGCCCAGCAGTGACGAACACCTGGCCCGGCGCCTCAGGGAAGCTTCCCGTGCCCTGAGCCAGTATGACTGGCGCATATATGAGGTGGTGGTAACTGCCGTACCCGACGAGGCGGACGCCCATTCGCCCGCCTCCTGAGACTCCCGTTGTTCGTGCTGATGCCATTTTCGAATGGCTCAGCTTCCCGGCCTGGCATCAGGGACGACAGGTCACACCGGCCTGAGCGGGCCGGTGCTTTGCGCCATGACACAGGGCTACGATTGGGTCCGCTCGTAATCCAGGACCATTGCGTAGAGCGCGTCTTTGGTATGCACCAGCTCCCGCTTTTTGTTCTCCACCGTATCGTCATCTGGATTATCGTGTTCGTTGACCATACGATGCACTTCGTCATCCAGCTGGTGGTAGTCATCCAGCAGTCTGGCAAACCTACCGTTCGAGCTGATCAGGTGATCAATGGTTGCTTTGTGTTCGGGCAGGTCATCTACGAGATCGCGTTTGGTGATTG
>CAZHAY010000238.1:0-2061 GCA_964530545.1 uncultured Marinobacter sp.
ACGCCGACTAGGCGGTTTGTGCCGCCTTACGGGCAATACGGTTGATCAGCCGGGAAGCTGCAATCAGGCCAAAAGTGGCCGTGACCGACACGGCGGCACCGAACCCCGTGGCGCAGTCGAGCCGTACCGGGCCGCCGGTATCCGGTTTCTGATGGCAGACTTCGCCGTTGGCGGCCGGGTAGAGCAGCTGTTCGGTGGAATACACCGCTTCGATACCGAACCGCCGTTTCGGGTTGCGGGAAAAGCCATATTCCCGCCGTAACAGGTTACGGACTTTTGCCAGCAGCGGGTCCTGGGTGGTGCGGGCCAGATCTGCGACTTCAATGCGCGTCGGGTCAATCTGACCGCCAGCGCCACCCGCCACGATCAGGGGAATTTTCTGCCGCTGGCAATGAGCGATCAACGCTGCCTTGGATTTCACGCTGTCGATGGCATCAACGACCCCGTCCAGCTCCTGGGTGATCAGCGTTGAGACGTTTTTGGCGGTTACGAACCCAAAGTGAATCTGTACGTTGATCTGGGGATTAATGGCCCGCAGGCGCTCCGCCATCACATCGGTCTTGGTGCGCCCATACTGACCTTCAAAGGCGTGGAGCTGACGGTTGGTGTTGGATACGCACACGTCGTCCATATCGATCAGGGTAATCGTGCCGATACCGTTGCGGGCCAGCGCTTCGGCGGACCAGGAGCCAACGCCACCGAGACCCGCCACGGCAATATGAGCGTCACGAAACGCCTGGGCTGCCTGCCGGCCATAAAGCCGTTCTATGCCGCCGAAACGAAAAGGATAGTCATCACTGCTCATGGATTCGCCATTCCCTGATACGCAATAAAGCGGGCCATTCTACCGCAGGCAGAAGCCCAGGCGAGAACGTGATTTCGCGGATGGGTTGAGCCTGGGACAGAGCCCCGGGATTTCTTTCCGGAAGTGGCATCCGCCGCTACTTACTCTTCCAGGTAGGTATAACCTTCCAGCCCGGCTTCCAGTTCCTGCAACAGCGACTGCTGCTGCCCGCTATCGATTTCGCTGTTGGCGAACCGGGTGCGGTACGCCTCAAGCAGCGCCTGGGGGTTAAAATTCACGTACCGCAACACATCGGCCACCGTGTCGCCTTCGATGGGTTCGCTGACCTGATACTGGCCGTGCCCGTCGAGGTGGACGTCCACCGAATGGGTGTCACCGAACAGGTTGTGCATGTCGCCGAGAATTTCCTGGTAGGCGCCGGTGAGGAAAAAGCCGATCAGCAGGGGCTGGTCATCTTGCTGTTCCGGCAATGCCAGGGTCGTCTCTAGCCCCTGGCCGTCCACATACTGGTCAATACGGCCATCGGAGTCACAGGTAATGTCCTGTATCACCGCGCGCCGGTTAAGGGGGCGGTCCAGGCCCTCAATGGGCAGCACCGGAAATATCTGATCGATCCCCCAGATATCCGGTAACGACTGGAACAACGAAAAGTTTACAAACAGCTTTTCCGCCAGCTTTTCATTAAGTTCATCCACGATTTCCCGGTGGGCCCGGTTGGCGCTGCTCAGTTGCTGTTGCAGCAGGCGACAGCTCGCGGTGTAGATGCGCTCGGCTTCGGCCCGGTGGCTCAGGGTGAGCAGACCGTGGGCGAACTGGGCGTGTACGTCACTCATGGCATGGAGCAGATCGTGGTAAATCTCAATGAGTGACCGCGGGCTGTCGTTCTCCGTCAGGTGACAGTAGTCTCGCCAGAGATCGTGCAGTGGTACCGGGGCATCCTCATCGGGTGCGGCTGGTGTTCGTGCCTCCGGTGGCTCCCGGTCAATCACGTTGGTGACCAGTACCGCATGGTGGGCGGTCAGGGCACGGCCGGATTCGCTGATCAGGTCCGGGTGGGGCACACCGGCCCGCTCACACTCCGATTGCAGGGTGTGGATCACGTTCCAGGCGTATTCGCGCATGCTGTAGTTGATGGAGCAACTGCTGCGGGACCGGGTGCCTTCGTAATCCACGCCCAGTCCGCCGCCAATGTCCACCGTAGCCACCGGTGCGCCCAGGTGCCGCAACTCGCTGTAAAAGCGGGCGCATTCCCGCAG
>CAZHAY010000239.1:0-2056 GCA_964530545.1 uncultured Marinobacter sp.
CACGTGCAGACGCTGCCGTTCCCACAGCCGGTCTATCCAACGGGCTGGTGGAGCTGCACCATGGGAGGTAAAGGTGTCCATACCCGGTACTTCAGGGAGGAAGACGCCGCTGACCGTCCGTTTGTGACCCGTTACTACAATGAGCATGTCCACCGGGGCGCGCTGGCACTGCCACAGTTCATGCTGGACGTACTGGAAGACCCGGTACGGCCGGCGGAAGGCTAAACGTCCGCTCCGGGCTGGGTGATGCTAGCGAAAAGGGGCAGCCAGCGGCTGCCCCGGGTTATTGCTGGCAGATCACTTGGTGGTGACAAACTCCGGATAGGCCTCCATGCCGCACTCGGCCAGATCAACGCCTTCGTACTCATCCTCTTCGCTGACACGGATCCCGGTGACGGCCTTGAGAATGCCCCAGACGATCAGGCTGGCCACGAATACCCACGCGAAGATGGTCACCGCGCCCACCAGCTGACCGATAAAGGCAGCATTGCTATTGGTGACCGGCACCAGCATCAGGCCCAGAAAGCCGCAGACGCCATGGGCAGAAATGGCGCCCACCGGATCATCAATGTGCAGCTTGTCCAGAGTTACGATGCTTAATACCACGAGCGCACCGCCGAGCAGTCCCCAGACGGCGGCCGTAAGGGCGCTAGGCGTAGAAGGCTCTGCGGTAATCACGACCAGCCCGGCGATGGCGCCGTTCAGCAGCATGGTCAGATCCGCCTTGCCGAACATCAGCCGTGCAGTGACCAGAGCAGCAATCGCGCCGCCCGCTGCGGCGGCATTCGTGTTCAGAAAGACCACGGCGATCGAGTTGGCACTGGCGATGTCCCCCAGTTTCAGCACCGATCCGCCGTTAAAGCCAAACCAGCCGAACCACAGGATAAACGTACCCAGTGCTGCCAACGGCATGTTTGCACCAGGAAAGGCGCGGATTTCGCCATCGGGTCCATACTTGCCCTTGCGGGGACCCAACAGAAGCACGCCGGCAAGGGCGGCAGTGGCACCGGCGAGATGCACGATACCGGAACCGGCAAAATCGCGGAAACCCAGTCCAGCCAGATTATACAGCCCAAGCACATCGTTGCCGCCCCAGGTCCAGGAGCCTTCCACGGGGTAGATAAACCCGGTCATCACCACCGCGAAACCCAGGAAGGCCCAGAGCTTCATCCGTTCAGCGACGGCTCCGGAGACGATGGACATGGCCGTGCCGACAAACACCACCTGAAAGAAGAAGTCGGCGGCACCCGAGTAGATGGCGCTGCCCTCAAAGTCGCCGCGCTGAGTAAACTCGCCCAGCACGCCGTTTACTTCAACCTCACCTATACCGGACAGAAAGAGGTCGCCGCCATACATGATGGCGTAACCACAGATCAGGTACATGGTGGATGCGACCGCAAACAGGGCCATGTTCTTGGCGAGAATTTCCGTGGTGTTCTTGGCGCGCACCAGTCCGGATTCCAGCATGGCGAAGCCCGCTGCCATCCACATGACTAATGCACCGCAAATGAGAAAATAGAAGGTATCGATAGCGTACTGCAAATGAAAGACACTGCTGTCCATGGGAAGCCCTCCGCACGAGGCTTAACAGGAAATGGGTATTTTTGCGTTGGCCAGATCGTTCAGATGATCTGTATCAGATGGCTTCCTCGCCGGTTTCACCGGTCCGGATCCGGATCGCCTGCTCAAGCTCAGTGACAAAGATCTTGCCATCACCGATCTTGCCGGTGTTGGCAGCCTTGGTAATGGATTCGATGACCTGGTCCAGCAACCCGTCACCGATGGCAACCTCAACCTTCACCTTTGGCAGAAAGTCCACGACGTACTCGGCGCCGCGATAGAGCTCGGTGTGCCCCTTCTGCCGACCGAAACCTTTCACTTCCGTTACCGTTACACCCTGTACGCCTATTTCAGATAGTGCCTCACGGACATCATCCAGCTTGAAGGGCTTGATGATTGCTGTCACAAGTTTCATGTGTGTCTCCTTGGATTTGCCGTCCCGGCTTCTGCTCACAGTCGTGAAGTGACCGGGTTCGGATGCCACCCCGCACAGCAA
>CAZHAY010000240.1:0-2035 GCA_964530545.1 uncultured Marinobacter sp.
CCAACCCGTCCAGCACGTCGCAGACCGCGGGTACGTAGAGCGCCTTGAAGCGCTGCTCAATGCTCTGCCAGTCCAGTTCCGTCATTGGTTCTGCCACCTTTCGGGTACCGTGCGTGGTCACCAGCTGGGGATTGTGGCTGACCAGCCCGGGCGCGCGATGTCGGGGTCGTTCGGGTTCAGGAAGCGGTCTACCGCCGTGCCGGATGCTGCCAGGGCGCTGTACTGGGACAGCTTGTCCTCGTCAATCTCGACTCCTAAACCTGGGCCTTCGGGTGGCGCGATCTGGCCGCCCTCGGGAAGCAGCATGCCGCCCTGGATGATCTCGTCCGCCGCGTGGATGTTCATGTTGTCTATGGCAAGCTTCAGGTTCGGCATGGTGACGGCGGTGTGGATCATAGCTGCCCAGCCGATGCCCAGCTCGCAGCTGCTGTGCATGCCGATACCAAGTCCCAGGCTGCCGCAGACCGTATCCAGGTGCTGGGTGGGTTTGATTCCACCCCAGTACCAGAGGTCGCTCAGCACCACGTCGACGGCGCCGCTGCTGATGGCGGGTCCGATGTGGTCGAACGCGGTCACGCACATATTGGTGCTCATGGGCGATGACACCTTTTGGCGCACCTGTGCCATGGCGGCCATGCCCCAGGCAGGGTCCTCGTAGTATTCGAGGCCCAACTTGTCGAGCTCCTGCCCGATTCTGATGGAGGTTGCCGGTGACCAGGAGCCCTGTGGATCTATGCGCAGTTTGGCTTGCGGACCGAACTCGTCCCTGAGCGCCTGCATGCTCTCGAGGTCGACCTCGGGCGAGAAGTAGCCGCCCTTGAGTTTCAGTGTCTCGAAGCCGTGGTCGTCCACCATCTTCCGGGCGAAGTCGACCACGTCCTGTGGCGTGTGAATCTGACCCTGCCCCTGCTTGTTGTTGTGGCGGTAGAAGATGTAGGCCGCGACGTCAGCCTTGTCCCTTACCTTGCCGCCCAGCAGCTGATAGAGCGGCACTTCCGCGGACTTCGCCTGCAGGTCCAGACAGGCCATCTCGATGGCCGCAAGCACCAGCTCCGTGCGCATGTAGTAGTTCCAGTTGCCGATGCGCGCACGGATCTTGCCGACTTCCCACGGGGACCAGCCCAGCAGCACGCGCTCCCAGGCCTTGAACTGCTCCGGCTTCACCCACGCGTGCGTTTCGCCGTAACCCGTCAGTCCGTTATCCGTCCTGATGACTATCAGGTTGCGCGAGTAGGAAGACAGTGAACCAAAACAGGTGAGGATTGGCGCCTGGATTGGAACGGTTACAGGAATGCACTCAATGCTTTCTATCCGCACTTCCGACCTCCGAGTGTCGGTGGCCAGTTGGAGCGGTGCTTAGCCGGCCGTGACTTTTTAGTTAGCGGAGTCTACCGAGTGAATTGCAGGTGTGTCAACAGGTGGGCGTGTGTCTCACATATTGGGATATGTCTATTTGAGTCGGACTTCTACAGGTTCTGGGACAGCCAACAGCTTTCAGGCGTTCGGGGAATAACCATATTCCGCTGCCATCCGTGCTAAGCTATTTCCCGAACGGGAAGTTGAGGTGACGCAGATGCAGGTCGGTGAAAAACCCAAGTTTGAAGCTGAGACACTCCGGCGTGCAGCCGCCTACGTCATCGGCCTTCTTCCCTCGGGCTGGCGCGGTGAACTGGTTCAGAAATCGCACCTGCCTTCGGGCGTGCAAATCGACGGCCAATTGGAGATATCTGGCCCGGATCAAAGCCGGGCGGTTTTGGCAATCGAGGCCAAGCAGGGAATCAACGGACGTGATGTCGAGAGCCTGCAACGCTTGCAGTCTGAGATTCGGCAGGATGACTACGGAAGTGTGAACCCCCAATTGTTGATTGCTGCTCCCTACATATCAGGGCCAGTGCGCACAAGGCTTCAGGAGGCGGACTTGTCATACGCAGACCTGACCGGCAACGTCCGAATCAGTCTGTCGAGACCAGGCCTGTTCATCAGAGACCGGGGAGCAGATGCCGACCCTTGGCGTGGTCCGGGTCGTCCACTAGGC
>CAZHAY010000241.1:0-2014 GCA_964530545.1 uncultured Marinobacter sp.
GATCGCCAACGCCTGCCCGGTGCACAAACTGCTCGTCGGCGAGATCCGCATCGACACCGCCCTGGCGGAAGACTGACCGTTCTCAAAAAGCCCTCTCCTTCCGGGAGGGGTTGAGGTGAGGGCGAGCTGGCCACAAGCATCCGGTTTTTGCCTTGTAATCTTGCTGGCAAGTCCTGCTGCTGCTTCGCAAACCACAGCATCCGGTTTCGCCATCCGCATCCGGCTTCGCCTTGTCGCCTTGCTGGCAAGCCTTGCTGCTGCTCGCGCAACCTCGCCCCCACCCGCACTGCCGGCAATCAAGACCAGCAAGCTGCAGCGCAGAAAAGCCCCTCTCCTTCTGGGGGAGCAACGGGTGTCAGGGCGAGCAAGCCTCGGCATCCGATATCGCCGTTGAGGGAATCGGTCTGGTTTCCTCGCTTCTCCCTAATAAGACCCCAGTCGCGGCATACCGCCGGCCTGCCGGTCGACACCGGGAGGCAACCATGATCCAAGCACGCTCAAGCCCACCTCGCGTCTGCCTTGTGACGGCGATGCTGTTGTCCGCGCTGTCTGCGGCGGCACACGCCGGGGGCGATTACGCCATCCACTGGCATGCCATCCATGCCGGTGGCATCAGCCATGCCAGCGGCAGCGATTACTCGCTGTCGGGAACCATCGGCCAGCCGGTTCCGGGGTTCTCGGAGGGTGGCGACTACACAGTCCATGCCGGTTTCTGGGTCGCCGCGCCACTGCAGTCCGAGCGCATTTTCTATAACGGATTCGAAGGAAAGTGAGATGAGAAGCTTCGCCTTGATCGTATTGCTCTGGCCGCTTCTGGCCAGCGCGCAGACGCCGCAGACCTCGCTGTTCACCTATCAGGGCCAGTTGCAGCAGCAGGGTCAGGTAGTGAATGGCCACCGTGATCTGGAGTTCCGCCTGTTCGATGCCGACAGCGCCGGCAGCCAGGTCGGCGCGCCCGTGGTCGCCAATGACTGGCCGATCACCGACGGCCTGTTCACCATCGACCTGGATTTCCCCGGCGCCTTCACCGGTGAGCAGCGCTGGCTGGAAGTCAGCGTCGATGGCCAGGCCTTGTCGCCCCGCCAGGCGGTGACCGCCGCACCGGTGGCGCAATACGCGCTTGCAGGCACGATCGGACCGGTCGGCCCCCAAGGCCCGCCGGGGCCGGAAGGCCCCATGGGTCCGCTCGGCCTGGACGGTCCTGAAGGTCCGGCAGGTCCGGAAGGTCCAGAGGGGCCTGTGGGTCCGACTGGTCCGGAAGGCCTTGTTGGCCCGCCCGGCCTGGACGGTCCTGAAGGTCCGCCCGGTCCGGATGGCCACCCGGGCCCCATTGGCCCTGCCGGTCCGCCGGGCATCCTCGGTGCCCATACAGTCGCAGGCTTCGGAAACAGCCTTGGCAACAACCTGAACTTCATCAGCCCCATTGCCAACACCACGGTGTCGTCCGGCCAGCGTGTTCTGGTCATTTCCCAACAGATGCTGGGCAGCTCGTCTAACGGCGCCCACGATTTGCACCTCTACCCGTGCTACCGGCTCGCAGGATCCCCAGCGGCGCCCAGTATTATCGGCGACAGCATGTCTGGGGCTCGTCTCCCGCCACTAACCAGTATTCAGTTCAGCGTGAGTGGTGTAACGCCTGCCGGTCTGGATGGCTCCTACGACTTTGGCATGTGCGGCGTGTCAGGTCACGCCGAGAGTTGGTACTCCAGCCAAGAGGGACTAACCACGATCCTGGTCTTCTGATGGCGGCATCCAGCAAGGCTGCACTGCGCGGGTCGCGTGCAGCCTTGCGCCATCACCCGCTGGCGCATCTGCGCTGATGCCGATCAGGCTCGACACCGCCTTGGCCGAAGACTGACAGCCAGCTCGGCGGCTGCTTCGCCGTGGATGCCAGGGGATATCATCGCGGGCTAGGATCCGCCGCCGGCACTGGCCGGCTACAGCAAAGGAACTGCTGCCCCATGTATGAAAGCACCTTCAACGCCCTGGACCGCGTCATGCGCAACGACGAGGG
>CAZHAY010000242.1:0-1985 GCA_964530545.1 uncultured Marinobacter sp.
TTGCAGGTGGGGTTTTTTGATACGCGTGGCCTGGCAACACCGACAGCAGGCCCGGTGAATGCGGGTAAATCAAAAATCCAGGGTATTGAAATCGAAGCTCGACTGATGCCGACGGAACGGCTTGCCTTCGATATCGGCTATGCCTATCTGGATACGGAATTGAAAGAGTTCAACATCCCCACGTTGCCCGCAGACTCCGTCTACAATCTGATTATTGTCCCGGCCGCCCCGGGTGATCCGCTCTCTTATACCCCCGAGCACAGCCTGACTTTCACCGCCAGCTACTCCTTGCCGGTACGGGAAGAACTGGGTGATATGACGGCGTCTGCGACGTATGTCTACACCGACGAAGTTCTGGCAGCGAAAGGCACGCCTTACGGGATCATACCCTCGTATGAGCTGGTCAACCTGAGCATGAACTGGAATCGCATGTTCGGCAGTTCCTTCGATGCCGCTCTGTTCGTCACCAACGCCCTCGACGAGGAGTACAGCACCTACATTCCGGGGAATTTTGACAGCCTCGGTGGCGAGTTGCAGCAGGCGGGTATACCGAGAATGTTCGGAGCTCGCTTAAAGTACAGCTTCTAGAAAGATCGACCCCTGTAAAAACACACGCCGGGAGCGCAAGCTACCGGCGTGCTGCGTCTTGCTCCTCTTTTTACGCCGGTTGCTTCCCTGGCCTTCCCTCTACCTCTTCTGCTTCTGAAAAAGCTTCCCCTATATACACTTTTGTTAATAATGTACCGGTGATGGTTATCTTGGACTTGAGGCCCAGTACCGAGGAGTGATTCGGCCCAAAGGATGGGCATGATGATAACCCTTCACGAACCTGAGCCAGAGGGCTGCATGACGAATAACAGAATTATGCTGATGGTGGCGCTGATTTCGGCGGAAATCCTCGCCACTGTCGAGATCACCATGATCTACGCGGCGCTTCGTTTTCTTATCGAAGAGTTTGGCAGCCCGGAAGCCGTGGGTTGGACCATCACAGGTTTTTTGCTCGCGACCGCCGTTTCCGCCGCGATATGCGGTCGGCTCGGCGATATGTACGGCCGCAAAAAGGTGCTGCTGATTGTTATTGTTGTGAGTATTCTGGGCTCATTGATTGCCGGGTTTTCCACCTCACTTTCCGGTGTGGTCATTGGACGGACACTACAGGGAAGCACCGGCGCAGTTCTGCCGCTGTGCGTCGGATTGCTGCGCGCCAATATCGATGCCCGGGCGCTGCCCATGTATCTGGGTGTGATGACCGCCATCATGACCGTATCGGGCGGTCTCGGGATTCTGCTCGGCGGTATTATTGTGGATCACCTCTCGTGGCAATGGATCTTCTACATCACGGCCATGTTGGGCGCGTTCGCGTTTGTCGCGGTCACGCTGGTGGTGCCCGCCGGATCCAGAGGGAAACCGCAGGCCGGCACCAATTTTCTGGGGGGCATCCTGTTTGCACCCGGCATCGTCTGCCTGATGCTGGCGCTGACCAAGGGTGGCGCCTGGGGTTGGCAGAGCGCCGTGACGCTGTCGCTGCTGGTCGCCGGAGTGGTACTGATCCTGGCGTGGAGTTACAGCGAAGCCCGCGCCAGAGTACCACTGCTGAATATCCGGCTGTTGTTGGACCGCAATATTCTTCTGGCCTGTCTCGCGACCATTTTTCTGGCCATGACCTGGAATCAATTTGGTCAGGTCTGGTCGATTCTGTTACAGCAGCCCAGCGAAACCGGGGTGGGCCTCGGCCTGTCCGCTACCATGGCCGGCCTGGTGGTACAGCCGCAGAGTTTCATGGCATTTGTCGGTGGGCCATTGGCAGGCTGGTGCTTTGTCCGCTACGGCGCACGCTTCAGCGTATCGTTCGGTTCACTGGCACTGGGGCTCGCGTGGATTGCCGCCATGCTGAAACACGATTCGGTGGCGTTCATCCTGTTGTTGATGGTGGTGATGGGCACTTTCAGTGCGTACATGTACTCCCTGCTGACGGCGATTATCGC
>CAZHAY010000243.1:0-1968 GCA_964530545.1 uncultured Marinobacter sp.
TTACCGCGATAGTTCGCCTGCAGCCACAGGTTCAGGCGCTCGCTCGACTGCCAGTCCAGCCCCGCGTTGGCCATATGTCGGGGAACCTTGTTCAGTGGCTCGCCCTTGAAGTCACCGGATTTCTGCTCCGAGTCGGTATAGGTGTAGCTGGAGCTGAACGTTAACGCCGGTGTGATGCCATAGTCCAGTGATAGCTCAACCCCCTGCATGGCCGCTTCGTCGATATTGTCCCGGGTGCTGAGGAACAGGTAGTTGTTGCCCTCGTAGGCACATTGCCAGGTGGAGGGGTCATCACGATCGCCGCCGGGGTTACAGAAGCGGTCTTCCGCAATCTTGTCCCTGAACTCGGTGTAGAACGCCATGGCGCTGATGTCCAGGTCGGTGGCCAGGCTATTGAACACAAACCCGGCTTCGTAGCTGACGCTGGTTTCCGGCTCCAGGTCTTCGTTACCGATAAACAGGGCCCGGGAGTGAGGCGCTGGTGAGCCGCCGCCACCGGTGCCGCGCCCGAAGCCTTCTGTCGCTTCTGGCAGGCTGGGCTGCTTGTAGCCGGTAGAAATGCCACCTTTCAAGGTCAGCTCCGGCGTCATGCGGTAGTTGGCGTAGATCCGGGGTGTCCAGTGGCCGCCGAAGAGTTCGTCGTCATTGTAACGGATGCCGGTGGTCACGCTGAGATCGTCCAGTACGCTCCATTCCACTTCGGCGAACAGGGCGGCAATCCACCGGTCCACGCTGCGGGTTGCGGTAGCGATGCCGGTGCTCAGCAGACCATTGGTTTCATCGGTCAGGTCTTCGTACTTGTACTGGCCGCCGAACGTCACAATATGCCGTCCCGCCAGCCAGGTACCCTGGGTATTGAAGGTGGTGACTTCTTCGTGCTTTTCCAGATCCTGCACCCGCTCGGACTCGTCCCGCTGCAGGTAGCTGTCGAGGGTCAGATTGCCGTAGGTACCCTTGTGACCGAGCACGTAAACGTCCTTCTGGTACTCATAGGTACTGGCCTGAACCGGGTTACCACCGCTGTCGAACTCCGCGATGCTCACCCCCGGCGTATGGGTGAACTCCAGTTCGGCCCGGTTATAGCCCAGCTCAATCTCGTTATTACTGTCCGGTGTGAATACCAGCTTCGCGCCGCCCTGGCGACGGTCACTGTCCGGTGTACTTTCGGCGTTATCGCTGCCACCTATGTGATGGCTTTCGTCGGTGCCCTGCCACGACCCGTTCAGCTGCAGGCCCAGCAGGCCGGGAATCAGGCCGCCGCTGGTATACAGGCTGACCAGTTGCGCGTCCTCGTTAAGATCACTGAGGGACCTGGTGTACTCGGTGGTAATGGATCCGGTCCACTCCTCGGTCGCTTTTTTCGTGATGATGTTGATAACGCCACCCATGGCCTCTGAGCCGTAGAGTGACGACATGGGCCCGCGAATGACCTCAATCCGCTCAATCGCCGACACCGGCGGCAGCGCAATCTGTTTGCCGCCATCCTGACCGTTAGTGTTGATATTTCGCCCCGCAGACACCGGGCGGCCGTCCACCAGGTAGAGGGTATAACCTTCGGTCATGCCCCGGATAGTAATGTCCTGGGCGTTACCGCCACCGTTGACAAAAACCCCCGGAATGTTGCGCACAGCATCGGTGATATCCGCGTAGGAGCGCTTGCGCAGCTCTTCACCCGGAATGACGGAGATGCTGGCGGGTGCATCGGAAATATTCTGCTCGAAACCAGAAGCGGTGACGACGATTTCGCCCATCTCCAGCGGTGAGGATTGGGCCATAACCGGCGTGCCCCAGGTTGCCAGGGCAACCGCGGACGCCAGAAGGCGGACGGAACAGCGCATGAAACTCTCCTTTGTGTTCAGTGCAAACCAGACTCATCGCGAATGCGAATCTGTATCATTTGCGTCGAACGGTAGCACAAAGGCGTTTTTCATTGCGCGGAATGATATGTACCGGATTCCGGAACGGCAC
>CAZHAY010000244.1:0-1962 GCA_964530545.1 uncultured Marinobacter sp.
GCGAACAGCTGGCTTGCCGTGACGGGGCCCATGGCGCCCCGACGCAGTTCAATGGTGCGTTCCAGCCGCTGGCGCGGCGTCAGGCCTTCCTGGGCCCACGCCTGCTGGGCATCCGTCAGGTTGTAGCGATATCGCACATAGTTACCCAGTATCGCGGAGGCCTGCTCGCCAGTTTCGCCCGCAAGCCCGGCCTGCACATAGAGCTGGAGTTCCTGGATCATCGCCGGGTCAAGATCACCGACGGCGCGAAAGGCCTGCTGTAGCGACGCCAGTGCGACCTCATCCAGTATCAGGTTGCCGTCCTGATCGACAGCAATATGGGCCAGGGCATGCTGCAGGCGGTCCAGGCTGACCTCCCGGAGTTCGGGGGCGCCGGTCGCGGGGGTACCTTGGTCCTGGACGGCAGCTGGGGTCGGGGAAAGGCCGGCCGGTGTCTGCCACTGGCTGGCAATCGTCTCCCGGGCGGGAGCGGAGATTTCCGTAGACAGCCACGCCACCGAGGGACCCGGCGCTTTTGGCCACAACATCCACCCACCCAGTAACAACAAGGGAGAAATAACGGCAATCAGCCACCATCCATCCTGACTTGCTGGCTTGTCTGATCTGACGTGGTCCAAGGCAATCACTCCGATTGGGGGCTTTCGGAAGGTGCTCTGTTTTAACGAACGCCTTTTGGCTGAATTTCAGCTAAGCAACAGCTGATAGTAGGGGCGTAAGCGTGTCGCTGGCTATGACGCGAGTAACAGTTAGCGGATTAAATCGGAACAATGCCGCGTCCATTCCGGTCGGAACTCCCTGATCCCCATGGTACATTGCAAGAGTTACGGGCAGAGGAGGGGAGCATATGGCCAAGATCGTCATTCTGAAGACCGGGTCCACCCACCCCAGTATTCAGCAGACTTTTGGTGACTTTGAGCAGTGGTTCCGCGACCGGCTGGAAAACGGTCGGCACGCTGTTGTGGTTGATGTCACCCAGGAGGAGCCGCGTGGTCGCCCCGATCAGTGGGCCGGTATTATCGTAACGGGCTCTCCGGCCATGGTAACCGCCCGGGAGCCCTGGAGTGAGCAGACGGCAGCCTGGCTACGGACGGCGGTGGAGCAGGAGGTGCCTATCCTGGGTGTCTGCTATGGCCATCAGTTACTGGCCCACGCCTTGGGCGGCGAAGTGGGCTTCCGGACCCAGGGCCGTGAGTCCGGTACCTTCGAGATTGTGTGTACCGATGAGGTCAGAAAGGACCCGATCTGGGCCAACGCACCGTCATCGTTTTCCGTCCACCTTACCCACGCCCAGTCCGTACTCAAACTGCCGACCGAAGCCGTCCTGCTCGCCCATTCCCAGGACGAGCCCCATCAGGCATTCCGGGTGGGCCCCAACGCCTGGGGCGTACAATTCCACCCTGAATTTACCGACAAGGTGATGACCGCCTACCTGGAGAGCCAGGCCGCGAGCCTGGCGGAGGAAGGGCAGGACGTCCAGCAACTGTTCCGGAACGTCCGCCCGGCGCCAGAGGCGGTCAATCTGATCAGGCGGTTCGAGCGCTACGCGCTGGACCGGACTGAAGAGCCTGCAGATTAAGGCGGCGGTCGTCGATGCTTCAAAGGCTTCCCTTCATCATTCTCATCATAACGCTGCCAGCGTTCACTAACGCCCAGGTGTACAAATGGACCGACGAAAACGGTGTGGTTCATTACGGCGACGAGCGGCCGAATGCATCTCACCAGCAGTTTCAGTTTAAAGGCTATTCCGAAATCCAGATGCAGGACAACATTCGCGCTCGTGAAGCAATTGCGGGGCAGCAGCGAACACCATCCCGGCAGCCAGCCCGTCAAAATGCGGCGGAGGAGCAGTACCAGAACCTCGCCGAACAACAGGAAGCACAGCGTAAACGGGCGATGTGCCAAAGCTACCGGGAGCGCATCAAGTGGATCGACAGCCGGCTCCGGGCCGGCGGGTATTCTGTA
>CAZHAY010000245.1:0-1961 GCA_964530545.1 uncultured Marinobacter sp.
GATCTGGCGGCGTTTGTACTGAACGATCTGGTTGACCGTGTTGATGCGGACCCCGCCCTGATTGAAGACGTCATCATGGGCTGCGTCACCCAGGTGGGCGAGCAGTCCACCAACATTGCCCGTAACGCCGTGCTGGCGTCAAAGTTGCCGGAGTCGGTTCCGGGAACGTCGGTAGACCGCCAGTGTGGCAGCTCACAGCAGGCGATCCATTTCGCCGCTCAGGCGGTCCTGTCCGGAACCCAGGATATTGTCATCGCTGCAGGTGTGGAAAGCATGACCCGCACGCCCATGGGCTCCAGCCTGTTCCTGGCCCAGAAAGCCAGCATGGCCGAGCACTACATGGGGCCGAACATCCGCGAGCGCTATCCCGACATTCCCGAGTTCAGCCAGTTTATGGGCGCGGAAATGATGGCGAAAAAATATGGCTTCAGCCGGGAGGATCTGCACAGGTTTTCCCTGGAGAGCCACAAGCGCGCGATTGCCGCAACCGAGGCTGGCAAGTTCAAAAATGAAATTGTGCCGGTGCAGGTGAACCTGGCTGAAGGCGGGCTGCAGGATGAGATGCACCTGGTAGACGAAGGGATCCGCTTTGACGCCACACTGGAAGGTATCGCGGCTGTGAAGCCATTGCAGGAAGGCGGCCTCATCAGTGCATCGGTTGCCAGTCAGATCTGTGATGGTGCTACCGGTGTGATGATCGTCAGCGAGAAAGGCCTCAAGGCGCTGGGTGTCGAGCCTCTGGCCCGTATTCATCATATGAGCGTCTTGGGCCACGATCCGGTCATCATGCTGGAAGCTCCCATACCGGCGACCGAAGCAGCGCTGAAAAAAGCTGGCATGAGCATCAACGATATTGACCTGTTTGAAGTGAACGAAGCCTTTGCGCCGATCCCCATGGCCTGGCTGCAGGCTACGGGCGCTGACCCTGAGCGCCTGAACGTCAACGGTGGCGCCATCGCTCTGGGGCATCCGCTGGGGGCCTCTGGTACCAAACTGATGGCTACGTTGGTTTATGCGCTGCATGACCGGGGTGGCCGCTATGGCCTGCAAACCATGTGTGAGGGTGGTGGTATGGCCAACGTCACAATTATCGAGCGACTCTGATAACTTACAGGGCAGAGGATAATCCGCTGCCTGGTCTGCCACTCCACGAGCATGGGGACATCCAGTTCCCGGAAGCGATCGTTTTTGTACTAGCTTGTCTATCCCAATGGGAAGGCGGGCCTACCTCAATACCATGAAAGCCGTGGGCCGGGCTGCCCTTCCGGAACAGTCAGAGAACCCTGTTCTCGTTTCGGAAGGGCAGCCCGGTCCACGGCGTTACGCACAGGCCAGGCAATACAGCTGATCAGTCTTCGAGAAAAATCAGCTCGTGCGCAGGTTTTACTTTCTTAATCCGCAATCAGAATCAGATCATGCTCCGGTGTCGGGCGCTGGCCTTCTACGGGTACCAGCGCAGACAGGTCGCTGCCGAACAGCTCTCCAATACGCAGGGTGCCGACGCGCTGGCCTACGCGCCAGGTGATGGGCTGGCCGTTGGGGGCGCGTACCAGGGTGCCGGGCTCGTGGATGGCCAGTTCATCACCGGCGTTCAGACCGTTCGCGCGACCGGCAGAGAGGTACAGGCGGCCATCATCGCCCTGGAAGGCCTTCATGGCCCAGGGAGCAATATCAGCCCGCTGGGAAACCAGTTCCAGCAGTTCTTCGCCCTGCTTGCCAGAAACAAGCTCAGTGGCGCCCCAGCGGGCGTTACTGGCGGCGTCGGTGATGGTTGCGGTGTCGTTACCTTCAATAGTAACTACCAGGCGTGCGCCGGGGTAAGCGGCCAGGGCATCGGCACAGGCTTCGGAGGTGGTGTCTTCGCAGGCTGGAGTATTCGCCAGTGCATCGCTCAGCTCGGCACGGGGAATCAGGCGAAAACCATACTCGGCCGCGGTGTTGTCCAGTTCCCGGAACAGGGA
>CAZHAY010000246.1:0-1899 GCA_964530545.1 uncultured Marinobacter sp.
CCTGGGCCTTTCTCACCAGCCGGATAATCTGGGCCAGTGCGGTTTCACTGCCGACACGGGTGGCTTCATAAACAATCGAGCCGTGGGTGTTCAGGGTGCCGGCAGAGACCTCGTCGCCCGTAGTCTTGCTGACCGGCATTGGCTCTCCGGTCAGCATGCTCTCGTCAATGCGGGTGCTGCCGTCAATGATGATGCCGTCAACGGGCAGTTTTTCGCCGGGCCGTACCCGTATCTGATCGCCCTTGCGGACCTGTTCTACCGGGATATCCTGTTCCACGCCGTCGCGAATCACCCGCGCCGTTTTTGCCCGCAGATCCAGCAGCCGTCGCACTGCCTCCGACGTCTTCCCCTTGGCCCGTAATTCCAGCGCCTGACCCAGGTTGATCAGGCCGATAATCATCGCGGACGCTTCAAAGTACACGTGCCGGGCCATTTCCGGGAACACATCGGGGAATACCGAGACCACCATGGAGTAAAGCCAGGCTGTCCCGGTGCCCAGGGCGATCAGGGTGTCCATATTGGCGTTGTGGAAACGAAACGCCCTGGCAGCGCTGACAAAGAAATGCCGGCCCGTGGCGACCATCACCACGAGGGTGAGAATACCCAGACTGATCCAGGTGAGCTGGTTGGCGTCCGTGATCATCATGGACCCGAAGCCCATGCCATAGGCCATCAGGGCGATCCCCAGGCCGAGGCTGACCGCCATTTTCGTCATCATGTTCCGGTATTGCCGGCGGTCCCGGGCCTGGTTGTCGTCGTCGACGGCGTCAGGGTCGTCGATGATGGTGGCGCCATACCCGGCGTTGCGCACGGCCTGCACCAGGGCATCCGGATCCGCGTTACCGGTGGCGCTCGCGGAGCTGTTCGCCAGGTTCATATGGGCGCTGGTAACCCCACTGACCGATAGCAGCGCTTTCTCAATGGAGGCCACACAGGACGCACAGGTGGCGCCAGTGACAGAAAGCTGCACGCCGTCGTTGTCTTGCCGGGCTGACGGATACCTGCTGTCAGTGTCGGGTGACGCCGCTGTGTCTGGCGAGGGCTGATCGGATGCCGTCTGCTCAGGCCCGGCCGGCGGTTCCCGGTGCAGCGGTGTGGCCGGGTAGCCTGCGTCTGTCACCCGCTGCGCCGCATCGGTCAGATCAATCCCCGCCGGCAGTGCAACGGTCTTACCGTCAATATCCACCTCCACCCGGTCGGGACTGCCGGTGATGGGTTCGAGGGCGGCACGGATCTTTCTGGCACAGCCCTGGCAACTGGCGCCTTCAATGGCCAGCGCAGGTATAAGGGTTTCGGTTTCAGTCATGGCGTCGGTGTTCTCCGTGGGCAGACTCGGCGTCATCATCCCAGTGTTCGATCAGACGGCAGATGGTATGGCCGTCGGGCGTTCCGTCGGGCATGGCCTGCCAGGCGACGAGCGCGGTTTGCATGCGGTTGCGTAACTGCTGGAGCTGTTCGATTTCCTGCTCCACTTCGGCCAGCCGCGCTTCAAACACCTCCCGTACCATGGGGCAGGGCGAGTGATGATCATCCGCCTGGTCCAGAATGGCGCGGATTTCAGCCAGCGAGAACCCGAGCTGCCGCGCCTTGCGGACGAACCGCAGCCGCCGCAGGTCTTCGGTGTCGTAGTGCTGGTAGTTGTTGTCCGGGTTACGGGTCGGGTTAAGCAGGCCCTCGCGGGTATAGAAGCGGACGGTGTCCGGCTTTACCTGGGCTGCTTTTGCCAGTTCACTGACTTTCATTTGAGCGGTCCGGTTTCTGGTCTGTATGAGGTTAGACTAGAACCTGTGAGTTGCTCATGGGTCAAGGGTCAGGGATTTCCCGGAGCCAGAGTTTACTCAGAGCGAGCCCGAAGAAAGGCCCCACAACTCCGGCATTGGTCCGGCGCCATCAGTTTGG
>CAZHAY010000247.1:0-1871 GCA_964530545.1 uncultured Marinobacter sp.
CTTTTCACCACCTGGGGCAGGAACATCTTGCCATCACCAAACAGGTCGCCCACCACGTTCATCCCGTCCATTAACGGGCCCTCGATCACCTCGATGGGGTGGTCGACCTTGAGGCGGCACTCTTCGGCGTCTTCAACGATAAAAGTGGTAACGCCCTTGACGAGGGCATGTTCGATGCGCTTCTCAACCGGCCATTCCCGCCACGACAGGTCTTCCTCCCGGGCCTTGCCGCCCTGGTTCTTATAGCGCTCGGCGATCTCCAGCAGACGGTCTGTTGAGTCCTGCCGCCGGTTCAGCACAACGTCTTCCACCAGCACTTTCAGTTCCGGGTCAATCTCGTCATACACCACCAGCTGGCCGGGGTTGACGATACCCATGTTCATGCCTGCCTTGATCGCGTGGTAGAGGAAGACCGAGTGAATCGCCTCCCGCACCACGTCGTTGCCCCGGAATGAAAAGGACACGTTACTGACCCCACCGGAGACCGACGCATGGGGCAGGTTCTCACGGATCCATTGGGTGGCCTGAATAAAGTCCACGGCGTAGTTGTTGTGCTCTTCGATACCGGTGGCGATGGCAAAAATATTCGGGTCAAAAATAATATCACCCGGGTTGAAACCTATGCCTACCAGCAGGTCGTAGGACCGCTTACAGATTTCGGTTTTCCGCTCGAAGGTATCCGCCTGGCCGGTCTCGTCGAAAGCCATGACGACCACGGCAGCGCCGTAGCGCATGCAGTCCCGGGCGCGCTTGAGGAACTCTTCCTCGCCTTCTTTCAGGGAAATGGAGTTGACTACGGATTTCCCCTGGACACAGCGCAGCCCCGCCTCGATCACTTCCCACCGGGACGAGTCCAGCATGATGGGAACCCGGGAGATGTCCGGCTCGGAGCCTACCAGATTCAGGAAGGTCACCATGACCTCCTGGGAATCCAGCATTCCTTCATCCATATTGATGTCGATGATCTGGGCACCGTTTTCCACCTGGTCCCGGGCAACGCTGAGGGCTTCTTCGTACTGCTCTTCCTTGATCAGGCGCAGAAACCGCTTCGACCCGGTGACGTTGGTACGTTCACCCACGTTAATAAACAGTGTGTTCTTATCGCCGGTGAAGGGCTCCAGGCCGGACAGGCGCAGAACTTTCGGGCGCTCTGGTATCTGGCGGGGCGGATATTTGGACACCGCTTCCACGATGGCGGCGATATGTTCTGGGGTGGAGCCACAGCAACCACCAATAATGTTGAGGAAACCGTCGCGGGCAAAACCTTCGATGATCGAGGCCATTTCCCCGGCCGTCTGATCGTATTCACCAAATTCGTTCGGCAGGCCGGCGTTAGGGTGAGCGCTGACGTAGGTTTCGGCCTTACCAGACAGCTCCTCAACATAGGGGCGCAGGGCATCGGCACCCAGGGCACAGTTCAGACCTACGGAGAGCGGCCGGGCGTGGGCAATGGAGTTCCAGAAGGCTTCTGTAGTCTGCCCTGAGAGGGTACGGCCCGAGTTATCCGTAATGGTGCCGGAAATCATCAGCGGCAGCTCAACACCGCTGTCTTCAAAGTACTGCTGAACCGCGTAGATCGCTGCCTTGGCGTTCAGGGTGTCAAAGATCGTCTCGATCAGCAGCAGGTCACAGCCGCCCTCGACCAGGTGTTGCGTGGCCTCATAGTAGTTGTCCACCAGCGTCTGAAAATCCACGTTCCGGAAGCCCGGGTTGTTAACGTCCGGGGACAGGGAGGCGGTGCGGGAGGTCGGGCCGATAGCGCCGGCCACAAACCGGGGCCGGTCCGGAGTACGGGCAGTAAACTCATCGGCTACGGCACGAGCCAGACGTGCAGACTCCCGGTTTATCTCGGGTACCAGATCTTCCAGCCC
>CAZHAY010000248.1:0-1862 GCA_964530545.1 uncultured Marinobacter sp.
ATGCTGGCCCAGAACCCGGGCCTGGGCAAGTTCGTCTGGGATGAATTCCAGAACGGCAGCAGTCAGTCTCTGAGCCGGATCATGGTGGCAGTGCTGGTTATCGGCTTTATCGGCTTTCTGCTGGACCGCACCATGTCCCTGATTCAGCGACGCCTGTCCTGGAACACAAGCGGGGCCTGATCCCGGCCGGGGCCAGCCGTCATCCTGAGCTTATCGAAGGAAGCCTGCCGAAGGCACATAAAGGAGAATCCCATGTCCAGACCCCACCTTGAACTGACCGCCGTCCAGATGGCGTTCGACACCCCCTCTGGTCCATTCATCGCCCTCGACAACCTGAACCTGAAGATTGCCAAAGGCGAGTTCGTATCACTGATCGGCCACTCCGGCTGCGGCAAATCCACCGTGCTGCACATCGTTGCCGGCCTGCTCAAAGCCACCCAGGGCGGCTGCGTACTGGACGGCCATGAAGTCCGCGAGCCGGGGCCGGAACGGGCCGTGGTTTTCCAGAACCATTCGCTGATGCCCTGGCTGACGGTTTATGAAAATGTCGAACTGGCGGTCCACCAGGTGTTCCGGCGACGGATGAGCCGGCGGGAACGCCGGGAGTGGATTCTGCACAACCTGGCCCTTGTCCATATGGAGCACGCCCGGGACAAACGGCCGGGAGAGATTTCCGGCGGCATGGCGCAGCGGGTGGGTATCGCCCGGGCATTGGCCATGAAACCCAGCGTCCTGCTGATGGACGAACCCTTCGGCGCGCTGGACGCACTCACCCGGGCGCACCTCCAGGACTCCCTGATGGACATCCAGCAGGAGCTGAACAACACCGTCATCATGATCACCCACGACGTGGACGAAGCGGTGCTGCTGTCCGACCGAATCATCATGATGGCCAACGGCCCGGCCGCCACCATCGGCGAAGACCTGCGGGTCCACCTGCCCCGTCCCCGGGACCGGGTAGCGCTGGCAGATGACCCCGCCTACATTGCGTACCGCCAGGCCGTACTGGCGTTCCTGTACAGTAAACAGGCCCCGGTGAAGCCCGGCGTCGCGCCATCCTCAACCCGGAAGAACGACGGGCAGCCGAAGCCCTGGAAAAACCTGCAGGCCATAGCCTGAGCCATCAAACGCACGTCCATCGGCTGCAGGGATGACCAACCAAAGTGCACAACCCAGAAAACAGCACCACCAGAAAGCATCCTTTTTCCGTGTCTTCCGAAGATTCCGTGGCCGAAAAACAAAATTTCCATACAAACCCTGCGGTTACACACACTGGCACAGTACTGGCAATCCGAAAACAACGGACGCAATCACCACACGCTCAAAGTCCAACAGAACCACTACCTCCGCAAGACAGCCCAAAGGAGCCAGACAATGACCAAAGAAACCCTGATCATCTGCGGGCACGGCATGGTTGCCCAACGGCTGCTGGAGTATCTGCACGAAACCGGCCATGACTTCCACCGGGTGGTCGTACTCGGCGCCGAACCCGAGCCCGCCTACAACCGGGTGTTGCTGTCATCGGTACTGGCCGGGGAAGCCACCCTGGACCAGATCCGCCTGAAGGACGACGCCTGGTTCCACCGCGCCCGCATCGAACGCTACTACGGCGACCCGGTCATCCAAATCGATCGGGTCCGGCAACGGGTCCGTACCGCTGCTGGCCATGAGCTGGCCTACGACCGGCTGGTGCTGGCGACCGGTGCCCGGCCATCGTCACTGAACCTGCCGGGGGAACAGATGGACGGCGTTCTGACCTTCCGCAGTCTGCACGACACCCGCCGGCTGATTGAACTGAGCCAGAACCACCGGCGGGCTGTGGTTATCGGCGGCGGATTCCTCGGTCTGGAAGCCGCCGAAGG
>CAZHAY010000249.1:0-1707 GCA_964530545.1 uncultured Marinobacter sp.
TGTCTTTCTGAACCCTGGAGCGCCAGGGACGGCGCGACGGAGCCCTACAGGGACGTACTCGCGGGCGTGTTTAGAAAGACATTCCCCTACCTGCTCCCGCCCGGGCCTATCCAGGCTACGACCCACCTAACCAGCAGCATCCTGGCTAAGTCCACCTGGCCAGCAGCAGGTCCAATAGTGGCACCCAAGGTCTTCTGCACCCCAAGAATGTGAGCGATTCGAGTCGGCAAGCGGGTACGTTGTTGCAACTTGCTACACCCGTGGTAATATGGTTCAGGCCCATTCAATGAGGAGGTTTGCCATGACAACACCGGTAAGACTCGAGAAAAACCTTGTACGTCACGCCGCGGCAGAGGCCCAGATCCAGCGCCGCTCCACCCCCAAGCAAATCGAATTCTGGGCAGAAATCGGACGCGCCATAGCCGGTGAAGTAAGCGCCGAAGACCTTATCGCCATCAGCCAGGGCGTTCGCCGGGTCAAAATTGAACCGGTATACCCCGAAGCCCTTTCCAGCGACGACCTCTGGGCTGAAGTCGAAGCCGACCGGGAAACCGGCGCACTATCACAGCATATTGCCAGAGGCCGGATCGTATACCAGGCTTCAGAACGTCGCCCCGGATACCTCGAAGCCATCTACCCGGACGGTCAGAGAATAACCGGTCAGTTCCGCAACGGCCGCTTTGAGCCCTTGACCGGACAGGACCATGCAGCCTGAGCTATGGCTACTCGTCGGAGGTAACGGTGCAGGTAAGTCAACATTTTACGAACGATACCTAAAGCCAAAGAACATACCGCTGATCAATGCGGACAACATCGCCAGAACCCTATGGCCTGATGAGCCCGAGGCACACAGTTACGAAGCCGCACTGGTGGCTGAGAAAGAGCGCCTCAGGTTAGTGGAGGAAGGGCAGACATTCTGCTTCGAAACCGTTTATTCCCACCCCTCCAAGATTGACTTTGTCGCCACCGCCCGGACGTCCGGCTACCGGATTCATATCTTCTATTTTCACCTCGGTGATACCGGACTGCACAACGCCCGGGTCGCCTCCCGAGTGCAGGCTGGTGGCCATAACGTGCCCGAAAACAAGGTAAACAGCCGGGTACCCCGAACCTTCGCCAATGTGCGGGATTCCGTCGGGCTGGCCGATGAACTGCACCTCGTGGACAACTCCAGCCTGGTCAGTCCCTACGTCAGAATTGCCTGCTGGCGGGACGGTGTCTGGGAAACCTTTGTCAAAGACGTACCGGAATGGGCGCGCCGGATTATGGGCTGACCGGCCATAAAAAAGGCAAGGCCGGAGCCTTGCCAATGTCTCTTCCCGGACAGCGCTAGTGTTTTGGAGTGTCTGCTTCCAGCGTTGATTTCAGCTGGCGCAGATTATGGTTGAGCACCGCGTTTTCGAGAGTGGACATATATTCGCCTATGATCTGGCTGGGCCGGTCAGGCGGGCTGAAATTGAACGACACCGAAACTTCTGTGCTTTCACCGCTGCCTTTGGTTCCGTCTTTTCTGTCAGCGGCGTTGCCGGTGGCGGCACTCTGCTGAGCGTGAGCGGGCTCGAAGAACACCGTTCCCCAGGTTTGCAGGTCAGATCCTTCCAGTGAGCGCCAGGCCAGCAGCTTGCCGGGCTGATCGTCCACCGTTTCCGAATCCCACTCAACCGTGCCCCCACCAGGTATTTTGGCGACCCAATGGGACACATTGCC
>CAZHAY010000250.1:0-1706 GCA_964530545.1 uncultured Marinobacter sp.
TTGCCATAGGTGAGGTTGGTTAGGTGGTGCCTAATATATTCTACTGGGGTATCAGCTGCCATACTGCTTCTCGTCCAGTCATCGCTGTGGTCGTGGTCGTATGAACCAGCGCAGGGCTGCGCCCATCACAACCATCACAGCAAAAGTGAATAACAGAGCCGGTACGTGGACCGGCTCCATCAAGTTGAAAACGGCCGCAAATAACACTGCGGTAAGGGCGAGCTTGATCGACTCGGCCCTGAACAGGTTGCCTACCATGCGGGACACATTCCGTGCCCCTTCAACCTTGTAAACCTGGTAGGCAAACCAGGTGTTTGGCACCAGAAAAATGAGACCGCCCACAAGAGCGGAATAACCGGCCAGACGACCCTGAGTAACCCACAAAAGGGCCATTACCACGATGGCGGTACTCTCGATAACCAGCCAGCGGACCAGCGGCACTCGGTTGATACGATGTCCGGACCTTACCATGACTAACTGCCTGCCGCTTTTCCAAGCGCGGGAATTATATGTGTTAACCAGAAGCTGTTCAACTCAGTCAGCACGAAAATCCGGTGGTTTTATGGTCACTTTGAGCACTCGTTATAACTCCGGCTGCACAATTTGTGCCTGTGACCACGCCCGGTCACGAGATGTGGTGTGGAACATGACATCCTGTCCCAAATAAGATTCGCCATTTTCCCGCAAATTAATTGATGAATCAGCGAATATGACCGAGGATTCCGTCCAGTTCGTCGAGGGAGCTGTATTCGATAACCAGTTTGCCCCTGCCGCGCTGTCCATGATCAATGGAGACCTTCGCTCCCAGTCGCTCGGCCAGGTCGTCCTGCAGCGCGCGAATATTGGGGTCCAGTCCGGTATTGCGAACACTCTGGCCCGGCGTTTCGTTTCTCAGGCGCCGGACCAGCGCTTCGGTCTGACGCACGGATAACGACTTGGCGACAACCTGACGGGCCACCTGCAGCTGTTGCTCCGGCGGCAGGGTTAACATGGCGCGGCCATGACCCATTTCCAGGTCGCCATGCTCGAGCATGATACGAACGTCTTCCGCCAGACCGATCAGACGCAGCAGATTGGTAATGGTGGTGCGGGATTTCCCTACTGCTTCTGCCACCTGGGCCTGGGTCAGCCCAAATTCATCCTGCAGGCGCTGCAGGGCAAAGGCTTCTTCGATGGGGTTCAGGTTTTCCCGCTGTATGTTTTCGATCAGCGCCATGGCGATGGCGGCTTCATCCGGCACGACGCGGATGACAGCGGGTATTCTGTCCAGCTCCGCCATCTGGGCAGCGCGCCAGCGACGCTCACCGGCGATCAGTTCGTAACGGCCTTCTTCAATGGGACGAACCACCACCGGCTGCATCACGCCCTGTTGCCGGATGGAGTCGGCCAGTTCCTGTAATGCGGCCGGATCCATATCGCGACGGGGCTGATAACGTCCCCGCTGGATCAGATCCACGGGAAGCTCCCGCAATTCGCCATCGCGGTTGCGTGGCGCTTCGTCCAGATTCACCCGGGAGTTCGCCAGCAGGGCGCCCAGGCCCCGTTCGCCCAGTCCTCGTTTCTTAGCCGCCATGATTGTCGTCAGTTATCCACAGTGAAGAGTTCGTCGGTGACGTATCGATGATAGGTTACAGGTCGGGTGTGGTGGTTGCACCCGCTTGATAGCTGCACTCTATGTTACACGGCCACCGGAATAGCACAAACGG
>CAZHAY010000251.1:0-1687 GCA_964530545.1 uncultured Marinobacter sp.
AGGTGATCGTGCTGTTCGGTGCCATGCAACCGGCCAGAATGCGGCGCAGCGACGCCGTGTTCAACCTTGGCTTTGCCGTCGCGGCAGTCCGCCTGCTGACTCCCGGTATCTACATCACCATGAACGGCGAAGTATTCGAAGCGGGCAGAGTGCGCAAGAACCTCAAGGCGGGCCGGTTTGAGCCGCTGGGTTAATCCTGTCAGAGATTTTGAACTTCCGCCTCGGTCAGGTGGCGGAAGCTTCCCGCCGCCAGTGTGGGATCCAGCTCCAGAGTGCCGATCCGGTGTCGGTGCAGGGCTTCCACATGGTTGCCTACTGCCGCCAGCATACGTTTGACCTGGTGATAGCGCCCTTCGGTTACGGTCAGATCGATCATCCGTTCACTGACCAGCACCACCGACGCCGGCCGCACCGGCTGGTCTTCGTTACGAAGCTGTACGCCCGTTTCCAGCAGCTGCCGGGCCTCTTCACTGAGCGGCTCCGCCAGGGTCACCCGGTAAGTCTTGGGGCAGTGATGCCGGGGTGACGTAATGCGGTGGGACCACTGGCCGTCGGATGTCATCAGCAGCAGTCCGCTGGTGTCCAGGTCCAGCCGGCCAACGGGGTGAACCCGGGTGGCCAGTTCCTCTGGCAGCAGGTCGTTGACGACAGGCTGAACGGCGTCGGTTGTGGCGCTCAGAAGGCCAGCGGGCTTGTTCAGCATCAGGTAAACATGGCCCGGAAGAGATACCGCTTGCCCGTCCAGGGTCACCTGTGCGTTCGATGGTACGGGTTCCGCAGCCTTTTTTACCGGCTGACCCGCAACCGAAACCCGGCCGGCCATAATCGCCCGCCGGGCTTCCTTGCGGGAAAGCGGCGTGCAGCGTGAGAGGTAAGCATCCAGTCGCATGTCAGGAACAGTGCTCGCCGTCGGGCAGGGCCTGCAGGCTGGCCAGACAGAGTATCGCTGCTTCACCGCTGAGCCTTAGCCAGAAAGCGCGCAGGGCATTCTCATCCATGGCCGGGCGCGGCATCAACTGGCTGGTGGTGGGCACGAAGTGGCCTTCCCCTTCCTGGCGGGCCAGTTCGAAGGTGAACGGATGAACGCCGGGGAGTCCGAGACGGATATCCGTCACCTGCAGACTGGTGCCTTCAAGGTTTACGTCCAGGAAACCCCCGGTAAACCAGAGCAGCCGCTGGCCTTCCGGCAGACTCGCCAGGTCATTCAGCAGGTCAGTATTGCGGGGGAAGCGCTCGACTGTCAGGGGGCGGTGAGTTTCCATGGGACCGGTTACGATTTCCAGCCGCTCCTCGTCCGCCAGCACGGTCACCCGCCACAGCAGCGTGGTGAAGGGCATGGGCTGGATCATCCGCGGCGCGTCCTGTAATCCCTGGCTGGCCAGTTCCTGCTCCACGTGCCGGTCAACGACGGCTTGAGCGGCAAGCGCCCAGACCAGATACAGGGACGATACCCCCAGACCGGCCAGATGGGCCCTGACCGCTGGCGGTCGGGCGATGGCGTAAATCACCGCCAGCAAAAGCGGCAGGGTATACAGTGGATCGATAATAAAAATGCTGTTGGTGGCCAGGGGCGGACCCATGGGCCAGAAAAGCTGGGTGCCGTAGGTGGTCAGCGTGTCCAGTAATGGGTGGGTGATCAGTATCAGTAACGTGAACGCCAGCCAGCGGCCCTGACTTAGCTGGGGTC
>CAZHAY010000252.1:0-1673 GCA_964530545.1 uncultured Marinobacter sp.
GTTTTTTGTACTTCTGATGTAACCGTTGTTGATAGTGTGCCGTTATTCGCACCCGGGTAACAGGAACCTCTTAACAAAAAAGCACTTGTGCAGGTGAGCGCTGAGGCCCGGCTCTGGACTGGCACGGAGATGGGAAGGGCGCCAAAAGCCTGCTCTGACGGCCTCTTGCGGGGTAATCGGGTGATAGATTGACGGAGCATGACTGAAGCTTAATCTAGGCAGCGTTGCCTGCCGCTACGCCAGAGGCCCACGCCCACTGAAAATTGTGCCCACCCAGGTGCCCGGTGACGTCCACCACTTCGCCGATAAAGAACAGCCCCGGAATATCGTTGGCGACCATGGTCCGTGAGGACAGCTGACGTGTATCCACTCCGCCCAGGGTGACCTCCGCAGTTCGGTAGCCCTCGGTGCTCGCCGGTTTCAGGCTCCAGTTCGACAGGGTTTCTGCAATGGTGTCCAGTTCGCTGTTTCGGTACTCCTGGAGGGGGCGGTTCCAGCCCTGCCATTGCACAAAAGCACGGGCGAAGCGCCGGGGCAGGGTGCCCGTCAGGTAGCTTTCAACCGTCGTGCCGGGGGCGTTCGCTTTCAACCGGCTCAGAGCCTCACGGGCGGACTGGCCCGGCAAGAGATCGATGTTGATGGCGTCGCCGGGCTGCCAGAAGCTGGAAATCTGCAGAATTGCCGGTCCGCTCAGGCCGCGGTGCGTGACCAGCATGGGCTCACGAAAACGCTCGCCGTTACAACGGACTTCCACCGGGCAGCTGATCCCGGACAGTGGGGCCAGCTGCTCCCTGAGCCCGGCGCTCAGCGTGAACGGTACCAGCCCGGCCCGGACCGGAAGCACCGACAGCCCGAACTGGCGGGCCAGCTCGTAGCCAAAGCCGGTGGCGCCCATGGTGGGAATGGAGAGTCCGCCGGTGGCAACAACCACTGACGCGCACTCGACGGTGCCGCCGCTGGTCCGGATGCGGTATACGCTACCGGCCTGTCTTATTCGTTCAACCGAGGTTTTTAAGCGGATTTCGGCGCCGGCCCATTCACACTCTGTCAGCAGCATATCCAGGATATCCCTGGCAGTATGCTGGCAAAACAGTTGCCCGGCGGCTTTCTCTTCGTATTCGATGCCGTGGCGCTCCACCAGCTCCAGAAAGGTCTGGGGCGTATAACGCCTGAGGGCGGATATGCAGAAAGAGGGGTGGTCAGAAAGAAAGTTGACCGGCGTGCTGTTCAGGTTGGTGAAGTTACAGCGCCCGCCCCCGGACATCAGAATCTTCCGGCCGGCCCGGGGTGCATGGTCGATTACCAGAACTTTCCGGCCGCGGTAGCCGGCGGTAGCTGCACACATCAGGCCGGCGGCGCCGGCGCCGATAATGACCACGTCGAAGGTTGCTGGCATCTTGACCTCAATTGCTGCGGGGTTCTGCAGCGCGGCAGTATATCGGTCAGTGCTGGCGTTGTCCTGCGTGCTCCTCCGCGGACACTATGTAATAGAACGTCAAATTTTGCGGAGGTTAGTGGTATTGTTCGCTCAGGCGTTCGATTCCTTCACCGGTTGCGTTATGGTGAATGAATAATCTGCCCCAACTCATTCATACACCGGCCTTTGTTTAACCTGACCTTCCTGTCCGGTGAGTATCAGGCCGGGAACCGGAGGAACCATGAAAGTCGGTTTG
>CAZHAY010000253.1:0-1661 GCA_964530545.1 uncultured Marinobacter sp.
GCAAGCCCATGGATCACCCCTCCTGCTCGATGCGCGTGAGATTGTCACGCAGAATCGGGCCATATTCATACTTACCGGCACACACGTAGGTGCACAGTGCCAGATCCTCTTCATCCAGCTCCAGGCAGCCCAGCTTCTGCGCCATGTCGGTATCACCGACAATCAGCGAACGCAGCAGCTGGGTGGGCAGGATGTCCAGCGGCATGATCTCTTCGTAGTTGCCCACCGGCACCATGGCGCGAGGGCTGCCGTTGGTACTGGTGGTGAAGTCGAACAGCTTCGCCGGGTTCAGCTTGGAAATGAAAATATTCAGTATCGAATGCTTGTCGGTCCCGGCTCGCAGATAGTGCATCACTTCACGATGGGTGCCTTCCAGCAGTACAGACACCTGCAGGTGGTAGCGGCCGAGATAGTTGGCGGTACCCCGCGCCACCCGACCGCCCAGCACCGAACCGGAGATGACGCGATTGGTACCGGGTTTCATCTCACCCGCCGTCAGCTCGGCGAGATCGACACCCAGGACTGTACGCAACAGGCGCGGACGCTCAACCTGAGGGCCTCCCAGCGCTATGATCCGTTCAGCTGACAGGTGTCCGGTAGTGAACAGACGCCCGATGGCAACCACATCCTGATAATTGATGTGCCATGCCTGATGCTTCTCGCTGACTGGGTCCAGATAATGGATATGGGTACCGACAAGGCCTGCCGGATGTGGCCCGGCGAAACTCTCGGTACGCACGCCGGCCAGGCCTTCGCCTGGAATCACCGCGCCGTCCGCCTTGCACACCCAGATGCCTGCCAGCCTGGCCAGCACCTTGAGGCCACTTTCGAAATCCGCGGCGCAGTGCTGCAACACCACCGCCGGGTCGGCAGCCAGCGGATGAGTATCGATGGCAGTGACAAAAATCGATGACGGGACCGCGTCAACGGCGGGAACCTTGCTGTAGGGCCGGGTCCGCAGGGCGGTCCAGAGTCCCGAACGGATCAGCGTTTCACGCACCTGCTGGCCGTCGAGAGTTTCCAGTGCGGCCGGTGAATGGCTGCCGAAGTCAATCGACTCGCTACCCTCCACATCGATCACCACCGACTGAAGCACACGCTTCTCGCCCCGGTTGATCGCACTGACCACGCCAGCCACCGGCGCGGTGAAGATCACTCCAGGGGTCTTCTTGTCGCTGAACAGGATCTGCCCCGCCTGCACCCGATCGCCGACCTGCACCTCCATCGTAGGTTTCATACCGTGGTAATCGAAACCTACCAAGGCAACGCTGCGCGCCGGACGGGCGTCTTCAATGCGTTGTTCTGGCGAGCCGGTGATTGGCAGATCCAAGCCCCGTTTGATTTTTATCATACGAATTGCCTAATCACATTTTGGGAATGGTGGAGAACGCAATGGCGGGCCAGGAGCATGATGTGGGCCCCGATATACTTGACAGGAACTGAGTCAGAAGTGCCGCCATGGCTCTGGTCAAAAAATCCCGTCAAGTATAAAGACCATGCCCTTTCAAAGCTACCGGGGTACGGGTTTTTTCAGGTTTTACCGCGACATAGTGACACACGGCCGGAAAATTCCCTGATTGGCCATGAACGGTCCTTACCCGCCGGGCCGGACGGCCGCGAAAAGTATGGGCGAGCAATAAAAAAGGCGCCGAAGCGCCTTT
>CAZHAY010000254.1:0-1659 GCA_964530545.1 uncultured Marinobacter sp.
AAAGCCGGCTGCGAATGGCCGTTTCCCGCTCCTTCCAGGCCAACGATTCCATGAACGCGCGACTCTCGCGCCTGCTTTCACGCCCGGCGGTAACCGCCCCCGCGACCGTTCGACTGCAGGAAGCTGCCCGTATCATGACCGATAACCGGGTATCATCCCTGCTGCTGATGGAGGGCAGTGAGCCGGACGCCGGCGACCTGGTCGGCATCATCACCGATCGTGACCTGCGCACCCGTGCTGTGGCCGACGCCCTGCCGTCAGAAACCCCCGTGGCGGACATCATGTCAACCAACCTGATCACCATCCGGTCAGATGCCCTGGTATTCGAAGCCATGCTGCAGATGCTGCACAACAATGTTCACCACCTGCCCGTTATGGAAAATGGCCGGCCCCGAGGCGTCGTGGCGCTGTCTGATATTGTGAAATATGAATCCCAGAGCAGCCTGTACCTGGTGAGCAACATCCATCGGCAGCCGGATGTCAGAGGACTGAAAGCGATCAGTGGAGACGTGCGCAACAGTTTTATCCGGATGGTGAACGAGGACGCCAATTCCCAGGTAGTGGGCAGCGCCATGGCCGGTATCGGGCGCAGCTTTACCCAGCGCCTGCTGGAGCTGGGCGAGCAGGAACTGGGCCCGCCACCAGTGCCTTACTGTTTCCTCGCCCTGGGCTCGATGGCGCGGGAAGAGCAACTGATCGTTACCGATCAGGATAACGCCATGATCCTTTCCGACGACTTCGACCCGGACGAACACGATGCCTACTTCCTCGCCCTGGCGAAATTCGTCAGCGACGGTCTGGCGGAATGCGGCTACGCGTACTGTACCGGCGATATCATGGCCACCAATACCCGCTGGCGCCAGCCGCTACAGGTCTGGAAGGGCTATTTCACGGACTGGATCGATCACCCCAAGGCGGAAGCCCTGCTCAACAGCAACATCTTCTTCGACCTTGCCGGAGTGCATGGCGAGATCGACTATGCCGAAGTCCTGAAAGACCTGATCGCCGCCCGGGCCCAGAACAGTCAGCGGTTTCTCGCGCTGATGGCCCGCAATGCCATTAACCGTACGCCACCACTGGGCTTTTTCCGCCAGTTCGTGATGGAGGAAGATGGTAAACAGCGGAACACCTTCAATCTGAAACGCCGGGGAACGGCACCCGTTTCAGACCTGATCCGGGTACACGCGCTGTCTTGCGGGTCACGGGCCCAGAACTCCTTCAGCCGGCTGAAAGATATTCACAAGGCCGGTCTGCTGCCGGGGGACGGCGTCAGTAATTTACGGGATGCGCTGGAGTTTATTGCCCACGTGCGCATTCGCCATCAGGCCGCCGCCATGGAAGAGGGCCGAGAGCCGGACAACAATGTGCGGCCGGAAGATCTGTCACCGTTTGAGCGCAGCCATCTGAAAGACGCGTTCCAGGTAGTCAGCCAGGCGCAGAAATTCCTGCGCTACCGCTACAACGCTCAGATGCCAAGGTAAGGCCCCGTCGATGCTGGTGCTCACAGGTGAGCTACGATGATTCAGAACCCGGACAAAAACCCGCACGCTCCGGCGGATGGCTGGCCGGAACGTATGTCAGCGCTGGCGCAAAAAGCGCGGGACCCCCGCCTGCGGGACTTCTATCAGGCGTTCCAGATCCAGCCGGACACACCCATGG
>CAZHAY010000255.1:0-1569 GCA_964530545.1 uncultured Marinobacter sp.
CGTGACGGGTTGGCCCGGTCGAGGATCTGGCAGATATGCGCACCTAATGAGGCCACCTGCTGCAGGTCAACGCCGGTTTCAAAGCCTTCGCCTGCGAGCAGATAGAGCACATCCTCCGTCGCTACGTTGCCGGTGGCGCCCCTGGCATAAGGACAGCCCCCCAGACCGGCAACCGCCGAGTCGAAGACCCGGATGCCCCGCTCAAGACCGGCGACAATATTCGCAATCGCCTGGCCATAGGTATCGTGGCAGTGCAGGGCCAGCTTGCGGGTACCGGTTTCGGGGATGACGACATCCAGCAGGGCATGAATTTCCCGGGGCCGGGCGACGCCAATGGTGTCCCCCAAAGAGACCTCGTCCACGCCCAGCTCAAGTAACTGCCGTGTCACCCGGGCAACCTCTGCCGGTTGTATCCGTCCCTCGTAGGGGCAGCCCACCACACAGGAAACATAGCCCCGGACCCGGCGACCCGCCGCGCGGGCGCCTTCTACTACCGGGCGAAAACGCTCAATGCTTTCATCGATGGAGCAGTTGATGTTCTTGCGGTTGAAGGTTTCCGAAGCAGCGGTAAACACAGAGATGACCTCCGCCGGAGTTCTTAGCGCCGCTTCCAGGCCTTTCTGGTTGGGGACGAGTACCTCTGCCGTAACGTCAGCCGGCTTACGGATCAGCGCCATGACCTCATCGGTGCCGGTCATCTGGGGAACCCACTTCGGCGACACAAAGCTGCCAGCTTCGATCCGCCGGTGGCCTGCCGCGACCAGCGCGTTGAACCATTCTGCCCGCTGGGCCGGCGAGACAGGGGTTTGCTCATTCTGCAGCCCGTCCCGCAGGCCGACTTCCACCAGCGTTACCTGATTATCAGCCATCACGGATCCTCCGGGCTTTCGAGGGTAATGAGGATTTGCGAGGCTTCCACATTACTGTCGGTTTCGCAGTGCACGGCCTCAACGGTGCCATCAAAGCCGGCCTTGAGGGTGTGCTCCATCTTCATGGCTTCCATGGTCAGCAGGGCCTGACCCGCGGCAACCTTATCGCCGGGCTTGCAGAGTACGGCCGTTACCCGCCCGTGCATGGGCGCGGTCAGCGCGGTATCGCTGACTGCATCGCCCTGGGTCACTTCTGGATGATTGAGCCGCACTGGCCAGCTTGCGGCGTCGGCAAATACGGTCAACGCATCGCCCCGGGCTGCGCTGTCCAGCCGGATCTGCGCGCCGTCCATGCGCACCTCGAGCGCGCCGTCAGCCTGTCGGCTCCAGCGGATGGTCGTCTCCTTGTCATCAAGACGAATGGCCACCCGACCCTGGTGTTGTTCGAAGGGGGTGAGCTGATAGTGACCATGGTAACGCTCGCCTTTCCGGTCCAGCTCAAACGGCTGCCAGTGAGCACTGCCTAATCGGAAACCCACCAGCCGCTTCCAGGGGTCGCGGCCATCCGGTGCGGTAAATGCTCCGTTCTGATCAAGCCACGCCATCAGGCTGAGGCACTGACGGGTGTGGGATGTAAACCGTGGCTGGCTGAGCTGACTCTCATGAACTTCTACAAATCGGGTGGTCAGCCTGGCGTCCG
>CAZHAY010000256.1:0-1555 GCA_964530545.1 uncultured Marinobacter sp.
ATCTGGGAAGGGCGGCAAGCGGCCGAAGGTATCCTGGATTATCTCGAGGTCTGAAGGGGGCGAGGTGACACTTGACCTGCCTCAAAGTGGAGCCCTGTACCGGTGGCTGCCCTTTTTTATTGGCGCAAACAGGTTATCATTGCCCGCATCATAACCAGCGGAAAAGAGCGATTTCCTGTCCGCCGGTCCCGTCAGACTCCGAGAATCAGGATCCGATATGAGTGAACTCCAGAACGACCGTTTCCTCCGCGCGCTGATGCGCCAGCCCGTAGACCGCACCCCAATCTGGATGATGCGCCAGGCCGGTCGTTACTTGCCAGAGTACCGGGCCACCCGGGCCGAGGCCGGAGATTTTCTCAGTCTTTGCAAAAACACGCCCCTGGCCTGTGAGGTTACCCTGCAGCCGCTGGAGCGTTATCCGCTGGACGCTGCCATCCTGTTCTCTGACATCCTGACCATTCCGGATGCGATGGGCCTTGGCCTTTATTTCGAAACCGGAGAAGGCCCCAAGTTCCGCAACGTGATTCGCTCCGAAGCGGACGTTGCGGCACTGCCGACCCTGAAGGCAGATGTGGACCTGGACTATGTGATGAACGCGGTCTCGACCATACGCCGCGCACTGAATGGCCGCGTGCCGCTGATCGGTTTTTCTGGCAGTCCCTGGACGCTGGCAACCTACATGGTTGAAGGTGGTTCATCCCGCGATTTCCTGGAAGCCAAGAAGCTGGCCTACAGCCAGCCGGAAGTCATGCACCGGTTGCTGGACCATCTGGCTGACTCAGTCATCGATTATCTCAACTGTCAGATCCGGGCTGGCGCCCAGGCTGTGCAGATTTTTGATACCTGGGGTGGTGTGCTCAGTGGCTGGGCTTACCAGGAGTTCTCCCTGGCTTATATGAAGAAGATCGCCGACGGTCTGATCCGCGAGAATGAGGGGCGTCGCGTTCCATTGATTATCTTCACCAAGAACGGTGGCCAATGGCTCGAAGCCATGGCCGAATCCGGCGCTGATGCGCTGGGCCTGGACTGGACCACCGACATCGGCAGCGCCCGCGCCCGGGTGGGCGATCAGGTCGCGCTGCAGGGCAATATGGACCCGACCATGCTGTTCGCGCCGAAGGAGCGAATTCGTCAGGAGGTGGCGGATATCCTGAAGCGGTTTGGTTCAGGTTCGGGGCATGTGTTCAACCTGGGGCATGGTATTACTCCGGGGGTGGATCCTGAGCACGCGGGGGCGTTTATTGAGGCGGTGGTTGAGTTGAGTGGGGAGTACCACCAGCAGGACTCTTAGCCTGCCTCGTTCGGCCGTAAATGCGTTCCTGGTCAACCGAGCCAGCGAGGTTGGGTGCCGGGGCGTCAAGCCGATAACCTTTTTCCGGACGGTCTTTCGGCGGTTTTGTCTGGATCAGTAGCCTGAGAGGCGTGCTGCCTGGGCCACCGGGCAGAGAACACTTTTCCGGACACGCCGTAGATCCGTCCCTGGAGGCTCTTCAAAAACGTCCCTGTTTTTGAAGGTCCGGAAAAGTGTTCTCAGCCCGATGTCCTTCTGAGGGCT
>CAZHAY010000257.1:0-1530 GCA_964530545.1 uncultured Marinobacter sp.
ATCAGCCGTTTACTGGACGCGGCCAGTCAGGCGCGAGCTGAGGGACTGCTGACCAACAACGAATGGAAGCTGGTGGTCCGGAACCTGAGAGCGCCTGGAGGCAGCTGAAAGCTTCAGCCTTTCCTGGCTGGGCCCTGATCTCGTATAGCTTTGGCTGTCAGCGGCGTCATCAAGGAGTTACAGCTCCCAGGATGCCGCTGTGATCGGTTCTACCCAAAACCCGCCGATGGGTCTACCCAGAAACCGCCGACCGATGAACACGGGATTCTTGGAACATCCGTGAGCAGGAACTTTGTGCACATGCACGTTCTTGCGGGTTCATCTTCGTAACCCGGACTTGACTCAGGTTCCGCGGCGGCATATTTGCAAAGGTTCTATGCTGAAGCATGTCGAAGCATGATGGAAGTGGCCGGCTGAGCCTGGTGTCGGGTCCCCGGTGGTCATCTTTGGAGGAGATGATTGCTGCCGGCGAAGAAGCGGTCTCCTCCTTGAACAGGGGAGCTGTTGCCCGGCTCACGACAGATTCGGGAACCTACCGGGTGCTCGCGGAGGATGATTTCCAGACCCTGCTCGGCTTGGCCCAAGATGTCAGCAGGTTGTCCACGGCGGTGAATGACCTTGTCGCGGCCGCGCAGGTGGCCAGCGAACAGCAGGATGATGACTCGTTGCGGGAGCTGATCGCTGCGGCCTCCCAGGTCAGGGATGTGCCTTCTTTGGCCCTAAGGCAGGGGCACGCTGCGCTCGTACATGAGCACATGCAATTCGATGATGACGATGGCTTGATTACGGACGCTGCGGAACTCCGGGCGCTCCTGAAGAGGCGAAACAGCTGACTGTTGCGGGCGGGCTGATCGTCTGCTGTGGTCGTCGATGGCTTGCTGTATAAGGGTTCGGGTGTCCAACAAAAAGCCCAGCGGTTTCGCGTTTCGTCGGGTGACGAAAGAGGCTGCCGGGCGTATTGATGAAAGCCTAGCACGGGCGGCGACTATAGAGGTATACGCCGGGTGGGCGCCGCCGTTACTTGCAGCAGTTGGGGCACTTCGGATTGGTATTCCGGGGCTTTTTGCCGCCGTTGGGCACGCATTTCCTTGAGTTCAATTAAAAGAGCACGGAGCTCTTCAGGGGCGAGCGCCTCTCCGAAAAAACGAAGGTTTTCTGAACGTTCTTGTTGGATCCCCCGGCTTTACCGTAGACCATCTGAGCTGTTCCGGGCGCGCAAAATCGAGAATCCCGGTTGCTGGTGTTGCAACCGGGATGATTGAGCTTTCAGGGGAGTGGGTTTAGCGGGGATTCCCGTTCCAGCATGTCCAGTACCAGTTAGCTTCATTCCAGTCGCTTGCGGATAGGGTGCACCGGTAGATGGCGGTGGTTTCACCGTTGGTGGTGCTGGTGATGGTGAAGTCGTCTCCAGCTTGGGTTGCTGCCGGTTCGTAAACGAGGTTCATGTAGGCGGAGCGATGAATGTAGGCATAGTCTTCGTAAGCGTCTTCTTCATAAGTTTCTATGTCGCTCAGGTCGCCATGAGTGAGT